>CAVAID010000010.1:0-47694 GCA_963588685.1 bacterium
GGTCTATGGGGTAGAGCCTGTGCCTTCGCGCGGCGGCGGCTCCATTGCCGTGCTAGCCGAGGTACAGAAGATTCTGGGCATAGACCCGCTCCTGATGGGCTTCGGCCTGGAGCGCGACACCATCCACTCCCCGAACGAAAGCTACCTTCTCAGCCAGTTCTTCCGCGGCATGGAAAGCATCGCCAAGTTCTACGGGTACTGGGAATAAGCGGCCCCCGAGCCTGTCGAGGGGAGCGGTTGCTGAGCTTGTCGAAGCACCGGCGCGGCGGTGTAAGAATTTTTTTCACCCGCTGTAAAATTTCTTTACACTGCGTGGCGGGAGACCGGCGGGCAACAGCCTGAGCATTAGCGCTTTGTGCAACTTGGCACGGATAATGCTTGCAGAAAGTGCAGTGTATTTAATGTCAGTATGAAGACCTATTTCAAATTTCTGCAGCGAAACAAGCTTTACTCCGTCGTGGAGGCGCTGGGGCTTTCCGTCGCCCTGGGCTTCGTAATCCTGCTGATGTTCTACGCCCGGACGGAGTTCAGCGTGGGCTCGCGTCAGAGTGAGGCCAGCAAGATATACGCCATCGGTATGGGCGAGTCAGCCGGCATGACCCTCGGCACAGGGGAGGAATTCTTCCCGTCCATCCCGGAGATAAAGTCCTGGACCAGAGTCTCCGCCTACGGCGATGCCGACATTACCGTCGGGGAGGACTACTATGCCGTCAAGGCAGTGGCCATAGACACCAACTTTCTCTCCCTCTTCGACTACCGGGTCACCGGCTGCGACACGGAGAGGCTGGTTCCGGGAGCTCAGGACGCCCTCGTATCGGAGAGTTTCGCCCGCAAGGCATTCGGCGGCGAGGACCCTGTCGGGAAGACATTCTCCCTGCAGGGCACCCAATACACCGTCACCGGCACGATTGAGGATTTCGGAGCGTACGATGTGTTCGCGCACTACGACATCTTCCTCAATATGAAAGTGATGGAGGGGATGCTGCAGAGGATGGACAACTTCGGAATGGTCCAGACCTTCCTCACCCTGCAGGACGGAATCAGCCCGGACTCAGTGGCTGAGAAACTGCTCGACAAATATATGGCGTACTGGGGCAGCTGGTACCACAGGGACAACTCCAACGGCGCGTTCATCTGGGGATCAACCCTTACCCGCTTCGACAAGCTCTATTTCTCAGACCTCGAAGTCTCTTCCCCGCTCCGCAAGGGCGACAAAAAGGTGGTGGAGATACTCCTGCTCGTCGCGCTCGTGCTCCTCGTTTCGGCAATATTCAACTATATCAACCTCACCGTCGCCCAGACCGGCAAGCGTGCCAAGGAGATGGCCACCCGGCGTCTGCTCGGCGAATCGTCCGGGAGCATAGTGCTCAGATACATAGGCGAATCGTTCATATTTACCGCGGGCTGCTTCGTGATAGGCTGCCTGCTCGCCGTGCTGCTCAAGGGCTGGTTCGAGGGGCTGCTCAGCACCGGGATTGCCACGGATGCCGATGCGGCCAGCATTGCCGCAGGTGTGGGCCTGCTGCTGATCGTGTCCATCATCAGCGCCCTCCTGCCTGCCGCCCTCATCTCCCGCTTCAAGCCGGTGGATGTAGTCAAGGGCGACTTCCGCCTGCGCAGCAAGATGGTATTCAGCAAGATATTCATCGTCTGCCAGAATGTCATAAGCACCGTCCTGATTGCGGTGTCGCTTACCATGCTGCTGCAGATGAACCATATGGTCAATCTCCCTACCGGATACGAAACCCGGGATCTGATAACGATGAGCACCTGGTCGCTGGGCTACCGCAACACCAACGCGCAACAGGCTCTCGCCGAACGCATCGCCAAGCTCCCTCAGGTGGAGGCTGTCGGGAAATATACTTCCGCTCCTATAGGCTGCGGCTCCAACGGAGTGCATATCGAGGGCGAGGATATGTCCTGGCTCAGGCTGGTGCAGGTTGACACGACGGCGTTCAAGCTCTTCGGCTTCAAGGTGCTGGAGCAGTACAGCGAGCCGGTTTACGGCAGCTGCTGGATGACCGAGGACGCGAAGCAGCGCTACGGAGTGTCCCCGGAGAAGCCCTATGTCGGAGACGGCGAGGCCAACAAATGCCACGGTATCATAGCCGACTTCAGGGTCAACAACGCCCTCGACGAGCCTATGCCCGACAGTCACTGCGCGGTACTGCTGCGCGACTGCTCATCCATGTGCTTCGGCCTGGCAATCAAGACTGTAGGCGACCATAAGGAGGCCCTGGACGCAGTGCGCGGAGCCTGGACCGAGGTCGCGGAGGAATACCTCGGCGTGCCTAAGGAGCCGAATGCCGAATATATCGACGACTACCTGCGCGACTCGCTCACCGGCAAGCGCAACACCATGACTCTCGTGATGACGTTCATGCTGCTCGCGATACTCATCTCGGCTCTCGGACTGCTTGCGATGGCTGTCTATTACACCGGCCAGCAGTCCCGCGAGATTGCGCTGCGCAAGATTTTCGGCTCCGATGTCAACCAGGCCGCGATGAAGCTCTCCAGGTCATTCATCATAATGACCCTTGTGGCGGTGGTTATCGCCGTGCCGGTCTGCTTCTGGGGCATGAACCTGTACCTTAGCGACTTCTACAACCGCATCGACCTGCCTTGGTGGGCCATCATTGTGGCGGCGCTGCTGACCTTCGTCATTTCGGCCGTCTCAATAGCCGCGCAGACGCTCAAGACCGCGCACGCCAACCCGGTCGAGACTCTCCGTCAGCAGGAATAAGCCGGCAAATTGACATATTTACAGGCAAAATTGTTAAATTTGTCCCCTGTACCGGTCGGGAAACGCTTCCCCCGGACAGGGGACTAATTAATTTCATTTTTATGTCAACAAAAACAAAGGTGCTCTCCTGGATTATCGGAGTGGTAATTGTGGCCGCAGCCGCAGCTTTCTATGTCAAATTCTATTTCGTCTTCGGCGAGGGCGTCAAGGCCGGCGAACTCAACCAGCTCGTCTATAAGGGATGGATTTGGAAGACCTATGAGGGCCGCCTCATCCAGACCGGGTTCAGCAGCGCCAAGCAGGGCGGCAGCCTGCAGTCCAATGAGTTTAACTTCTCCGTGACCGACAAGGCCGTGGCCGACTCCCTGATGAGGTGCAGCGGCAAGACGGTCGAGCTCCACTACAAGGAATACAACGGTGCACTGCCTTGGAGGGGCATGCAGAGGCATATCGTGGACAAGATCATCTCCGTCAGCAAGCCTAGCGGCGCGACCGAGATACCTTATGTCACCGGAGGAGAGTCGCTGAGCTTATGATTTCCGGCCTCCTTTTCGTAGTCGCGGCTGTCATAGCGACGCACCCGGCAGGCAATCCCAACGCCCGCCTGCTTACTGTGGAAGAGTCTGTAAGTCAAGGCATTCGCCCGGTGTTCCCGGAGAGGGTAAAGCTCTGGTGGGACGAGAACAGCCAGCTCACCAAGCAGCGCCCCGGCGGGCAGAAACCGAGCTATATCCTTCCTTCCAGCGACGAGCCGGGCATAGTCTATGGCGGGACCGTGAGCCGCAACGAGTTCGGCATCACTTCCGGAGTCATACCGTCCCCGGACGGCAGGAAACTGGCAGTTTACCGCAAGGACGAGTCCGAGGTGACCCTCTTCCCGCTTTTCGACATCACCACCCGCACCGGCAGCAGCGCCCCGATACGCTACCCGATGGCCGGGATGAAGTCCGAGAAGCTCACTCTCTGCGTCTGCGACACTCAGGGAAATATTCTTACCACGCTCAAAATTAACGACTTCGAGGAGGACCGCTACCTCACGGGCGTAACCTGGTCGCCTGACGGCAAATACATCTTCGTGCAGGTGCTCAACCGCGCCCAGCACGATATGCACCTCAATATGTACCGTGCCTCCGACGGAGAATTCGTGCGTACGCTGCTCCGCGAGCACGATGCCGCCTGGGTGGAGCCGCTCGACCCCCTGTACTTCATCGAGGGGAGCTACAATTTCATCTACCGCACCAACCAGCGAAGCGGCTACCGCAACCTCTATCTCTGTGATACTCTGGGACATATCAACCGCGCGACCCCGTGCAACGCCGATGTGGAGTATGTAGCCAACGACGGCAAATACATCTACTACACCTCCGCCGAAGTGTCGCCTGTGGAGAACCATCTCTTCAAGCTAAGCGTGCGCGGCCTCAAGGCCGGCAAACCGCAGAGGCTCACCTCCGAGCGGGGCTGGCACAATATCGACATGGCGCCGGACTGCACCAAATTCATCGACCGCTACAGCAGTATGAACGTGCCGGGAGTCACTGAGGTCAAGAACAGTGACGGAGTGATAATCAACCATATCCTCACGGCACTCGACCCGCTCGACGAGTACGCGCAGTGCAAGGTGGAGCTCGGCACGGTGAAGTCCGCCGACGGGAAGTTCGACAACTACTACCGCCTCTATTATCCGAGGGATTTCGATCCTTCCAAGAAATACCCGCTCATCGTCTATGTGTATGGAGGCCCTCATTCACAGATGGTTACCAACAGCTGGCTCGGAGGAGTCAGGATGTGGGAGATGATGATGGCGCAGAAGGGCTATGTGGTCTATGTGCAGGACAACCGCGGCACGCAGAACCGGGGCGCGGCCTTCGAGAAGGCCATCAACCGGCAGTGCGGGCAGGCGGAGATGGAGGACCAGATGGCGGGTCTGAGGACCCTGCTCGCCACCAGCCCGTGGATTGACCGCGACCGCATCGGGGTGCACGGCTGGAGCTACGGCGGATTCATGACCCTTTCGCTTGCGACCAATTATCCGGGCTACTTCAAGGTTGCCGTTGCTGGCGGCCCGGTCATCGACTGGAAGTGGTACGAGGTGATGTACGGCGAGCGCTATATGGATACCCCGGAGACCAACCCGGAGGGTTTCGACAAGACTTCGCTTATCTACCGCGCCGGGGACCTCGACTGCAGGACGCTGATCTGCCAGGGTGTGATTGACGACACCGTGGTCTGGGAGCACTCGCTCAGCTTCGTGCAGGAGTGCATCGCCGCCGAGAAGCGGATTGACTACTTCCCTTACCCGCGCGAGAAGCACAATATGATGGGCCGCGCCCGCGTGCACCTCTACGACAAGATTACCGATTATTTCGACACATATCTATGAAACGCGTTCGGCGAAGTGCCGCAACCAGCGGACCGGCCGCTATTTCCCCGAGACGACCATGAAGACGATGGCGGAGATGCAGATGAGGGCGCCGAGGGCTATGTTGAAGGTGAAGGGCTCGGCGAAGACGAGGGTGCCGATGGCGATGGCGGTGATGGGCTCGAATACACCCAGAACCGCGGTGCGCGTAGGACCGATGGCCTTGGTCGCGACGGCGAGCGCCAGCATCGAAATCATCGTCGGGATAAGTCCGAGGCAGAAGAGGTCAAACCAGTCCTTGCGGCTGTCGATGCCCCGCAGGAACTCCCCGCCCTCCGCGAGATGCTGGCCGAGGAATAGCAGCGTCCCCGTAAGCAGCGCATAGAAGGTAATCGTGTGCGCCGATAGCTTCTGCATCTGCTTGGAACTGTTCACTATGACGAGATACACCGCATAGCTCAGTGCCGACAGCGCCGCAAGCACAGCCCCCGTAAGGTTGAATGTAGCGCTGCCGAGCGGGTCCATCAGGATGAACACTCCCGCAAGCGAGGCTGCAATGGAGACCCACACCTGCCAGCTCTGCTTAACTTTCAGACAGACCATTATCAGCGCCGTGAACACCGGGTAGAGATAGACCACGGTCGTCGCGAGCCCGGCCGGGATGTATTCGTAGGCGGCGAAAAGAAAGAGGCTGCTCGAGCTGAAAAGCAGTCCCAACAGTGCCAGAAGCCATCCCTGGCGGTAACTTATCCTGAAACTCTCCCGCTTTGCCCCCATCAGCATAGCCATGAAAAGCGTGGCGAAGAGGTAACGGAAAAACAGCACCGTAGGCACCGACGCACCCCCTGCGAGCACTTCCTTGCCGAAGAGAGGATTGGTGCCGTAGGCGGCCCCGGCGATTATGCCTGCCGTATAACCGGCTAATATCGTTCTGAAATGGCCCGCATCCCTGCGGAGACCAAGACTTGAATTCATCGGTATTATTCTCCCGTATTGATCATCGAGCCGGAGAGGTACTGGTCATATGCGCTCATATCGATCAGTCCGTGCCCGGAGAGGTTGAACAGCAGCACCTTGCTCTCGCCGGCCTCGCGGCACTTGAGCGCCTCCTGTATCGTGGCCGCTATGGCGTGGCAGGACTCCGGTGCCGGGATGATGCCCTCAGTCCTGGCGAAGAGGCAGCCTGCCTTGAATGAATCGAGCTGGCGGATGTCCACGGCCTCCATCCTGCCGTCCTTGAGCAGCTGGGAGACTATCGCTCCCGCTCCGTGGTAGCGCAGACCGCCGGCGTGGATGTTGGCCGGCTGGAAATCGTGGCCCAGGGTGAACATCGGGATCAGAGGGGTGTAGCCGCTCTCGTCGCCGTAGTCATATCTGAATTCTCCCCTGGTAAGCTTAGGGCAGGAGGCAGGCTCGGCCGCGATGAAGCGGGTTTTCCTGTCCCTGTGCCTCATGAACGGGAAGGCGAGTCCGCTGAAATTGGAGCCGCCGCCGAAGCAGGCGATAACGGTGTCCGGGTATTCTCCCGCCATCTCCATCTGCTTCTCCGCTTCGAGGCCGATGACGGTCTGGTGCAGGGCGACATGGCTGAGCACGGAGCCGAGTGTGTATTTGCAGTTGTCGGTCATCGTCGCCAGTTCCACGGCTTCCGAGATGGCCGTGCCAAGCGAACCCTGATGGTTGGGGCAGGCGGTGAGAATGTCCTTGCCGGCGCGGGTGGACATCGACGGCGAGGCTGTCACCTGGGCCCCGAAGACTCCCATTATGCTGCGCCTGTAAGGCTTCTGCTCATAGCTGATTTTGACCTGATATACAGCACATTCCAGCCCGAACACGCTGGCTGCGTAGGAGAGTGCGGCGCCCCACTGGCCGGCTCCGGTCTCGGTGGTGACGTTGGCGACTCCCTCCTGCTTGCAGTAGTATGCCTGGGCGAGCGCCGAGTTGAGCTTGTGCGAGCCGACCGGGCTCACGCTCTCGTTCTTGAAATATATGTGCGCAGGGGTGTCCAGCGCCTTTTCCAGCTCGTAGGCGCGCACCAGCGGCGTGCAGCGGTAGAAGCAGTACTGCTCGCGCACCGGCTCCGGGATGTCAATCCAGCGGTCAGTGGTGTTGAGTTCCTGGTCGGCGCAGGCCTTGGCGAAGAGGGGATAGAGGTCTTCTGCCTTGACCGGCTGACGGGTCTTGGGGTTCAGCATCGGCTGGGGCTTGTGCTCCAGATCCGCCTGGATGTTATACCATTGCGTAGGAATCTCGCTCTCGGGAAGGATATATCTTTTCTGTTTCATCTTACCAATAACTAACGAACCGCTAAGTTAGCGAAAATTAGCTATATTTGCCCCCTGATAGGGACAAAAAAAGATTCCCGATATCACATCGGGAATCTTCAGTTCTGATTCTAACCAAAATTTAACCTATGAAAAATCTATTCGACAAGAAATATTACAATTACTGTGCCAAAACAAGTGCAAAATGATAAAAACTAACGCTGCAAGACTGCTTGATGCGGCAAATATTTCATACGAGCTGATTCCCTACGAATATACGGAGGACGACCTGTCCGCAACGCACGTCGCCGCGGAGCTCGGGGAGGACATTGAGACCGTATTCAAGACGCTGGTACTCAGGGGCGACCGGGGCGGCATCTTCGTCTGCGTCATCCCGGGAGACTTCGAGGTGGACCTCAAACTGGCCGCCCGCATCTCGGGCAACAAGAGCTGCGAGATGGTCCATGTCAAGGAACTGCTGCCGCTGACCGGCTATATCCGCGGAGGCTGCTCGCCGATAGGGATGAAGAAGGCCTATCCGACTTTCGTTCACGAGTCCGCCCTGCTTCAGGACCATATCTACATCAGCGCCGGAGTCCGCGGCCTGCAGATCCGCATCGCTCCGCAGGACCTCATCGATTTCATCGGCGCCGAGATTTATCCGATATAAGCGCCGTGAATGTACAAAAAAGAGGGTGGCCCGAAAGGGACACCCTCTTTTTTGATATATGTCACTGCGGATTACTCTGCGGCTACGACATTGACTTTGATGTTGGCGAAGACGCCCTTGTAGCACTTCACCTTGCCCTCGAACTCGCCGAGCTCCTTGATGTCGCTGACAGCGATGTTCTTCTTGTCAACCTCTACGCCTGCGGCTGCGAGAACCTCGGCAACCTGGGCTGCGGTAACAGCTCCGTAGAGTTTGCCGCTCTCGCCGACCTTGGCGGAAACGGTGATGTTGACTGCCTCGATCTTGGATGCAAGAGCCTGAGCGTCAGCAACGAGCTTGGCTTCCTTGTGTGCCCTCTGACGGATGGTCTCCTCGTGCTGCTTGAGAGCAGAAGGGGTGCCGACAGCGGCATATCCCTGAGGAACGAGATAATTGAGAGCGTAACCGGTCTTCACTTCTACCACCTCTCCGGCCTCGCCGAGATTGGCAACTTCTTTCTTGAGAATGATTTTCATAACGCTTCAATTATTTAAGGAGGTCAGTTACATACGGGAGAAGAGCGAGGGAGCGTGCACGCTTCACGGCCTGTGCCACCTTGCGCTGGAACTTCAGAGAAGTACCGGTGATGCGGCGAGGCAGAATCTTGCCCTGCTCGTTGAGGAACTTCTTGAGGAACTCAGGGTCCTTGTAGTCAACATACTTGATGCCGGCTTTCTTGAAGCGGCAGTATTTCTTCTTGCGAACCTCTACGGTAGGAGGGTTCAGGTAACGGATTTCGTTGTTTACAATGTTTGCCATAATGATTCCTCCTGATTATGCTTCTTCCTGTTCTGCGGATTCCTCGGCCTTGGCCTCAACCGGAGCCTCCTCCACCTTGGCGGCGGCAGCGGCAGCCTTTGCGGCGCGGGTCTGGCGGCGATGCTCTGCGTAAGCTACAGCGTGCTTGTCAAGGGCTACGGTAAGGTAGCGGATGATGCGCTCGTCGCGGTGATACTGGGTCTCGAGAGTCGCTACGAACTCAGGGGTGGCCTTGAACTCAATCAGGTAGTAGAATCCTGATGTCTTGTGCTGGATCGGGTACGCGAGCTGCTTGAGCCCCCAATCCTCCTGGTACACAATCTCTCCACCGTTGTCGGTGATGAGCTTGACGTACTTGGCAACCGCTTCCTTCATCTGGGTGTCAGACAAAACGGGAGTTGCAATGAAAACGGTTTCGTACTGTTTAATCATTTTGTTGATAATTAATTATAAAATATAAGCCCCAAAAGGGGCTGCAAATATAGCAATAAAAATCAATGTGTGCAATACTTCTCGGGATGCCGGGCCACAAGATGCAGGTCTTCGTACTTCTGCTGTATCAGGGCGGTGTCGGCGCGGGCGTCGTCGGTGCAGATGAACCTCTCCCCGATGCTGACGCGCTTCGTGCCCCAGTTGAAGTAGCCCAGATATACCGGGCAGTCGAGGGCGCGGGCTATGGTGTGGTAGCCCATCTTCCACTTGTGCACCGGTTTGCGGGTACCTTCCGGCGCGATGCAGAGGTGGAATTCACCCGGAGTGGACTCGATGGCGGAAATCACGCTGCGAACCACCGTGGCGCCGTTGCTCCTGTCCACAGGGATGCAGCCCAGGTGGCGGAGTATCGGGCCGAGCGGCCAGAAGAAGAATTCCTTTTTAATCATCACGTGCGCCGTGTGCCCGAGACTCTTGTAGTAGAAGTATGCCACGAGGAAGTCGGCGATGCAGGTGTGGGGCACTCCGAGGATGATGCATTTCTCCTCCGGAGCCGGGCCGCTGTCGGCCTTCCAGCCCCAAAGCTTCATTATGAGGGCGTAGATGTTCATATGTTGATGTCTTCGAGCTCCTCCTCGCTGCGGAGGTTGCGGCGGATGAAGTTCTGGCGGTCAATGGTGTTGTCGCCCATGTAGAAGTTCATTATCTCCGCGATGGACTCCTCTTCGGCGAGGCTGACGGCGTCGGTGCGCATGTCAGGCCCGATGAAGTGTACGAACTCCTCGGAGGAAATCTCTCCCAGACCTTTGAAACGGGTGATTTCCACTCCGGTCTTGAGCTCGGCTACGGCCTTGTCGCGCTCCTCCTGGTTGTAGCAGTAGCGGTTCGCCTTTTTGTTGCGCACCCTGAAGAGGGGAGTCTGGAGGATATAGACGTGCCCGCGGCGGATGAGGTCGGGGTAGTATTTCATGAAGAAGGTCAGCACCAGCATCCTGATGTGCATTCCGTCATCATCGGCATCGGTCGCCACTATAATATTGTTGTAGCGGAGGTCCTCGAGGTCATCCTCCACTCCGAGCGCCGAGATGAGCAGGTTGAGCTCCTCGTTCTCGGCCACCTTGCGGCGGCTCTCCTTGTAGCAGTTGATCGGCTTGCCGCGCAGGGAGAATACGGCCTGGAAGTTGGCGTCGCGGGCCTTGGTGATGGTTCCGCTTGCGGAGTCGCCCTCCGTGATGAAGATGGAAGATTTCTCGATGCTCTCCTGGTTCTTGTCATTGCGCTTGTCGTTGAAGTGGAAGCGGCAGTCGCGCAGCTTGCGGTTATAGACATTGGTGCGCTTGTTGCGCTCGCGGGTCTTCTTCTGTATGCCGGAGATCTCCTCGCGCTCCTTCTGGGAGGCCTTGATCTTCTCTTCGATGACCGGGGCTATCTCCTTGTGGATGCGCAGGTAGTTGTCGAGGTTCTTGGAAAGGAAGTCATTGACGAAGGAGCGGATGGTCGGGCCGATGTCGGTCTTCATCACGCCTCCCTCGGTAAAGGTCTTCTCCCACATGTAGTTGCTGCCGAGCTTGGTCTTGGTCTGGCCTTCGAAGTTCGGCTCCTGGATGCGTATGCTGATGGCGCCCACGACTCCCTGGCGGCAGTCCGCTGCGTCGTAGTTCTTCTTGAAGAATTCCTTGAGGGTCTTGGCTATCGCCTCCCTGAACGCCGCGAGGTGGGTGCCGCCGTCGCGGGTGTTCTGGCCGTTGACGAAGGAGGAGATGTTCTCGCCGTAGGCGTTGCAGTGGCTCAGCACTATCTCGATATCGTCGCCTTCCAGGTGGATAGGCGGGTAGAGCGGCTCTTCGCCGAGGTTCTCGTTGACGAGGTCGAGCAGGCCGTTCTCGGACTTGTAGGCGGTGCCGTTGAGGTTGAGGGTCAAGCCTTTGTTGAGGTAGGAGTAGTTCTTGACCATCGTCTCGACATAGTCCTGATTGAAGGCGTATTCGCCGAACATCAGGGAGTCCGGGGTGAAGCGGATCAGCGTGCCGTCCTTCTCTCTGGTGCTCTCGCTGCCGCTCTCCTGGAGCTTGCCGCGGGAGAAGCTCGCATGGAAGCATTCGCCGCCGCGGTGCGAGCAGACATAGAAGTCGGCGGAGAGGGCGTTGACGGCCTTGGTGCCCACGCCGTTGAGGCCCACTGACTTCTTGAATACCTTGTCGTCGAACTTTCCTCCGGTGTTGAGGATGCTAACTGCGTCCACCACCTTGCCGAGAGGGATGCCACGCCCGAAGTCGCGCACGGTCACGGTGCCGTCCTCGATGGTAATGCGTATCTCCCTGCCGAAGCCGGCGGCGTATTCATCTACTGAGTTGTCGATTATCTCCTTGAGCAGCACATAGATACCGTCGCCCGGGTCCTTGCCGTCGCCGAGTCTGCCGATATACATTCCCGGGCGCAGGCGGATATGCTCCACGCCTTCGATGGTGCGTATGCTGTCGTCTGTGTAGTTATTTTGTTCCATTCTTCTTCACCACTCCCTTCATATGCAGAAGGATAGCCTTCTTCTGCGCGGATGTATAAACTGTAAGTGTCTTGTCAAAAAAAGTCGGCCCCTCGTCGTTGGAGTAGGTGGCGCTGATTTCGCCCTTTTCGCCCGGCTTGATGGTCTCGCGGGTCCAGCTGACGCTCGTGCAGCCGCAGGAGGACACTACGGCGAATATGTTGAGCGGCTCCTCCGAGGTGTTGGTCACGGTAAAGGTGCAGCTCAGCGGTCCGTCGCTCTCGCTGACCTGTCCGAAGTCATGGACAGTCTTGTCGAAACTCAGCGGCGCGGAGAGCGCGAGGGCGAGCAGAAATGTGATCAAATGTTTCATACCTTGCAAAGTTAACACAAATCTTGCACCGAAAAAATTGGGAATTCAGAATTTCCTGCTAATTTTGTCCCTTGATTGAAAAACACACACTAAAGATTATGGCTTACAAAATTGACCCGAACACCTGCGTTGCCTGCGGCACATGCCAGGGTGAGTGCCCTTCAGGGGCTATCAAGGAAGGAGACGTTTATTCTATCGATCCGGATGTCTGCATCAGTTGCGGCACCTGCGCCGACGCATGCCCGATGGGAGCCATCTCAGAGGCAGAATAATATATTTTCCTGAATTACAGCAGGTTAATGGAGGGCTTCAGTAAGCCCTCTTTTCGTTTGCGGCTGCTTCGTTTTGCCGTTGCGGCCGGCCTGTCGGATCAGAGTTATGGTTGACCGTTTCAGACTGCAGGTTCTTGCGACCCTTGCCTCGAGCGGAAGTTTCTCCGCCGCGGCGAGGGAGCTGGGCATTTCGCAGCCTGCAGTCAGCCAGAACATAGCCGAACTCGAGAAATACGCCGGAGGCAAACTCTTCCTGCGCTCCCGCGGCGGAGTCAGCCTGACCCGGAAGGGGAGCGAACTGCTCCGCAGGGCGCAGGCGGTGCTGGATGCCTACGGTGAAATGGATGCCGCCTGCAAGGCTCCGAGCACCATCCTGCTTCGCGATGTGACTCTCGGTTCGCGGCGCCGCAATGTCCTGATAGACAGGGGTCTGATTGCGGACCTCGAGCTGCAGGACGAGGCCGGGGCGGACAAGCTGATTGATGCCGCCGGGCTGGAAATGCTGCCTCCCTATTTCGATGCGTTCTGCCCGGGCACGGAAGGCCTGCCTCTCTGCCTTAGGGACGGCTGCGGCTTCGTCTCCTTTGCCTCTTTGAATCTGGAAGAGGACATTGTCCGTATTGAGGACTTCGGCATCAGGGCCGCTATAGCCGTTTCTGCTGAAGACAGGGACCTTCTGCGCATTTGGGAAAGCCCTGACCCTGAGATGCTTTCGCTGATTGTCGATATCCCGGACGGCAGCGCTCCGGACTTCCTGCAGAAAATTTTCTCCCTTGCGCGCAAGAGGGGCTTCCGACTCAGGCTGCGCGCTGCGGAAGGCATCGTGAAACTCCTTGATTCCCTGCACCTTCTGGACCCGGATGTCCTGCTCTACGGCTGCTCGGCTCTGGAGGGGGATGAGTGGAAGTGCGCGGGCCGCAGGGGAGCGGGCGTAATACATTGTCCAACATCGGATTATCGCGGCAGCGGCAGGCGCTTCCCCTATGAACTCGCCCTTGCTTCCGGCTGCAGGATGCTGCTCGGCACCGGGGATTCGCGGCACAGCATTGCGGAGGAGATAAGGACCGCCGTGCTCCTCTCTTCGGTGGGAGGCAAAGCTCTTGAGAGCGAGACTGTTCGCCGCTGGGCTACGGTCAATGCGGCCGAGGCTTTCGGGGTGGATGCGGCTTCATTCGCCCGTGGCCGCTGCGCTGACCTGATACTTGCCGAGGCCGGCGCGGAGATTCCCGACTCTTCGAATATCCGCTGCCTTATCTGCGCGGGCCGGGTTCTCCGGTAATCGGAGCGATGATTGCCCGGCGGTAAAAGATTGTCTGATAGGCTGATCTGAAGATGAGGTGGGCGTAGTAGCAGGCGAAGAGCAGATGCGCCGCAGCCGTGCCCTCCGGTCTGAAAATCCATATTCCCGCAAACCATACGGCGAAGAACGCCAGCACGCAGCCCATATTGGAGTTGCGCATAGTCTTCGTGGCCGTCGCGCCGATGTAGATGCCGTCCCAGGTAAAGGCGGGGCAGCCGACCAGCGGGATGAATACCAGCCAGGGGAGGAAGTTGGCAGCGGCTTCAATCACGGTGGCGTCGGAAGTCATAAGGCGCAGCGCAGGCGCTCCGGCGATATGGTTTATCCCCATGAATATCAGCCCTATACCCATGCTCCATGCGAAGGTGCACCTCACCGCGCTCCTCACTCCGCGCACATCGCGCATGCCCGTATATTTGCCGGTCAGCGCCTCGCCTGCGAAAGCGAAGCCGTCGGTGAAGTAGGAGAATACGAGCAGCAGCTTGAGCATTATCGAGCAGGCGGCGAGCAGCGTGTCGCCGAGGCGGGCGGAGAACGCCGTAAATCCCAGATAGACAATGATAAGGCAGAGCGAGCGCACGAAAAGGTCGGTGTTGACGGAGAAGAAATGGCGGAGCTTGTCGGGGCCGAAGGCGGATTTGAATGTGACCGTCCTCCGGTTGATTACCTTTCGGAATTTGAAGAATATGATGGCGCCGGCGCAGAGCAGGCCTCCGTACTGTGCGAGTACCGTGCCCAGGGCGATGCCCCTGTAGCCGATTCCCTCCAGGCCGATGCCTGGAATTCCGAAAGTGAGGAGCAGGCTGAAGAGAATGTTGCCGCCGTTGACGACGATGTCGGTGAGCATCGAGCTGAATGTGTCCTGCATGCCGATGAACCAGCCCCTCAGCGCCATCAGGGAGAGCGTGGCGGGGGCGGCCCAGATGCGGATATAAAAGTAGGCGAGGGCGAGTCTGCGGACTTCGTCCGAACACTCTACAAAGAGGAATATCAGCTTCTGGAAGGGCCACTGCAGCAGTATCAGCACAAGCGCGATGAGCAGCGCGAGGCCCACGCCCCGCGTCAGGTTGTCGGCGCAGTCCTTCCAGTCGCCGCGCCCGTAGGCCTGGGCACACATGCCGCCCGTGCCGGCCCGCAGGAAGCCGAAGTTCCAGTAGAGGATGTCGAACATCAGCGAGCCCACGGAGATGCCCCCGATCAGCGCCGCCGCGGCGGAGTCCAGGTGTCCGGCGATGGCGATATCGACCATCCCGACAAGCGGCACGGTCAGATTGGCCAGTATGCTGGGCAGCGCCAGCCTGAGCATTTCGCGGTTCATCCCTTTCACGCTGCAAAAATAATAAAAGCCGGCTGAAACCAGCCGGCTCCAGTTGTCCCAATCAAACAGTTACTTCGAAATCGTGGCTACCGGGCGGATTTCAGCGGAGCACCAGCGGGAGTTGCTGCCCCAGCCGTTGTCGCCGGCTGCATAGCGGAACAGGCGATGGCCTGCCAATTCGTAGTACAGGATCCCGTTGCTGCTGACATAAAGGTCTGCGCACCAGTATTCTCCGGTAGGGTCGCTGGTATCGGCATTCCTGAGGGCCGGGAAGAAGATTGAGTTGGAGTTGGTCTTGCTCTTGACCTCGTAGCCATAGACGGTCTTGCCGTCGGAAGAGGTCTTGGAAGTCCACTCGCGGGTGGTGTAATCGCCGTTGATGAGCTCATGGAACTCGTCGAAGAGCGGGGTGCGGCAAGGAGAGCCGAGCGCAGCGGTAGCTGCATCGTCAGCGGCCTCGAGGACCTTCTTTCCGTCCTTCTCGCAGTACTTGCTGTAGTCGCTCTCGTCAGCGCCGTATTTGTAGTTGTCCTGGGTGTATTTCTCCTTTACCTCGGTTTCGCCCCAGGCGTAGCGGCCGCCAATCTCGGTGTCGGAAGATGCGCCCACATTGCACTCGGCCCAGAGAAGACCGCTCGGAAGTCCGAGATCCACGAAGCGCGCGCCGTTGATCTTGTAGATGCCGCCTCCGAGATCCTCGATCTCGGCCGGGGTTTCAGCATTGTCCTTTTTGCAGGAAGTGGCAGCGATTCCAAGGCACAGAACCATGGCTGCCATACAGAAAATCTTTTTCATAATAATTTACTACTAAAAACGGGCGCAAATGTAGATAAAATTCGCATACGCTCGAACGGAAATTTTCAAAAAATAACAGCGCCGGAGCGTGAAACTCCGGCGCTGTCGTCATTCGGTATGCGAGGGTGCTACTTGACCTCCGGGCGCATCACGAGCTCGATGAAGTTGCCGGAGGAGAGGAGCTCCGCGGCAGCGGCCTTGATGTCGTCGGAAGTGAGGGCGCCGATTGCGGCCTCGTACTCGGAGATGTAGTCGTAGCCGTAATTCTCGTAGGACTGCAGGGCCTGGCTCCAGGTGCTGTTGTGCAGTTTCTCCTCAGGGAAGCTCTTCTCGAGGTTCTTCTTCGCCTTGTCGAAGTGTTCAGGGCGAGGTCCGTTCTCGGCTATGCCGCGAAGTCCCGCCACGGCGAGCTCGCGCAGCTTGTCGGCCTGCTCGTCGTTGGTCTGGAAGGCAACCTGCATCAGTCGGATAGGATAAGGCTGACCGGAGAGCTGGCTCAGGGCGCTGGCTCCGTAGGTGCCGCCTTCCTCCTCGCGGAGGGTCTCGGTGTAGATCATGTTGAGGATGTAGCTCAGTGCGGTGTAGTGCACATCGTCGCTTACGCTGTAAGGCGCATTCGCCTTATAGACCTGCACTACGGTCACGGTAGGGGTCTGCATCGGGGTGCGGAAGTCATTGACCTTCTGTCCGTCGATGATGCCGTCGCCGCGGTAGCTCCAGTCGCTAGCCTTCTTGCCCTTAGGCAGAGAGCCGAGATACTTCTCCACGAGCGGAAGGATGCTTTCCTTGCTGAAGTCGCCGACTATCACTGCGGTAGCGCCTGCGGCGTCCTTGAAGAGGCGGCGGTAGTTCTTCTCGATGGTGGCGAGATTGGCCTTGGCGAGCACTTCCTCATCGAGAGTGAATGAGCGCGGACTGTCGTAGATGGTCTTGGCTATCTCCTTCTGGAGCTTCCAGTTAGGCTGGTTCTCCAGGTTAGGGAGCAGGGCCTCGATCTGCTTGATGCCCTGGGCATATTCGTCAGCGTCGAAGCGCGGCGCGGTATAGTAGAGGTAGAGAAGCTGGAACGTGGTCTCGATGTCCTTGGCGGTGCTGGTGCCGCTGATGCCGTGCTGGTAGTTGCCGATGTACGGGTGGATGGCCACCTGCTTGCCGGAGAGCATCTTGCTGACGGTGGTGGCAGGGAAGTCTGCGATGCCCGTATTCTGCTGATACAGAGCCCAGATATTGTCCTCGAAGGAATACACATCCTCATCGGAGATAAGGCTCATTCCGCCCTTCTTGAAGAGGTTGATGCTGATCTTGTCCTTCTCGTATTCGGTAGGGAGGAGGATTACCTTGACCCCGTTCTTGAGGGTGAGCATCTCAGAGCCGTAGAGGCCTGCTGCGCTCTTCCTGACCTTGCTGCCCTTGAGGGATGTCGGGTTAAGGAACTCGGTAGGGATGTCCTCGCCGAGGTTCTGGCTGTATTCCGCGTTCTCCACCTTGTTGACCACTTCGAGGAGCTGCTCCTTTGTAGGGTGCTGCAGGCCCTCGCGCTCAGGTGCGACATAGAGCACTACCATATTCTCGCGGGTGATGAGCTGCTGCGCCATAGGGTTGATGACGGAGGCACCCAGCTGGCTCATCAGGGCGTTCACGATTTCGTACTCCGTCTTGGGGTCCATGAAGAGCGTGTTGTCGAAGAAGTTGCTGATCATCGGCATCACGAACTCGGAGTTCTTGCGGGTGTCGGCCTTGTTGGCTGCGGTCTCGTATTGTGAGAGGACTTCGGTCTTGGCGCGCTCTATCTCGGCGTCGGTGAAGCCGAAGCGGTGCATCTTCTCGATTTCGGAGAGCATGGCCTCGAAGCCCTCGAGGACTGCGCCGTCCTTGCAGGCGACTTCGCCGTAGGTAACGTCCATGGTTTCGCAGATATTGCCGATGTCGAAGCCCGCGCTGAGGAATGGGGCGTCAGCCTTGGCGCTGATGTCTCCGAACCTCTCGGCCATAACGGTGGCGATGATGTTCTTGACCACATCGACCATCAGGCCGATATTGGTGCTGTTGTATTCCTCCGGCATTGCGTCGCTCTTCCAGTACACCTCTACTGATGTGGAGGTGTTCTCCGGGTCGGTGATGATGCCCACAATCGGCTCCTGGTTGGCCGGTACTGTGATGACATCCTTCTGCTTTGGGTTCTCGGCTGCAGGGATGTCGGCGAAGGTGCTCTTTATCTTTGCCTCCACCTCATCGACATCTACATCGCCCACCACGATAAGCGCCTGCATGTCAGGGCGGTACCAGGTGTGGTAGAAGTTCACGAGGCTCTCCGGCTTGAAGGTCTTGAGGTTCTCCTCGCTGCCGATGATGGTGCAGCCGGCGTACTTCGTGTCACCATATATATAAGGCATCATCGCCTCGTGGTTGCGCCAGGCGGCGGTGTTGCGGGAGCGCTTCTCCTCGAGGATAACTCCGCGCTCCTTGTCGATCTCCTCCGGGTCGCAGGTCACGAAGTGGGAGTAGTCGTGCATTATGAGCAGGCAGGTATCCACCACGGTAGGGCGCACCAGGGGAATGTTGTTGAGCAGGTAGATGGTCTGCTCGACTCCTGTGGAGGCGTTGACATTGCCACCGAATGAGGCTCCGATGCTCTCCAGCCAGTTGAGGATGTCCTTGCCCGGGAAGTTCTTTGTGCCGTTGAAACACATGTGCTCGAGGAAGTGGGCGAGACCGTCCTGGTCGGGGGTCTCCTGGATGGCACCCACATCGGTGGCAAGGTAGAACTCAGCCCTCTGGGCCGGCTTGTCGTTGTGACGGATGTAGTAGGTCAGGCCGTTGTCGAGCTTGCCGACTCTGGTCTCGGGGTCATTTGGAAGCTGCTGCTGTCCAAAACACATAGCAGCGGCACCAAGAAGTGTCGCTGCTACGAGAATGATTTTTTTACTCATCGTATAATTGCTAAGTGTAATACTTCATTAGTACACTGCAAAGATAGAGTAAATTTGTTAAATAGCAATTAAGTTTCCGTTACTTTCCTGCGAGGCGCTTGTAGGTCTCGAGACGGATCTTGGCGAATTCCTCGGTCTTGGAGAGGAGTTCGTCGGCGCTCTCCGGGAAGAGCTTGTAGAGGGATGAGAACCTCACCTCGCCCTTGAGGAAGTCCTGGAACTTGCTCCAGTCTGGCTCCTTGGAGTCGAGAGTGAACGGATTCTTGCCCTGCTCCTCGAGAGTAGGATTGTAGCGGTAGAGATGCCAGTAGCCGCACTCGACTGCAAGCTTCTCCTCCTTCTGGCTGAGACCCATGCCGGCCTTGAGACCGTGGTTGATGCACGGTGCGTAGGCGATTACGAGGGACGGTCCGTCGTATGCCTCGGCCTCCTTGATGGCGTTGAGGTACTGAACCGGACTTGCTCCCATAGCCACCTGAGCCACATATACATAGCCGTAGCTCATCGCCATCATTCCGAGGTCCTTCTTGCGAATCTTCTTGCCTGATGCGGCGAACTTGGCGATGGCGCCTGCAGGGGTGGACTTGGATGACTGTCCGCCGGTGTTGGAGTAAACTTCGGTGTCGAGCACGAGGATGTTGACATTCTCGCCGGAAGCGAGGACATGGTCGAGCCCGCCGTAGCCGATATCGTAGCTTGCGCCGTCACCGCCGAAGATCCACTGGCTGCGTGCAGGGATGTACTGCTTGAGCTTGAGGAGGGACTTGCTGACGTCGCAGCCGCACTTCTCCATCATAGGCACGAGCTTGTCCGCGACTTCGCGGGTCACTGCGTAGTCTCCGCGGTTGTCGAGCCACTTCTGGTAGAGAGCCTTCATCTCGTCGCTGCAGTGCTCGCACTCCAGACCCTTCTTCATCAGGGAAGCGACGGTCTCGCGGATGCGCTCAGAACCGAGCCTCATGCCGAGTCCGAATTCGCAGAAGTCCTCGAAGAGGGAGTTGGCCCATGCCGGACCGTGGCCGTGTGCGTCGGTGCAGTAAGGTGATGCAGGGAATGACGCGCCGTAGATTGAAGAGCATCCGGTAGCGTTGGCAATCATCATATGGTCGCCGAAGAGCTGGGTGATGTTCTTGATATAAGGGGTCTCGCCGCAGCCTGCGCAAGCTCCGGAGAACTCGAAGAGAGGCTGTGCGAACTGGGCGTTCTTGACATTGGCCTTAGGGTCGCCAGGGGTCTTGTAGCCGACCTTGGCGTTGAGGTAGTCATAATTGGCCTGCTCGTCGGTGTTGTCCATGTATGGTGCCATTGAGAGAGCCTTCTCCTTGGCGAGGCAGACATCGACGCAGTTGCCGCAACCGGTACAGTCGGCGACTGATACTGAGAGGGCGTACTTGTATTCCTTGAGGTTGGCCTTGCCGTCAGCCATCTTGATGCCTGCAGGTGCCGCGGCGGCTTCGTCAGCGGTAAGCAGGAACGGACGGATGGCAGCGTGAGGGCAGACGAAAGCGCAGCTGTTGCACTGGATACACTTCTCGGCGTCCCAAACAGGCACGTTGACTGCTACTCCGCGCTTCTCGTAAGCGGCGGTGCCGGCTGGCATCGTACCGTCCTTGTATGGCAGGAACGCGCTGACAGGGAGGCTGTCGCCGCACTGTGCGTTGACCACGTCGGCGATGTCCTTGACGAACGGAGTCGCAAGGCGGCCTGCGTTGTGGTTGACGAACTTGGCGTTGATCTTGGCCCACTCGGCAGGGACCTGAACCTCGGTGTACTCGCCGCCGCGGTCGATGGCCGCGTAGTTCATGTTGACGATGTTCTCGCCCTTCTTGCCGTAGGACTTGAGGGCCGCGTCCTTCATATACTTGACAGCTTCATCCACAGGGATGATGCCGGAGATGCGGAAGAATGCGCTCTGGAGGATGGTGTTGGTGCGTCCGCCGAGGCCGATCTCTGCCGCGATCTTGGTGGCGTTGATTATGTAGAGTCTGATCTTCTTGCGTCCGATGACGGCCTTTACGAAGTCAGGGATGCGCTTGAGGGTCTCCTCCTCGTTCCAGAGGGAGTTGAGGAGCAGGCTGCCGCCCTCCTTGATGCCCTTGAGCACGTCGTACTTTTCGAGGTATGAAGGCACGTGGCAGGCCACGAAGTCAGGAGTGTTCACGAGGTACGGGGCCTTGATAGGCTCCTTGCCGAATCTGAGGTGTGAGCAGGTGTATCCGCCGGACTTCTTGGAGTCGTAGTCGAAGTATGCCTGGCTGTAGAGGTCGGTGTGGGTACCGATAATCTTGATGGTGTTCTTGTTGGCGCCGACGGTACCGTCTGAGCCGAGTCCGTAGAACTTGCACTCGGTAGTACCCTTCTTGACGATGGAGATTTCGCCCTTGGTAGGGAGGCTCTTGAAGGTCACGTCATCGACGATGCCGATGGTGAAGTCGGTCTTAGGCTCCTTGCGCTCAAGGTTGTCATAAACAGCGATGATCTGTGCAGGGGTGGTGTCCTTGGAAGAGAGGCCGTAGCGGCCGCCGATCACGAGAGGAGCGTTGTCCTTGCCCTGGAAGATGGTCTTGATGTCGAGGTAGAGAGGCTCTCCGAGAGCTCCCGGCTCCTTGGTCCTGTCGAGCACCGCAATCTTGCGGACGCTCTTAGGAAGCACCTTGAGGAGGTATTTCTCTGAGAACGGACGGTAGAGGTGCACGGTCACTACGCCGTACTTGCGTCCGTGGGCCGCGAGGTAGTCGACGGTCTCGCGGATGGTCTCGGTAACTGAACCCATGGCCACGATGACGCACTCAGCATCCTTGGCTCCGTAGTACTCGAACGGGCGGTACTGCCTGCCGGTAACCTCGCCGATCTCTCCCATATAGCGGGCGACGATGTCCGGAACGGCCTCATAGACCTGGTTGCGGGACTCGACCGCCTGGAAGTAAACGTCGCCGTTCTGGGCTGTGCCTCTGGTGACAGGGGCCTCAGGGTTGAGGGCGCGGGCGCGGAAGTTCTCGAGGGACTTCTCACTGACCATCTTCTTGAGGTCTTCCTCGTCGATGGCCTCGATCTTCTGGATCTCGTGTGAGGTGCGGAAGCCGTCGAAGAAGTGCAGGAACGGAACTGAAGCCTTGATGGCGGAGAGGTGAGCTACCGCCGCGAGGTCCTGGGCCTCCTGAACGGAGCTTGAAGCGAGCATCGCGAATCCGGTCTGGCGGCATGCCATGACATCCTGATGGTCTCCGAAGATGGAGAGGGCGTGGGACGCGAGGGCACGGGCGGACACGTGGAAGACTGCAGGGAGCATCTCGCCTGCAATCTTGTACATATTCGGAATCATCAGAAGGAGTCCCTGAGAAGCCGTGAAGGTGGTGGTCAGAGCGCCTGCCTGAAGGGAACCGTGAACGGCTCCGGCTGCGCCTGCCTCGCTCTGCATCTCGGTGACCTTTACGGTCTCGCCCCAGAGGTTCTTCTTGCCGTGAGCGGCCCATTCGTCAACATTCTCAGCCATTGTTGAAGATGGTGTGATAGGGTAGATGGCCGCGTGCTCGCTGAAGAGATAAGCGATGTTCGACGCGGCCTGATTGCCATCACAGGTGATGAATTTCTTTTCTTTAGCCATATTATTATCGATAGTTTTAGTATGTCTTGATAACTGTACGCTTTATTCTACAAAGATACTTAAAACTTTTGGAATATCAGCTACATTTTTGCGACTTCTGAAGCGGCGAGAAGATAACATCCCGTGCCGAAGTCCTCGAAGTCCGGGATTCTGTCATAGGTCGCAGGCTGGGCCTCCCTAGGCTCCTTGCCGGACCCCTGCGAGTAGCCGATGAATCCGTTGTCGTGGATGCAGATGCGGTTGAGGCCGTTCCATGCCCTTGCCACGGCGCTGCGGAAGGTCTCCGCGTCCAGTCTGCCGCTGCGCACGCCCCAGGCGAGACCGTAGGTAAAGAGCGAGGTGCCGGTGGCTTCCGGGCCGCCGAAGTCGTCAGGGTCGGCGAGCGAGCAGTTCCAGGTGCCGTCTTCGCGCTGCACCTTGAGCAGAGCCTCGCACATCGCCTTGAAGTCGGCCTCATAGACCGCCCTGTGCGGGTCGGAGGCCGGGAGCTCGTTGAGAACTCTTACATACGCCGCCAGCACCCAGCCGTTGCCGCGGCTCCAGTAGCAGTTCTTCCCGTTAGGAGTCTTGTACGGCGGGCAGAATGCCTTGTCGCGCCACCACAGGCCCTCTCCCTCGTTGAAGAAGCGGTCACGGGCCCATTTGTACATCCTCCACGCCTTCTCGAAGTACTCCGGCTTCCCGGCGGTCACGCCGTACTTCACCAGCACAGGCATGCCCATCTGGATGGCGTCGATCCAGGTCCAGTCGGCGTCGGACTCCCCGGTGGAGAGAATGTTCTCCATACATTCGGAGACATTCTCAATCATCTCCGGCCTGCCGTAGAGCCTGTACATATCAATATATGCCTGGCTGCAGCAGTAGTTGTCGGCGTTGCGGGTGAGGGGGTCGGAGCGGCGCATGTTCCAGCCGAAATGCTCGCCCCAGGCCATCGTGTAGTCAAGGTAGGCCTGCTGCGGGTCAACCCCGTAGAGGGCGAGCAGTCCTTCGTAATAGACGGCCCGCGTCCAGATGTTGGCCTCATAGACCTTGTGCCGCGACGGGAACGGCATCACCCTGGAAGGGTCGCCGTACTTGGCCATAAAGTAGCCGTTGACCTTGCGCGCCTGAGCAATTACCTCGCCTGCTGCAGGTATATCGTAGTGCACTGGAATCAGCTTGACTTCGGAGCAGAGTCCGGACGGGTCCACGGCCCAGCCGCCGAAGTCCTTGTATTTGCCCAAGGTATTGATGTTAGTGTCCTTGAAGATTCTCCAGTTCACGCCGCGGCGGTCATAGTCCGCAATCCTGTTGGACTGGAGGTTGGTCACATAGACATCGAGCAGGTTGATGCCCTGCCTGAGGTACTTGCCTATGCTGATGCGGAAAGGAATGCTCCATACCGTGCCGATCTCCTCGCCGTTGATTACCACTCTCGCGCTCTCGCGCACGTCGCCCAGGTCGAGTATCCACTCGTCCGCCACATCCGGGTCGTCCATCGGGATGGCTGAGGAGTAGAGGGCTGTGGCGAAGTTGACCCTGGCGTCAGGGCAGTTCTTGAGGGTGGTCCAGTCCTGCGGCTTGTCGGTGAAGAAGTTGCCCTTGATTTCCGGGTCGCTCTGAGGGAAGCTGATGTTCCAGGCGCGGTCGAGCGCAATTGCCTCGCCCTCAGAGGCGGCGTAATTCCAGGATGGAGCCTCAATCTCCGTCGGGAAGGTCTTGATGAGCACAGACTCGCCAGGCCTGAGCTGGAGGCGGATCTCGGCGATGCCGTCAGCAGTGCTGCGGACCTGTGCCTTGCCGCTGACTCCGCTGACAGCATCGTAGAGCATGGCGGAGACGGCAGGTGTGCCGAGCTTTACCCATCCGTCTATCTGATTGGCGTTCAATACGGCTGCGAAATAGTTCCAGCCCCCGCACTCGTTGCGGCGGCGGATCATGGCGCCTCCGTGGACGCTCTTGAACTCCTCGGGCGCGCGGCCCTCGAAGGCCTTTTCGAGCTTCACTGCCTTGCCGAAGCCGCGGGCGATTTTCTTGAACTCCTTGCGCCGTGCGGCGAGGTCGTGCAGGCCCGGCACATCCTTGGGCAGATTGCCGATGAAATATACGGGCACTCCGGCCTTCTTGAGCTCGACCAGCCTGCGTGCAGTCTCCACCGGCATATAGCTGCACGGCGGTACGATTACAGGTTTGTCCGGCACGGCGGCAAGCAGCTGGGAGTCGGAGATGTAGTCGGCATCGTAGCCCGCTGCGCTTATCGCTTCCATAGTGGCCTCGAAATCAGGGAGTTTCTGATCCATGTCATGGATGGTGAACATCATATAGGCTTTGTCCGTATTCTTGCTCCACGCATCGTAAACAGGGAAGTAGAGCAGGAAATCGGAGTCGGGGCTGCCGGCGGTGAGGAAGGCCTGGCAGCGCTCTATGTATTTGAAGAGGGCCGGCGCATCCTTCCACATTCCCCCGGTAGGGGACATGTTGATGGAGGCGTAGAAGAGCCATCCCGGGAACTCCGCTCCCTTGGGGGAATAAGGGGCGCCGTGGAAATATACATGGTTGACTCCGGAAGCGAAGGCCTGGTCAAGCTCGGGCTTGCACTGGCTGAGCGAGGTGCGGAAATGCTCCGTCATCCAGGTCAGAGATTCGCAGGAGACATATTTCCTCCCGGCGGTATGGGCGGCTGAGGAGGCGAACTTGAGCACCAGAGGGTCGCCGTCGTTCGGCCGCTTGATCGGGTCCTGACGCAGACCCGGGATGTCGAAGGAAGTGCGCCCATAGGTCTCGCACTCGGGGATATCGACGCTTGCATAGACGTCGAGCAGGTTGGCCGGCGAGCCGTGCGCCTGGTTGCGCGCGAGCGCTCCGTGGGAGTGGCACCACTCCGTCCACGGGGTGATGAAATTCTCCATCAGGAGCTTGCCCAGGCACTCCCGGTAGTCGGCGATGGCCCTGTCGCGCTCGGCTGAAGCCTCCTTCTGCAGCAGGTAAGGCTCGATGTCGTAGCCGTATCTCTCCCTGAAGATGCGCGGGAAGTCCGGAGTCCAGTCCGCTCCGTAAACTTCATAGGAGTCGTTGAACCAGGTGTGCGGCCACTTGGCACCGCTCTCGGCGAATGCCTTGTCGAACCTCTCCAGATAGACCTTGAGGGCTTCCGGATTGTAGTGGTCCATCACCCAGCCTTCGCCTCCCGGAGCGGCTCTCTTGACTTTCTGCCGGGTCTGGACGGACTTGATGCTGCCGCCGCTGAGGTCCATCTTCTGTGCCGCGAGTTCCGGGGTAATCTGCGGCCCGCCGAAAGGCCAGCCGGTGCCGTTGTTGAGGTCGCACTCCAGCCCGAGCCTCCCGGACTCGGAAACCAGGTATTTGTACATCTTCATCCACTCGGGGGAGAGGTAGTCAATGTCGTTTGCCTCGTTGCCCTGCACACCGTAGATAGGGGTCACTTCGTAGCCTCCGATGCCGGCGCGGGCGAACTCTTCGAGATTGTAGGTCAGACCCTCCCTGTCAACGGCGCTGCCGTGCCACCACCAGCGGACGAAAGGCTTGTTTTCCACGGTAGGGGTGTACCAGTCAGTGCCCTGGCCGGGCAGGGAGAGCGCTGCGCAGAGCAGGGGCAGCGCGGTGAATATTATTTTCGGAAGATTCATACAATGTGGTCGTAAATATTCCCAAAGTTACTAACTTTGCGGAACAATAACAATAACCAATTCGCCGTTAATAATGATGAAAAGAATTTTAATCGCAATGCTCGCCCTGGCAGTGACTCTGCCTGCGGGAGCGAAGAAAGTGAAACCCCAGCCCCTGACCTTCCCTGACGGAACGGTCGTGCCGGAGTGGTTCAAGGATGCCGCCGTGCCTGGACCGGAGAGCCTGGGCAAACAGTACAACATCGCCGACTTCGGCGCCATCAGCGACCCGAACAGCGTGCAGACGGAGCTGATACAGAGCGTAATAGACAAGGCTGCCGAAGAGGGCGGCGGAGTCATTGTCATACCTGAGGGCATATACAAGAGCGGGGCGCTCTTCTTCCGTCAGGGTACAAACCTCTACCTTTCGAGGGGAGCGGTGCTGCTCGGCAGTGAATTCATCGGCGACTTCCCGGTCATCACAACCCGCATCGAGGGCGAGGTGTGCAAATACTTCCCGGCGCTGATCAACATCGACCACATCGACGGCTTCACCCTCTGCGGCCCTGGAACCGTGGACGGCAACGGCAGCCCGTACTGGAAGGCTTTCCGCATCCGCAGGCAGTGGAATCCAAAATGCACCAACAAGGACGAGCAGCGTCCGCGCCTGCTGCATATCTCTTATTCAAAGAATGTTACCGTAGCCGACGCGTCCCTGCAGAACTCCCCGTTCTGGACCTGCCATGTCTATAAGAGCGAATATGTCAAGCTGATAAACCTCAGGCTCTTCTCGCCTGTGGCGCCGATACGCTCCGCCAGCGCCGACGGCATCGACCTGGACGTATGCTCCAATGTGCTCGTCAAGGGCTGCCGCATCACGGTCAATGACGACGCCGTATGCTTCAAGGGCGGCAAGGGACCTTGGGCCGACAAGGACGAGAACAACGGACCGAACTGCAATATCCTCGTGGAGGACTGCTTCTTCGACCGCACCACGGGCAGCTGCCTGACCTGCGGAAGCGAGTGCATCCAGACCCACAACATCCTCGTGCGCAACTGCAAGGTGGACCGCGGCCAGTCCCTGCTCCAGCTCAAGATGCGTCCGGACACCCCTCAGCACTATGAGTTCATCACTCTCGACGGCATAGAGGGAAGCTGCCGCTGCGTGCTCAGCGCGGCTCCGTGGAGGCAGTTCTTCGACCTCAAGGACCGCAAGGACATCCCACGCTCATACGGCGAGCACATAATCCTGCGCAATCTCAATCTGGAGTGCAAGAGCTTCGCCAACATCACTCCAAAGGAGGACGAATTCACGCTCGATGACATCACTTTCGAGAACGTGAAGGTGACCACCCCGCAGCCGGAGTGGAACAGCTCCGCCATCAGCAATCTCAAGCTGGTCGAGACCTACATCAACGGAGAGAAGCAGTAGCTATCTCGCCGGCGCGAAGCCTCCTATATTCATCTCGCTCTCACCCGCCTCGAAGCTGTCCCAGCTGATGTCGCGGGTGACGAGGTCGCGCACATATTCGGCGTTGTTGATGAACTTGCGGACCTTGCCGACCTTGATGTTCTCAAGCAGCACGCCCTGCACCGGGTCACGGCTGTCGCCGCGGATTTCGTAGATTGCGTCGGTCTCCTCGCACTTCGCCCCGCGGAGGGTTATGTTGCGGATGCGGGTGACGGCGGTCTCGAAGGTAGGCACGATGGTGCGCCACTGGTACAGGATGTCGGTGTCGATCTCGAAGACGCGCTGCATCCTGGTGGCGGACACGTTCTCAACCGTCACATTCTCGATGAAGCCGCCGCGGCGGTGGTTGGTCTTTATATAGAAGAGGCGGTAAACCGCGTCGCTGGAGTGGCAGTCGTGCATATAGATGTCCCTGATGCCTCCGGACATCTCGCTTCCGATGCCGAGCAGGCAGTGCCCCTGCACCACTTCGCAGTTGCGCACCACTATCTTCTCGGTAGGGGTGGCGAGCCTCCATGCGTCCTGATTGCGCCCCGCCTTGAGCACTACGGCATCGTCGCCCTGGTCGAAGCTGCAGTTCTCCACTACGGCGTGGGAGGTCATCTCGAGGTCGATGCCGTCATTGTTGTGCCCGTGGGCATAGACGTCGAGCCCGTGCACCCAGGCGTCGCGGCAGAGGTAGAGGTGGATGGTCCAGAACGGGCTCTCGCGTATGCTGAAGTCCTCCAGACGGACATTGGTGCAGCGGTTGAACTGGATGAGGTGCGGCCTCATATGGGCCTCGCCCTCCTCCATCCTGCGGTTCTCGACAGGTACGCCGGTGGAGCACATCGCGTAGAGCTGGCGGGTAGCCTGGATGTGGGCGTCCGGACGCTTGAACCAGGTCTTCCAGAAATCCATCTTGGGGGCAAGGGTGCCCGGGCCCGCGATGCCGATGTTCTCACATTCGTAGGCGTAGATGAGAGGGGAGTAGTTCATGCACTCGGCGCCCTCCCAGGAGGTCCTGACGGCAGGGAGGTAGAGCTCCGGGTCGTCTTCGAATACGAGCCTCGCCCCCTCGGAAAGGTAGAGCAGGCAGTTGCTGCTGAAGTGCACCGGACCGCAGTTCCACTCGCCCGCAGGCACGGTGACCCTGCCGCCGCCGGCCTTGCTGCAGGCCTTCATCGCCTTGGCGAAGGCCTCGGTGGTAGCTTTTACATTGCCCTTCTTCGCCCCGTATTTCGTGATGGGGAAGTCCTTCTGCGGGAAGTCGTACATCTGCAGCGGCTCGAAGTCGAAGGGGGCTTCGGGAGCCGTGACCGTGGTCTGTGCGGAGAGCGGCGCCCCTGCAAGCAGCAGGACGATTGCCGGAATCAGAAGTCTTTTCATTTTACGATTTTCCAGTAGTTTTCTTTGCGCGGGAGAGCTTTCGGGTTGGCGATTGCCGGGTGCCCGAGCGAGAGGGCTCCGATGCCCATATATTCCTCAGGTACACCGAGTTCCGCCTTGAGTTTGCGGCCCTCCGGGGTGGCGAACATCTCCTTCTCGCGGTTGATCCAGCAGGATGCGAGCCCTAGGGAGTGCGCTGCGAGCATCATGTTGCCCAGCACGAGCGAGCCGTCCTGGACGGAGTTGGGGTTGACTTCCGGCTTGGGCACGAAGACCAGCACGATGGTCGGGGCTCCGTAGTACGGGTCGCCGCCCATGCCCATTATCTCCGCGTTCATCTTCCTCAGCCGGGCGTTGATTTCCGGGTTCTGCACCGCCACGATGAGCGGGTCCTGGCTGTTGTGCCCGGTGGCGGCGAAGCTGCCGGCTTCGAGCACGGAGGTCAGCAGGTCTTCGCTGACCTGCTCGGGGGTGTATTTGCGGATGCTGCGGCGCGTCCGGATGGCTTCAAGTACGATATTGTCCATAATGATCATTTGTTTGAGTGTGCGTTACAAAAATAATAAGAAAAACGGAGAAAATGATTACCTTTGTGGTATTGACCAAAACCATTCTTTTTAAATGAACATAACACTCAAGCAGGGGTGCAGATATGCCCTCCTTGTCCCGACCAGCATGGGACTTCGCATCACTCCGGAGAACGGACAGCCAGTACAGAGCAGCGACGTGCTTCATCTTCAGGCGACCAGCGCCGAGACCAATGTGGCGAGCGTATCGTCCTATCTCGGACTCCCGGTCAAGGTGCTCACCGCATTCGTAAAGGACAGCCCGTTCGCGGCGTTCATCAAGTCCAACCTCCGTGCGAGGGGGATGGATTTCGAGGGACCGGAAGTGCCTCAGGGCGGCCCCTGGGGATACAGGCACCAGATCAACATAGCCGACAGCGGATACGGTTCCCGCGGACCGCGCGTTTGGAATGACCGCGCCGGCGAAGTGGGCCGCACCCTCAATGTCAAGGACTTCGACCTCGACCGCATCTTCGGGCAGGAGGGAGTGCAGATCGTGCATCTCTCAGGCCTCATCGCTGCGCTCAGCCCTGACACCAGCAAGTTCTGCCTCGAGATAGCCCGCGCCGCCAAGAAGTACGGCACCCGCATCAGCTTTGACCTCAACTACCGCGCCTCCTTCTGGAAGGGCCGCGAGCAGGAGCTCCACGACATATTCTCCGAGATCTGCAGCATCGCCGACATCCTCATCGGCAACGAGGAGGACTTCCAGCTCTGCCTCGGCATCGAGGGACCTGAGGCCGGCGGCAAGGACATCGCTGCCAAGATTGACGGCTTCAAGGAGATGATCCGCCGCGTCAAGAAGCAGTACCCTGCTGCACAGGTCTTCGCGACCACCCTGCGCCAGGTCAACAATACCAACAGCCACAACTGGGGCGCCATCATGCTCGAAGGCGAGAACTGGCACGTGGTCGAGCCACGCGAAATCCATGTCCTCGACCGCATCGGCGGCGGCGACGGCTTCGTGGGAGGCCTCCTCTACGCCATCCTCAAGGGCTGGGAGCCTGAGAAGTGGATACAGTTCGGCTGGGCCAGCGGCGCGCTTGCGACCACCTTCCTCACCGACTACGGCCAGCCTGCCGATGAAGAGCAGGTATGGAGCATCTGGCAGGGCAACGCAAGAGTCAAGAGATAGTCTATGCTTTACTACGCAAGAGGTTCCAAGACCGACAACATCACTCCGGACGAGGTTCGCGCGATATTGAAGGAAGTATTCGACGGGATGGGCAGGAAGAAGAGAGTCCTTGCCCTCCCGCCTGATTTCACCCGTCTCAACTCCTACGCCGGACCGATCACGGAGATGGTCTATGACTACTACGGCGACGCGCTCACCGACGTGATGCCGGCGCTCGGCACCCATTCCCCGATGACCCCGGAGCAGATAAAGACGATGTTCGGGCACATCCCGGCAGACCGTTTCCGCGTGCACGACTGGCGCAACGACGTCGTCACCGTGGGTCAGGTGCCGGCTGAATATGTGCACGAGGTGTCCGAGGGCAGGCTCAACTACAGCTGGCCGGCCCAGGTCAACAAGCTTCTCCTCGACCCTTCCTTCGACCTCATCCTCTCGATAGGGCAGGTCGTGCCTCACGAGGTGATCGGAATGGCGAACTACACCAAGAACATCTTCGTGGGAGTCGGCGGCTCCGAGGGCATCAACAAGAGCCACTTCATCGGCGCAACCTACGGCCTGGAGCGCATTATGGGCAGGGCCAAGTCGCCGGTGCGCGACGTGATGGAGTACGCGAGGACGCACTTCCTCCAGAACGTACCTATAGTATATGTGCTCACCGTGCGCGCCAAGAACGAGGAGACCGGGGAAATGGAGCTCAAGGGCCTCTTCATCGGCGACGATTTCGAGTGCTTCCAGAAGGCTTCCGACCTCTCGCTGGAGACCAATTTCATAATGGTGGACCACGAGATCAAGAAGTGCCTCGTCTGGCTGGACCCGGAAGAATTCAAGAGCACCTGGCTCGGCAACAAGAGCGTGTACCGTACCAGGATGGCGCTTGCCGACGGGGCGGAGCTGGTCGTGATGGCGCCGGCGCTCAAGGAATTCGGCGAAGACAAGATAATCGACGGACTCATCCGCAAATACGGCTACAAGGGCACGCCTCATACTCTTGAGGCCACGGACAACAACAAGGACCTCCAGGACAACCTCGGAGCATCGTCCCACCTCATACACGGCTCTTCCGAGGGCCGCTTCACCATCACCTATTGCCCGGGTCCGGAAATGAGCCGCGAGGAAATAGAGAGCGTGGGATTCAAGTACGGCGACCTCAACGAAATAATGGCGCACTACCATCCGGAGACCCTCAAGGACGGCTGGAACACCATGCCGGACGGCGAGGAGATCTACTACATCTCAAACCCTGCCCTCGGCCTCTGGGCTTATCCGGACAGGTTTAAAGATTAATTATGAAAATAGTCTGCGACAACAAGATACCTTTTCTCCGCGGGGTGCTTGAGCCTTACGCCGAGGTGGTATATCTTCCCGGCAAGGAGACCACTCCCGAAGTGGTGAAGGACGCCGACGCTCTGATTACCCGCACCCGCACCATCTGCAACGAGGCCCTGCTCAAGGGCTCTTCCGTCAAAGTGATTGCGACCGCGACGATAGGTTTCGACCATATCGACACGGAGTGGTGCGAGCGCAACGGCATCATCTGGCGCAACGCCCCGGGCTGCAACTCCTGGTCGGTAAAGCAGTACATCGGCTCCGTGCTGGTAAGGCTCGCGCAGAAGCACGGCCTCAGCCTCGAGGGGATGACCCTCGGAGTGGTCGGAGTCGGCAATGTGGGCTCGAAAGTGGCCCGGGTCGGCAGGGCGCTCGGCATGAAGGTGCTGCTCAACGACCCTCCGCGCGCCCGCAGGGAAGGTTCGGAGGGCTTCGTGAGCCTCGACGAGATAGTCGCGAAGAGCGACATAATCACCCTGCATGTGCCTCTCTCCCGCGATGGGGAGGATGCGACCTGGCACCTCTTCGACGCGGCGCGGATCGCCTCCATGCGTCCGTCCCAGATACTCATAAATTCTTCCCGCGGACCGGTGGTGGACAACCCCGCACTCAAGCAGGCGATCAAGTCCCGCTCCATACTTGCGGGCGTGCTGGACGTCTGGGAAGGGGAGCCTGACCTCGACAGGGAACTGATTGACCTGCTGGACATAACGACCCCTCATATCGCGGGCTACAGCGCCGACGGCAAGGCCAACGGCACCGCCGCCAGCGTGCGCACGGTATCCGAAATCCTCGGACTGCCTCTCGCGGACTGGGCTCCGGAGGAGATTCCTGCTCCGGCTCAGAGCCTCGGGTTCAGCATCGACGCTGCCGGCAAGAGTCTGCAGGAGGTTGTCTCAGAGGCTATACTGCACGCCTATGACGTGCTCTCCGACAGCGACGCCCTGCGCGTGAAGCCGGAACTTTTCGAAAAACTGCGCGGAGACTACCCTGTCCGCAGGGAGCCTTCGGCATTTACTTTGCATCTAAAGGGCGGCACTCCCCAAATGAAGGAGTCGCTCGAAATGTTGGATTTTAAAATTACAGCAACAATATGAAACCAGTTTCAGACATCGGACTGATCGGACTCGCCGTAATGGGCGAGAATCTGGTCCTGAACATGGAGAGCAAGGGCTTCCATGTAAGTGTATTCAACCGCACCGTCGAGAAGGTTGACAAGTTTATGGAAGGCCGCGGCAAGGGCAAGAACATCTATGGCGCACACAGCCTCGAGGACTTCGTGTCCTCTCTCAAGAGCCCGCGCAAGGTGTTCCTGATGGTCAAGGCCGGCCAGGCGGTGGATGACTTCATCGAGAAGCTCATCCCTGTGCTCGACAAGGGCGACATCATCATCGACGGCGGCAACACCCATTTCCCTGACACCGCACGCCGCACCGCTTATGTGGAGAGCAAGGGCCTGCTCTATGTGGGCACCGGAGTCTCCGGCGGCGAGGAAGGCGCCCTCAAGGGCCCTTCAATGATGCCTGGCGGATCGCCTGCAGCCTGGCCTTATGTCAAGCCTATCTTCCAGGGCATCTGCGCCAAGGTCAGCGACGGCACCCCGTGCTGCGACTGGGTAGGCGAGGGCGGTGCCGGCCACTTCGTAAAGATGGTGCACAACGGCATCGAGTACGGCGACATCCAGCTCATCTGCGAGTGCTACCAGATAATGAAGGACATCCTCGGCATGACCAACGAGGAGATGCACGAGACCTTCGCCGAGTGGAACAAGGGCGACCTCGACAGCTACCTCATCGAAATCACCCGCGACATTCTCGCCAAGAAGGACGAGGACGGCAAATATGTGCTTGACTACATCCTCGACACCGCAGGCCAGAAGGGCACCGGCAAGTGGACCGCAATCTCCGCCCTCGACGCCGGAGTGCCTCTCACCCTCATCGGCGAGGCCGTATTCGCACGCTGCCTCTCAGCCCAGAAGGAGGAGAGAGTCGCCGCTTCCAAGATACTCGAAGGACCTAAGGCAGTGAAGTTTACAGGCGACCGCAAGGCCTTCCTCGAAGACCTCCGCAAGGCCCTCTTCGCAGCCAAGGTGGTTTCCTACGCCCAGGGCTACACCCTGATGCGCGCTGCCGCCAAGGAGTACGGCTGGAACCTCAACTACGGCGGAATCGCCCTCATGTGGAGGGGCGGCTGCATCATCCGCAGCGTCTTCCTCGGCAAGATCAAGGAAGCCTTCGACAAGAACCCTGACATCGCCAACATCCTGCTCGACCCATACTTCAGCGGCAAGCTCGCCGAGGCTCAGCAGGGCTGGAGGAATGTGCTCGCCCAGGCCATCGTGAACGGCGTGCCTGCACCGACCCTCAGCGCGGCCCTCGAATACTACGACGGCTACCGCTGCGACCGTCTCCCTGCCAACCTCCTCCAGGCTCAGCGCGACTACTTCGGAGCCCATACCTACGAGCGCACCGACCGTCCTCGCGGAGAGTTCTTCCACACCAACTGGACAGGCCACGGCGGAGACACCGTAGCAGGTACCTATATCGCTTAGAAACAACTAATTAACCAATCATGAAAATAGGAAAATATTCTTTCGGAGTCGGTGACCGCTTCTCCCACGAGGGCGTGTCCCAGCTCAAGGCCCTTCTCAAGGCTGAGAAGGAGTTCGGCGTAAGCTTCGTCCCTGTATGGAACAAGTCCAACCGCGAGCACCAGATCGTGCACACCGAGCCTATGGAGACCCGCCGCGAGGCGGATGCCGCCGTCAAGGCTCTCGGCTACACCGGACAGTACTTCGTGGACGCCGACCACATCAATCTCAACAATGTGGACAGGTTCATCGAGGCTTCAGACTTCTTTACCATCGACGTGGCCGACTATATCGGCAAGCCAGCCGACCCTAAGGACGTGGAGGCTTTCGTGAAGGCCAACGCCCGCTTCATCGGCACCATCACCATCCCGGGCATCGCCGAGCCGATCGAGGTGTCCGAGGCCCAGGTGCGCGCCATCGCGGACCGCTATCTCTATGCGGCCCAGGAGGCAGGACGCATCTACCGCCACATCGCCGAGAAGAAGGGTGTGGACAACTTCGTGACCGAGGTTTCCATGGACGAGGTCAATGACCCTCAGACTCCGGTCGAGATCCTCTTCATCCTCAGCGCCCTCGCCCAGGAGAAGGTGCCTGCACAGACCATCGCGCCTAAGTTCACCGGCCGCTTCAACAAGGGCGTGGACTACCGCGGAGACATCAAACAGTTCGAGAAGGAGTTCGAGGAGGACCTGCTCGTCATCGACTACGCTGTCAAAGAGTTCGGTCTGATGGACAACCTCAAGCTCTCCATCCACTCAGGCTCCGACAAGTTCTCGATCTACCCGATTATGGGCCGTCTCATCCGCAAGTATGACAAGGGTATCCATATCAAGACCGCCGGCACCACCTGGCTCGAGGAGAACATCGGACTCGCAGTCGCCGACCCTGAGGCCCTCAAGCTCGCCAAGAAGATTTATGTCAACGCCCTCGGGCGCATGGCCGAGCTCACCGTACCTTATGCCACCGTCATCGACGTGGACGTCAATGCCCTGCCTTCACCGGAAGAGGTGGAGAAGTGGGATGCCGAGACCTATGCCCGCACGATGCGCCACAACCAGGCCGACCCTCTCTACAACCCTTCATTCCGCCAGCTCATCCATGTAAGCTACAAGATTGCCGCCGAACTCGGAGACGAGTACTATCCGGCACTCGAGAAGCATACCGACGTGATCGGCGAGCAGGTTATAGAGAACATCTGCGAGCGCCACATCAAGAGACTTTTCGATAAATAAAGGAGGAATACGATATGGCAAAATGGTCATTTGACGATCTCAAGGGACGCAACTGCGTCATCACCGGAGGCTTCGGAATCCTCGGCATGGCCCTCACCAGAGGCCTCGCCGAAGCCGGAGTCAACCTCGCCGTAATCAGCCGCAGCGCCGACAACCCCGCCAAGGGCGAAGCCATCGCCAAGGAGTTCGGCATCAAGTGCATAGGTATCTCCGCCAGCACCCTCGACAAGGAGGCTCTCATCGCCGCCCGCGACCTTATCCACGAGAAGCTCGGCAAGATAGACATCCTCATCAACTGCGCCGGAGGCAATTCTCCCAAGGCCACCTGCAAGGTGGAGCAGATGAGCAAGGACGACGACCTCGCCGACACCTTCTACGGACTCGGTCTCGAAGGCTTCCAGCAGGTCTATGACCTCAACTTCAAGGGAACTCTCCTCGCCACGATGGTATTCACCACCGATATGATCGAGGCCGGCAAGGGCAATGTGCTCAACATCTCTTCGATGAACGCGTTCCGCCCTCTCACCAAGATTCCTGCATACTCCGCCGCGAAGGGTTCAATCAACAATTTCACCCAGTGGTATGCGGTGCATGTAGCCCAGCTCGGCATCCGCTGCAACGCCATCGCTCCGGGATTCTTCCTCACCGACCAGAACCGCTTCCTGCTTACCGACGAGCAGACCGGCGAACTCAAGCCGCGCGGGGAAAAGATTATAGCAAATACTCCGACCCACAAGTTCGGTGAGCCGGAGGATCTGGTAGGAACGATGCTTTATCTTCTCAGTGACATTTCTTCCTTCGTCACCGGTATCGTCATCCCTGTGGACGGCGGATACAGCGCGTTCGGAGGAGTCTAGCCGATGCTGACTTCGGCACCCTCCGAAGCTGCAATCCTTTTGATAAGGCCCTGGAGCACCGCTCCGGGGCCTAATTCTTTAAATGCGACGGCCCCGTCGGCGAGCATATTCTCCACGCTCTGAGTCCACTTCACAGGGGAGGTAAGCTGCAGGAGGAGGTTAGCCTTGATGCGCTCCGGATCGGTCTCCGGGAGTGCGGTAACGTTCTGGTAGATAGGGCAGCGCGGAGTCCTGACCTGCGTGCGCTCGATTGCCTTGCCGAGCTCCACGCGGGCCTCTTCCATGAGAGGGGAGTGGAACGCCCCGCCCACGCTGAGCGGCAGAGCGCGTTTGGCACCCGCGGCCTTCATGGCCTCGCAGGCCTTCGCTATGGCTTCCTTCTCGCCGGAGATTACAACCTGGCCGTTGCAGTTGTAGTTGGCCGGAATCACTGTGCCTTCAATTTCGGAGCAGACCTTCTCCACGGTGGCGTTGTCCAGGCCTATTACCGCGGCCATTCCGCCCGGATGGGCCTCGCAGCATTTCTGCATCTCGTTTGCGCGCACGGCCACGAGCTTCAGCGCATCCTCGAAGTCCACGGCGCCGCAGGCCACCAGAGCCGAGAATTCGCCGAGCGAATGTCCGCCGACCATATCCGGCTCGGCAAGTCCCTCGCTGCAGAGGGCGAGGCATACTGAGTGCAGGAAAATCGCAGGCTGGGTGACGCGCGTGGCGCGCAGCTCCTCGTCGCTGCCGGAGAACATTATGTCCGTGATTCTGAATCCCAGGATTTCATTGGCCCTTTCCATCATTTCGCGGGCCTTGGGACTGTTGTCATATAAATCCTTTCCCATTCCGGAGAACTGGGCCCCCTGTCCGGGGAATACATAAGCAGTCTTCATACTGATTCGGTTTATAATACGACTGCAAAAGTACGGAAAATTAATTATATTTGCATTCCGGAACATGCCCCCTTAGTTTAATGGATAAAATTTGGGATTCCGGTTCCTACGATAGGCGTTCGATTCGCCTAGGGGGTACGAAGGTGAAAAATTCCATTGGCACAAGCGTGATACTCACCCTTTTCGGCGAGAGCCACGGTCCCGCTATAGGGGTTGTGCTTGACGGTCTTGCGCCCGGGCTCAGGGTCGATGAGGACTTCATCGCCGGGCAGCTCGCCCGCCGCCGCCCTTCCGGACCGCTCGATACTGCAAGGCAGGAGAAAGACAAGTTCCGGATTCTCAGCGGGGTCTATGACGGATTCACCACCGGTTCGCCTCTTACGATAATGATACCTAACGAGGATGTGCGCAGCGCGGACTATCAGGTCGGCGTGGCGCGTCCTTCGCATGCGGACTATGCCGCCGAGATGAAGTATCACGGCTTCGAGGATCCCAGGGGCGGGGGACATTTCTCCGGAAGGATTACCGCGGGAATAGTCGCCGCCGGCGCAATATGTCTCAAAGCGTTGGAAACCAAGGGGATAAGCATAGGTACACATATACTCGGCTGCGCCGGAGTCCGGGACAGGGCGTTCAGTCTCGACCCGTCGGAGGAGATTGCTCTGCTGGAAGCCCGCGATTTCCCGGTGCTTGACGGGCAGGCCGGGGAGGCAATGCGCAAGGCGATACTTGCCGCGAAGCAGGACGGCGATTCAGTAGGGGGAGTGCTTCAGACCGCGGTCTGCGGCATGCCGGCAGGTGTCGGCGAGCCTTGCTTCGACTCGCTGGAGGGGATGATTTCCAAGGCAATTTTCGCCATCGGCGGCATCAAGGGAATTGAGTTCGGGGCCGGTTTCGCCCTCGCCGGGATGCGCGGCTCGCAGGCCAATGACCCGTTCCGCCTCAAGGACGGCAGGGTGGTTACTGAGAGCAACCGCAGCGGCGGCATCAACGGCGGCCTGAGCAACGGTATGCCGCTCGTATTCAATATGGCGGTGCGTCCGACTCCGTCCATCGCCAAGGCGCAGAAGAGTGTGGATTTCCGCAGCGGAAGCGAGGTTAATCTCGAAATTAAAGGCCGCCACGACCCGGCGATAGTGCGCCGCGTCTGCCCGGTGGTGACAAGCATGACCGCCATTGTGCTCTGCGATGCGCTCGCGCTCCGCTACGGCACCGATTATCTGGCTGCTGTCTAGGATTCCTTCTTCTTCTCGTAGAGGAAACGCTTGATCTTGTGGGTCGCCGTCTTGATGAACGGCTCGCGCTGGATTTCCACCGACTTGATATTGGAGAATTTGCTGACCCTGGCGTTGACGAAGTCCTGGATGGCTTTCTGCCTCGCTTCGAGGTCCTCTATGAACTTGTCCTGCCCCTCGAGGTTCCAGTCTATTATATTGTCGTTGAGCTGCACCAAAGCCACGAGCTTGCCGTCCCTTTCGACGACGAGCGACTCGCCGATGCCGCTGATGCTGTTGATTACATTCTCGATTTCCTCGGGGTAGATGTTTTCGCCTGAGGCTCCGATGATTACGCTGCCCAGCCTGCCGCGGATGGAGTACCTGCCTTTCTTGTCGATGCAGGCGAGGTCGCCGGTGCGGAACCATCCGTCCTGGCTCATCACGGAGCGGGTGCGCTCGTAGTCCTTGTAGTAGCCCAGCATCACGTTGGAGCCCTTGACGCAGATTTCGCCCTCGCCGGTGGCAGGGTTGACGTTTTCAAGCTTGACCTCGCAGCCCCTGACCGGGCGGCCGGTGCTGCCGACGGCGGTCTTGAACGGAGGTGCGGTGCAGATGAGCGGCGCCGTTTCCGTGAGGCCGTAACCTATTGAATAAGGGAAATTTGCGCGTTTGAGGAATTTCTCTACTTCCGGGTCCAGCTTGGCCCCGCCGATGCCGAAGAAGTGGATGTGTCCGCCCAGGGTTTTCTTGAGTTTCACCCCGACGAAGGCGTAGAGCAGGCGCTGCGCGTGCCTGTCGAGATAGCGGAGGAATTTGCTCTTCCGTATGGTCGGGACGATGCTGCTGCGGTAGATCTTCTCGATGATTAGAGGTACGGTGAGCATCACGGTCGGCTTCAGTTTGGCGAGGGTGTCGATGAGTATGCTCGGGGTAGGGGCCTTCTGCAGGTAGTCCACCCTGGAGCCCATCGCGAAGGGGTAGAGCATGCCGATGCTCATCTCGTAGGTATGCGCCATAGGCAGGATGGAGAGGAAGACGTCCTTCTTGCCCACCTTGTAACTGTACCAGGAGTTGAGGACATTGGTGCAGAAGTTCCTGTGGCAGAGCATCACGCCCTTGGCCTTGCCGGTGGTGCCGGAGGTGTAGAGGATGGCCGCGATGTCGAGGGCCGTAGGGCGGCTGACCTTGCCGTCGCAGGTGTAGGATGTGCCTTCCGCCTTGATGAAGCTGAGGTCGCCGATGGCTATGACGAGCGTGAGCCGCTTCATCGCCGCTTCGCTCAGCTTGGGAAGCTGCTTCTTGGAGATGAATATTGCCTTCGCCTCGGAGTGGGCGAGGATGTTCTCGACTTCGTCCGGGGAGAGCTCGGGCAGCATAGGCACGGCGATGCGGCCATAGACGGTGGTCGCGAAGAAGGCGGCGCTCCAGTGCGGGGAGTTCTCCGAGAGTATCGCCACCTTGTCTCCCGCCCCGATGCCGAAGTTGGAGAGTATCCTGGAAATATTGTCGCAGCAGTCCCTGAACTGCGCGTAGGTATAGCGCTGACCTCCACCCACGAACTCGGCGGCCGTCCTTCCTGCGAAGGCGGTCACCGAGTGCTCGTAGAGTTCAGCAAGAGTGCTGAATTGAGGCTTCATTTAGAGGCTTGGTATTGGCGGAGACCCTCCGCGAGGATGTGCAGAGCCTTCTGGAGCTCAGGCACTTCCAGTACATAGGCGATGCGGACATGGTTGAGGCCCACGCCCGGAGTCTTGTAGAATGACGCTGCAGGGGTGACCATGGTGGTCTCTCCATTGAGGCGGAAATCGGTCAGCATCCACCTCGTGAAGTCCTCGGCATTCTCGACCGGAAGCTCGGCCACGGTGTAGAAGGCGCCCATCGGAAGCGGGGCATATACGCCCGGAATTTCGTTGAGCATCTTCACCGCGCAGTCACGGCGGCGTATGTATTCCTGCCTTACTTCGTCGAAGTAGCTCTGCGGGGTGTCGAGCGCGCCGATGGCGGCGTACTGTCCGAATACCGGAGGGCAGAGGCGGGACTGGGCGAACTTCATCGCCGCCGCCATCACCTCCTTATTGTGGGAGGCGATGATGCCGATGCGCGCGCCGCAGAGGTTGTATCTTTTTGACACTGAATCCACAAGGATTACATTCTGCTCGCAGCCCGGGATGTTCATCGCGGAGAAGTGCGGCTCGTCGGTGTAGCAGAACTCGCGGTAAACCTCGTCGCTGATGAGGAAGAGGTCATGTTTGCGGCAGAACTCTCCCAGGACGAGCATCTCGGCCTTGTCGAAGAGCTTGCCGGACGGGTTGCACGGGTTGCTGATGAGCACGGCCCTTGTCCTCGGGCTGAGCACCTTCTCGAACTCGGAGATGTCCGGAATCGCGAAGCCGTCGCGGATGTCGCTGTGGACCGCCTTGAGGGTGATGCCGTTGAGGAAGGCGAAGGTCTGGTAGTTGGTGTAGTAAGGCTCCACCACGATGATCTCGTCACCCGCTCCGGCGGCTATCTGCATGGCGCAGGAGAAGGCTTCGCTGCCCGCCACCTCGACGAGCATTTCGCTTACCTCGATATTGATGCCTATCTTCTTGTAGTATTTGTTGACAAGACCCTCCCTCAGTTCCATCAGTCCGGCGGAGTTGGTGTAGGAAAGGTGGTGCAGATGCTCGCATCTGTCCATCACCGCTTTGACCGCGCAGTCCGGAGACTTGATGTCGGGGGCGCCCACATTGAGGTGATATACCTTTGTGCCGGCAGCCTTGGCCGCGTCGGCGAGCGGAACCAGCTTCCTGATGGCGGAAGCGGGCATTGTCCGCGCTTTCTCAGATATGTTCAGAGCCATATTGTCAAGTATTAGTACGGTGCAAAGTTAAAGTTTTCGTGCCAATTAAGCAAACTATTCCCCGAAGCTCTCCAGCTCGGCGATGAGGCTGTGGCAGTCGCGCTCGCTCTCCAGCACTGCCGTGAGGGCGTCATTCCAGAGCTCAATGCCATAGACATAGTCCTCCAGGGCAATCTCGCCGCCCTGCAGGGCCTCGTAGAGCAGGTCCGCGGCGCTGAGGGAGGAGAGCGTGCCGCGGTACTCCGCGCAGAGCTCAATCAGTCCCTGGGCCTTGTCGTACTTGGTCTTGAGGGAATTGTGGAACTGCAGATACTCGTCCTGCACTTTGGCATCGGCTGCCTCGTAGCGTGCCTTCGCGGCGCGGACCTTGCCGCGGTTCTCCCAGAGAGGTATGGAAATCCCGGCTGCAACGCCCTGTAGCGTGCTTCCGCTGACGCGCTCGGAGACATAGCCTACCGAGAACTTTGGCAGCCACTCCGAGGCGGCGAGCTTCCTCTCGGACTCGGCGAGCCTAAGGTCGTTCTCCACGGCCTGCAGCTCACTGCTGCTGCCCACGGTCTGCTCGTACCAACTTTCGAAATCTGCGGGGAGCAGGGGAGCGGCGAACTCCTCGAAGCCGAAGTCGAGCGGCTGCCCTCCGTTAAGGGTGCGGAGCTCGGCGAGCAGGGCTTCCCGCTCAAGGGAATTGGTCCTTGCGGCGCGGGAGGCGGAGAGCAGGGCGAAGCGTGCCTTGTTGAGGTCTATTACCCCGGCTGAGCCGGAGTCGAATTTCTCCTGCCAGCTGCCGAGGATGGTCTCGGCATTGCTCTGACATTTGTCCAGCTCCTTCTGGAGAGCGTTGCGGTAGGTAAGCTCGATGCAGAGCTGCTTCGCTTCGAGAAGGACCTTCTTGCGCGCTACGGCGTAGCGGTAGTCCGCGGCTGCACATTCCCCGTCGGAAATCTTTTTCTTCCAGTAATATACGGTCGGGAAGGCGAAGCTCTGGGTGGCGCTGAGGTCAATGCGATGGCCGCCTTCAGGGTCTGCGGTCTCCCAGAGGTAGCCGAATTCCACCTCGGGGTCCTCCGGGGTGAGTCCGGTGCGGGCCGTCATCCTGTCGGCTTCGGCCTCGGAGCGCAGAGTGCGGAGAGTCGTGCTATTCTGCTCGATGGAGGCGAGCACCGCGCTGTAGTCCTGCGCCCCCGCAAGGGTGCAGAGAAGGAGCGCTGTCGGTATGCTTATGTGTTTGATTTTCATTTGCTTTTCCTCCTTTTTGCGTACCATTCGTACATTATAGGGATTATGAAGATGTTGAGCAGGGTGCTGGTCAGCAGGCCGCCGAGCACCACCACCGCCATCGGGCTTTGGATTTCGTTGCCGGTCTTGTCGCCGTTGAAAATCAGCGGGATAAGCGCCAGCGCGGAGGTCAGCGCCGTCATAAGTATAGGGTTGAGCCTGTCCACGGAGCCGTCGATTACGCTCTCGCGCAGGCTCTCGCCCTCGTCGAGGCGGAGATGCTGGTAGCGGTTGATGAGGAGCACGCCGTTGCGGGTGGCGATGCCGAAGAGGGTGATGAAGCCGATGATGGACGGGATGCTCACCACTGCGGAGCTGAACCATACAGCGAATACGCCGCCTACGAGTGCCAGAGGCAGGCTCGCGAGCACAATGCCGGAGAGCGCCACATCCTTGAACTCGAGGTAGAGCAGAAGGAATATAACGAAGAGCGCGAGTATTGTGGCGAGGGCGAGGGTGCGGGAGGCGCTGCGGGCGCTCTCGAACTGTCCGCCGTACTCGATGCGGTAGCCTTCAGGCAGCTGCACCGATTCTGCCACGACTCTCTGCACATCTTCCACCACGCTGCCCACGTCGCGGCCGCTGACATTGGCGGAGACCACGAGCTTGCGCTGCACGTTCTCGCGGGAGATGGCGTTAGGGCCGGAGGTTGAGATGATGTCTGCCACCTGCTCGAGCGCCACCTTGCTGCCCGTGCCGGTGTCTATCAGGGCGTTGCGCACTCCCTCCAGGGTCCTCGTGCTGTCGTCGCCGAGGCGGAGGACAACGTCGTAGCGGCGCTGTCCCTCGTAGATGTCGGAGAGCTTCTCGCCGGAGAAGGCCAGCTCCACGAAGTTGTTGAAATCCTCCATGCTGATGCCGTACTGGGCGAGGGCTGCGCGATTGGCGCGGATCTGTATCTGCGGGGTGGAGGCCTGCTGCTCGATGGACGCGTCCACGAGGCCTTCGATGCCGGAGATGCGGCTCTTGATGGTGTTGCCCATCATCTGCATGGTGCTGAGGTCGGTGCCGAATATCTTGATGGCGATTGCGGCCTTGGTGCCGGAGAGCATGTGGTCGATGCGGTGGCCGAGCGGCTGTCCGACGCTGACTGCGACTCCCGGGATGGCGTTGAGTTTGCTTCGCACTTCGTTGAATACCACTTCCCTCGGGCGGTCCTTGAGCTTGAAGTTTACATCCATTTCCGCGCCGTTGGTGGCCTGGGAATGTTCGTCGAGGTCGCCTCGGCCGGTGCGGCGGGAGGTGCTGGTGACTTCAGGGATGCTGAGCAGTTCCTTCTCCATCAGGGCTCCGAGCTCGTCGCTGACTTCGAGCGACGCGCCCTGCTGGGTGACCGCCGCGATGGTCATGGACCCCTCGTTGAAGTCAGGCAGGAAGCTGCTTCCCATCTGGGTAAATACTATTACTGCTGCGGCGAGCAGGGTTCCGGTACCGATCAGCACAGGCTTCTTGTGGTGCAGAACCCAGTCGAGCGCGGTGCCGTAGGCGGCGTTGAGGTGGCGGCTGAGCCAGCTCTCGCGGTCATTGTGGGTGAGGTATTTCTCATTGGTGAGCAGGTCCTTGCAGAGCAGGGGAGTGAGGGTCATCGCCACGATGAGCGACATGAAGAGGGAGATTATGTAGGTGATTCCCAGAGGCTTGAGCAGCCTGCCCTCCATTCCGCTGAGGAAGAAGAGCGGGGTAAAGGCCACCATGATTATAAGGGTGGCGTTGATGACAGAAGAGCGGATTTCCCTTGAGCCCTCGAATACCACGTCGAATACCTTTTCCCGCTCGGCAGCCGGTTTGCGGTGGTTCTGCCTGAGGCGTTTGTACACATTCTCCACATCAATGATGGCGTCGTCCACCAGCGAGCCGATGGCGATGCACATTCCTCCCAGGGTCATGGTGTTGATGTCCATCCCGAGGGCGTACAGGACTATGAGGGTGGCGAGCAGCGAGATAGGTATCGCCACCACGGAGATGACCGTGGTCCTGAAGTTGCCGAGGAAGAGGAAGAGAATTATGATGACGAACACGGCTCCTTCGAGCAGCGAGCGTCCCACATTGCCCACTGAGGCCTGGATGAAGTCGGCCTGCTGGAAGATGTGGGTGTCCATCTTGACGTCGTGCGGCAGGGATTCCGCGACGCTCTTGAGGTTGGCTTCGATGGCGTGCGTGACCTTTAAGGTGTTGATGTTCGGCTGCTTGCTGATGGAGATGATGACGGCAGGCTTGCCGTTCTGGGAGGCGGTGCCGAGCTTCACGGCGGCTCCGATTTTCAGTTCGGCCACGTCGGAGAGGGTTACCGGACCCTCCGGGCCCATCTTCACGAGCGACTGCCCGAGTTCGTCGAGGTCGGTGGTGCGGGCGATGCCGCGGAGCGCGTATTCATTGCCCCAGTCGCGCACGATTCCGCCTTCGGTGTTGACGCTCAGCGAGCGGCCCACTGCCTCGAGTTCTGCCATAGTGACTCCGTAGGCTTCCATCCTGGACTGGTCGGCGATGATCTGGTACTGCTTCTCTTCGCCTCCGACCACCGTCACCTGCGATACGCCGCCGGTGGCGAGAATGGCCGGTTTTACCACCCAGTCGGCAAGGTCGCGGAGCTCCATCATGGAGGTTTCCCCGCTCTCGGACTGGAGCCCGAGGAATATGATTTCACCCATTACGCTGGACTGCGGCGCCAGCACGGGGGTCACGTCGGCAGGGAGCGATTCGCCGAGGGAGACCATCTTTTCGGAGACGATCTGCCGGGCGCGGAAGATGTCCATGCCCCAGTCGAATTCCACCCAGACGAAGGAATATCCGTACATCGAGGAGGAACGGACGCGGCGTACATTGGTGGCGCCGTTGACGGCGGTCTCCACCGGGAAGGTGACGAGCCTCTCGACCTCTTCGGCGGACATTCCGTGGGCGTCGGACATTATCACGACGGTCGGGGCGGTGAGGTCCGGGAATACGTCGACGTCGGTCCGGTTGGCGCTCCAGAGACCTCCTGCTATTACCAGTGCCGCACCCAGCAGCACCAGCAGACGGTTTTTCAGGGAAAACCGTATGATTCCGTTAAGCCAGTTCATAGTCTGCTAATGAACGTGTCCGGCGTGGGCGTCGAGTCCGCCGGCTGCCTGAGCCAGCTTGACGATTACCGCGCCCTTAGTAACAACCCTTTCGCTGCCGTCGAGGCCGGAGGTGATCTCGGTGCGGACCCCGTCGCTGACGCCGGTGCCGACCTGTACCTTCTCGAAGAGTTCAGGGTTTATCTGCTTATAGACGAAGTAGTTGCCCATTTCCTCGACTATGGCTCCGCTGGCTACCGTGAGGGCGTCTTCGCTGCCCTTGGTCTTGATGTATATGTCGGCGAAGGTGCCCGGGAGCAGGCCTGCATTGTTGCTGATTTCGAAGCTTACAGGGAGCATCGGGCTGCCTGCGGTGACGCTCTGGCCGACTGAGGCGAGGCGGCCGTCCAGCTCCTGAAGCGACCAGACTCTGTCGCTGCCGCTGAAGCGGAAGTTGGCGCCGGCTACGCCCCTGTTGAGTTCGCCGTGGTATTTTGCCTGCAATTTGGCTTCTACCAGGAGTTTGCGGCTGCTGCATACGGTGGCGAGAGCTTGCCCGGCCTCGACATATTCTCCGTTGCTTACATAGACTTCGGAGATGTAGCCGTCGATGTCGGAGGTGGCGGAGAAGCGGCCCTGGCGGTAGTTGCTCTCGAGGTTTTCGTAGGCTGCGCGGGCGCTCTCATATTCGGCTTTGGCGCGGCTGAGCTCGCTCTGGCTTACGATTTTCTTTTCTACCAGGGCCTGCTTGCGGGTGTATTCGCCTTCGGCGCGCTCATATTCGCTCCTGGCTTCGATGTAGCGCACGTCCATATTGGAGTCGGCCAGGCCGTTGCTGCCGATGTAGAGCAGGGCTGCGCCTTTGCGCACAGGACTTCCGGAGAGCAGTCTGCCGCCGGCTACCGTGACGATGCCTGAGGCTTTGGCGACTATGGTCTGACGGCCGCTCTGCGCTGGAAGTATCTGGCCGACGCAGCTGATTACCTGGCCTACGGCTTCGCGGCGCACCGGCTCGGTGGCGAAGTCTATTTTCCAGCTCTGCTCCTTGGTGAAGCTGACGCGGTTGGCGCCTGCGGTATCTTCGCCTTCGAGGGCTTCGTCGGCTTCGCTGTCGTCTTCATAGACGGTGATTTCCGTGCTGAGGGGTGTGCCGTCTATGTTGAGGCTGAGTATGGCTTCGCCGGCTTCTGACGGGGTGAAGCTGAGTTTATAGATGCCTTCAGTTGCTGCCGGGGTGGCTTCGGCGCTGTACTCGCTGCCTTGCAGTTTGAGACCGGCGCTTACTGCGGCGGCTTTGAGCGGCTTGAAGTCGCTGAGTTTCGTTATGTGGACGAGCAGGGTGGAGGTTTCGCCCTTTATGAGAGGGTGGGACTCGGCATATATTTCATAATCGGTGCTGTAGAGCGTTATATGCTGGGCGTGCTCGTGTTCATGCTCGTGTTCATGCTCGTGCTGTTCGGCGGTTTCGTGCTCATGGGCGTGTCCGCCGTGGTTTTCGGCATTGTGGCAGCCTGTGCACAGTACTCCACAGATTGCCGTTATGACCAGGATTCTTTTCATCTTTTTAGAATTGTGTTAATCTTTTACAGCTTGTTTTTTGCCGGAAGAGCGTTGCTGCGCTCGCTCCAGGGCCCCCAATCTGGAGACCCTCGCTTCGCTCGCCCTCCCACTTCGTGGGCCCCTCCCGCTACCAAGCGCGGGTGCTTAGGGTCTCCAGACCGGGAGCCCTTGCGCGGCTTCGCGACTTCGCGGTGCTTTTTGCCGCCAGGTTGGGAACTTTTGGACCTTTTTCATCCCTACCCGGATTGGGCAGATGCCCTGGAAGGCCGTCTGCGGCAGGTGGGCTTTCCAGGTAGGGAAGTTTTCGGGTGTTTTTATCCCAACCTGGACGGTTTTGGTTCCTCCTAATGCCTATAGGCACCCGGTTTGACTAGAAGTGCTCATCAGAGCA
>CAVAID010000011.1:0-45354 GCA_963588685.1 bacterium
CGTCCTTGCGTCCGACGATGATGTCCTGGTAGTCCTTGAGACCGGTTCCGGCAGGGATCAGGTGACCGCAGATGACGTTCTCCTTCAGACCTTCGAGGTGATCGACGCGGCCGCGGATGGCGGCTTCGCTGAGCACCTTGGTGGTCTCCTGGAAGGAGGCTGCGGAGATGAAACTGTCGGTCTTCAGCGCGGCCCTCGTGATGCCCTGGAGCACAAGACGTGCAGTGGCAGGACGGGTAGGACGTGCGGTGACAGGGTTAAGTCCCTGACGCTCGAGGGAGGCATTCTCGCTGCGGAGGTCGCGGGCAGAGATGATCTGTCCCATCTCGTAGCGCTGAGAGCCGCCGGCGTCGAGCACATAGTACTTGCCGTAGATGCTGTCGTTGACTTCCATAAACTTCCACTTGTCCACCATTTCCTCGCTGAGGAACTCGGTGTCGCCCGGGTTGGTAATCTCGACCTTGCGCATCATCTGGCGCACGATGATCTCGAAGTGCTTGTCGTTGATCTTAACGCCCTGCAGACGGTAAACGGCCTGAACTTCATTGACGATATACTCCTGAGCCTTGACAGGTCCGAGGATGTTGAGGATGTCGCTCGGAGATACTCCGCCGTCGGAGAGCGGTGTGCCCGCCTTGACGTAGTCGTTCTCCTGCACGAGAATCTGCTTGCTCAGAGGTACGAGGTAGTGCTTCTCGACACCGTTGCTGTTGCGCACGGTAATCTCGCGGTTGCCCCTCTTGACCTTGCCCATGATGACCTCGCCGTTGATTTCGGAAAGGATGGATGGACTCGTAGGGTTGCGGGCTTCGAAGAGCTCGGTAACTCGAGGCAGACCTCCGGTGATATCGCTTGCCTTGCCGACTGCGCGAGGGATCTTCATCACCACGTCGCCGACCTTGACCTTGTCGCCGTTCTCGGCCATAAGGTGCGCGCCCACAGGCAGGTTGAGCTGCTTGATGCTCTCGCCCTTGTCGTTGACAATCACGAGGGTAGGGCTCTTGGTCTTGTCCTTGGACTCGATGATGACCTTGTCGGTGCTGGTAGAGTATTCGTCGGCGCTCTCCTTCTGGAAGGTAACGCCCTCGATCATGTTCTCGAACTGGATGGTACCTGCAGATTCAGCGATGGTGGTTGCGTTGTATGCGTCCCAGTCGCAGATCAGGTCACCCTTGCTCACCTTGTCGCCCTCGCCCTTGTAGAGCACAGCTCCGTAAGGCACGTCGTACTGTGAGAAGGTGATGCCGGTGTTCTCGTCGATGATGCGGAGTTCGGCCATACGGCTGACAACCACGGTCTGGGTCTGGCCCTCGTCGGTGACTCTCTCGATGGTACGGAGCTCCTCGAAGTTGAGGATACCGTTGTACTTGGACTCGATGGAAGAGTCAGCTGCTGAAGAAGATGCCGTACCGCCGACGTGGAAGGTACGCAGGGTAAGCTGGGTACCAGGCTCGCCGATTGACTGGGCTGCGATGACTCCGACGACTTCGCCCTTCTCGACCATCCTGCTGGTGGCGAGGTTGCGCCCGTAGCACTTCGCGCAGACGCCCTTGCGGCTCTCGCAGGTAAGCACTGAACGGATTTCTACCTGCTCGATAGGCAGTGAGTCGATGAGGTCGGCTTCCTTCTCCCTGATTTCCTCGCCGGCCTTGATGATAAGCTCGCCGGTGAGAGGGTTGAAGATATCGTGTACGGAGGTACGTCCGAGGATTCTCTCGCCCAGGGACTCGACGACTTCGTCCTTGTTCTTGATCGCCGTGGCGATAAGTCCGCGGAGAGTGCCGCAGTCGCTCTCGTTGATGATCACATCGTGTGACACGTCAACCAGACGCCTGGTCAGGTAACCTGCATCGGCAGTCTTGAGGGCGGTATCTGCAAGACCCTTACGGGCACCGTGGGTGGAGATGAAGTACTCGAGCACCGTCATGCCCTCCTTAAGGTTGGAGACGATAGGGTTCTCGATGATGTCCGCTCCTGAGGCACCGGCCTTCTGAGGCTTGGCCATAAGTCCACGCATACCGCAGAGCTGCTTGATCTGTGTGGTTGAACCGCGGGCTCCGGAATCCAGCATCATATAGACAGGGTTGAAGCCCTGCTGGTCGGCTGAAATCTGGGTGGTCACGATCTTGGTGAGCTTGTTGTCCACTGCAGACCAGAGGTCGATGACCTTGTTGTAACGCTCGTTGTTGGTGATGAAACCGTTGTCGTAGTCGTCGCGGATGGCTGCAACCTGCTTGTACGCATCCTCCACGAGAGAAGTCTTCTCCGCAGGGACGAGCACGTCGCCGAGGTTGAAGGAAATGCCGGCGCGGAACGACTGGTCGTATCCGAGGTTCTTGATATCGTCGAGGAACTTGGCCGTACGGGTCACGCCGGTGTGCTTGATGACGTCGGTGATGATCTTTCTGAGGGACTTCTTGCCGAGCACCTCATTTACATACGGAACCTCGTCCGGAACATACTGGTTGACGATGATGCGGCCTGCGGAGGTCTCTACCATCTGCGTGCCCTTGGAAGGGTCCTGCTTGTCGGCAGGGATGCGGACATAGATCTTCGCGTGCATGTCGATGGCCTTCTCGTTGTAGGCCACGATTACCTCTTCAGGTGAATAGAACCTCTTGTTCTCTCCCTTTGCGCCCGGACGGAGCTTGGTGATGTAGTACAGACCGAGCACCATATCCTGGGAAGGCACGGTGATAGGCGCGCCGTTGGCAGGGTTGAGAATGTTCTGTGAACCGAGCATCAGGAGCTGCGCCTCCATGATCGCGGCGTTGCCGAGAGGGAGGTGCACCGCCATCTGGTCTCCGTCGAAGTCCGCGTTGAACGCGGTACAAGCGAGCGGGTGCAGCTGGATGGCCTTGCCTTCGATCATTCGCGGCTGGAAGGCCTGGATACCGAGTCTGTGGAGGGTAGGTGCACGGTTGAGGAGCACCGGATGGCCCTTCATCACATTCTCGAGGATGTCCCAGATGACCGGGTCCTTGCGGTCTACGATCTTCTTGGCGGACTTCACGGTCTTCACGATGCCGCGCTCGATTAGCTTGCGGATGATGAACGGTTTATAGAGTTCTGCGGCCATGAACTTAGGCAGGCCGCACTCGTGCATGTTGAGCTCAGGACCCACGACGATTACTGAACGTGCGGAGTAGTCCACACGCTTGCCGAGGAGGTTCTGACGGAAGCGGCCCTGCTTGCCCTTGAGGGAGTCGGAGAGGGACTTGAGCGCCCTGTTGGACTCGCTCTTGACTGCAGATGACTTCTTGGAGTTGTCGAAGAGGGAATCCACGGCCTCCTGAAGCATGCGCTTCTCGTTGCGGAGGATGACCTCCGGAGCCTTGATTTCGATGAGCCTCTTGAGACGGTTGTTGCGGATGATGACGCGGCGGTAGAGGTCGTTGAGGTCAGTCGTCGCGAATCTTCCTCCGTCGAGCGGAACGAGAGGGCGGAGATCCGGCGGAATCACCGGAATCACCTTCATGATCATCCACTCAGGACGGTTGATACCCTTTGACTCCTGGAACCACTTCACTACCTGAAGCCTCTTGAGAATCTCCGCCTTGCGCTGCTGGGAAGTCTCCACGAGCATCCTCTGGCGGAGTTCCTTGCCGAGCTCCTCGATATCAATCTCCTTGAGAAGGTCGTAGATGCCGTCCGCGCCCATCTTGGCGATGAACTTGTCCGGGTCGGAGTCAGGGAGATTGGAGTTGCCCGGGATGCGTGCGAGCACGTCGAGATACTCGTCCTCGGAGAGGAGAGCCATCTTCTCGATGTCGGCTGCACCCGGCTTCACTACTATGTATTTCTCATAGTAGATGACGGATTCGAGCTTCTTGGCAGGGAGTCCGAGCAGGGCGGAAATCTTGTTCGGCGCAGACTTGAAGTACCAGATGTGTGCAACCGGGACGGTCAGGGTGATGTGGCCCATCCTCTCGCGGCGCACCTTCTTCTCGGTGACTTCCACATTACATCTGTCGCAGACAATTCCGCGGTAGCGGATTCTCTTGTACTTTCCGCAGTAGCACTCGTAGTCCTTGGTCGGGCCGAAGATCTTCTCGCAGAAGAGTCCGTCCCTCTCAGGCTTGTAGGTCCTGTAGTTGACGGTCTCCGGCTTGAGGACTTCGCCGCAGGAACGTGCGGTGATGTCCTCAGGCGACGCAAGCGAGATGCTTATCGTCTGGAAGTTGCTCTTGATCTTATTGTCTTTGTTATTGAAAGCGGGCATATTACTATTCGTTCAAACAAATTAGTCCAATGTTACCTTTAAGCCGAGGCCACGGAGCTCGTGGAGGAGCACGTTGAGTGACTCAGGAATGCCTGCAGGAGGGATAGGGTCTCCCTTGACGATGGCTTCGTAAGTCTTGGCCCTGCCGGTCACGTCGTCTGACTTGACGGTCAGGATTTCCTGGAGGGCGTTGGCCGCGCCGAATGCTTCGAGGGCCCAAACCTCCATCTCTCCGAATCTCTGTCCACCGAACTGGGACTTGCCTCCGAGAGGCTGCTGGGTAATCAGCGAGTACGGTCCGATTGAACGGGCGTGCATCTTGTCGTCAACCATATGGCCGAGCTTGATCATGTAGATCACGCCGACGGTCGCAGGCTGGTCGAAGTAGTCTCCGGTGCCGCCGTCGCGCAGATGCGTCTTACCGAATCTAGGCACGCCGGCCTTGTCGGTGTAGTCGCAGATCTCCTCGATGCTCGCACCGTCGAAGATAGGGGTGCTGAACTTCAGCCCGAGCTTCGCTCCCGCCCATCCGAGAACGGTTTCGTAAATCTGTCCGAGGTTCATTCGTGAAGGCACGCCGAGCGGGTTGAGCACGATGTCCACAGGAGTACCGTCCTCGAGGAACGGCATGTCCTCCTGACGGACGATCTTGGCCACGATACCCTTGTTGCCGTGGCGGCCCGCCATCTTGTCACCTACAGTGATCTTGCGCTTCTTCGCGATGTAAACCTTGGCGATCTGCATCACGCCGTTAGGGAGTTCGTCGCCGATCTTGATCTTGTCCATCTCACGCTTGCAGATGGCCTGCTCAGTCTTGAGGGCTATGCAATAGTTGTTGATGAGGTCGCGGATCAGCGCGTTGGTCTCCTTCTCGGAAGTCCACTTGTTGGAGTTGATATTGTTGTAGTCGATGCTCTTGAGAACTTCGGTGGTAATCTTCTTGTCCTTGGCAAGAATCTCCACTCCGTAGAGGTCGGTGATGCCGGCGCTCTTCTTGTTCTTGGTCAAAACCACGAGCTTCTGGAGGAAGTCGGAATAGAGCTTCTCGGCCTTGCGGTCGTACTCTGCCTGACGCATCTCCAGACGCGCTTTCTGGTCGTTCTTGACTGAGCTCTTGCGGCTGCCCTCCTTGGAGAGCTTGGTGTAGAGCGCGGTCTTGATCACGGTGCCGCTCAGTGACGGGTTGGCCTTGAGGGATGCGTCCTTAACATCGCCGGCCTTGTCGCCGAAGATGGCCTTGAGGAGCTTCTCCTCAGGTGACGGGTCGCTCTCGCCCTTAGGGGTGATCTTGCCGACCATGATGTCGCCCGGCTCGATGTGTGCGCCCACGCGTACGATACCGTCCTCGCCGAGGTTGCGGGTGGCATCCTCGCTGACGTTAGGAATGTCGGAGGTAAGCTCCTCCATTCCGCGCTTGGTGTCGCGCACTTCGGTGATGAACTCGTCCACATGGACGGAAGTGAGCACATCCCACTTCACCATCTCCTCTGAGAGCACGATGGCATCCTCGTAGTTGTAGCCCTTCCACGGCATGAACGCCACCATGAGGTTGCGGCCGAGCGCGAGCTCGCCGTCCTGTGTGGCATAGCCTTCGGTGAGCACCTGGCCCTTCTCGACCTTGTCGCCCTTGCGTACGATAGGCTTCAGGGTGATGGTAGTGCTCTGGTTGGTCCTGCGGTAGATAGGCATCTTATAGGTGGTCTCCTCCGGCAGGAAGCTTACGAAGCTCTCGCCTTCGGTGCGCTCGTAGCGGACGCGGATTTCGTTGGCGTCCACATAGGTGACTTCACCCCTGCGCTCTGCGACAACCTGGGTGCGGGAGTCGATGCAGGCCCTCTCCTCCAGACCGGTACCCACGATAGGGGACTCCGGCTTGAGAAGCGGAACTGCCTGACGCATCATGTTCGCGCCCATCAATGCGCGGTGCGCATCGTCGTGCTCGAGGAACGGAATCAGGGAAGCCGCCACGGAAGCCATCTGGTTAGGGGCGACATCCATGTAGTCAACCTCGTTCTTGGTTACGACAGGGAAGTCGGCCTCGAGACGGCACTGGATGCGGTCGTCGAGGATGTTTCCGTCATCGTCCATATGCACGTTGGCGAGGGAGACGAGCTTGTTCTCCTCCTCCTCTGCGCTCATATAGTGGCAGCCGGCGGCGCTGAGGTCCACCTTGCCGTCCTTTACGTCACGGTACGGAGTCTCGATGAATCCGAGGTCGTCGATGCGCGCATATACGCACAGAGATGAGATAAGTCCGATGTTCGGGCCTTCCGGCGACTCGATAGGGCAGAGGCGTCCGTAGTGGGTGTAGTGTACGTCTCGAACCTCGAATCCGGCTCTGTCTCGGCTAAGACCTCCCGGGCCGAGGGCTGACAGACGCCTCTTGTGGGTAATCTCCGCGAGAGGGTTGGTCTGGTCCATGAACTGCGACAGCTGGCTCGTTCCGAAGAATGAGTTGATGACTGACGAGAGGGTCTTGGCGTTGATGAGGTCGATAGGGTTGAACTGCTCGCTGTCGCGGACGTTCATCCTCTCCCTGATGGTGCGGGCCATACGGCTCAGGCCGACGCTGAACTGGTTGGCGAGCTGCTCGCCAACGGTGCGTACGCGACGGTTGGAGAGGTGGTCGATATCATCGACGGTAGCCTTGGAGTTGATGAGCTGGATGAGGTACTTGATGATCTCGATGATGTCGGTGTTGGTCAGCACGCGCACATTAGGGTCGGTGGTGAGACCGAGCTTCTTGTTGAGTCTGTAGCGGCCGACATTGCCGAGGTCATATCTCTTTTCGGAGAAGAAGAGCTTGTCGATGACATCTCTTGCCGTGCTCTCATCAGGCGGTTCCGAGTTGCGGAGCTGCTTGTAGATGTAGTTGACGGCCTCTATCTCCGTATTGGTCGGGTCTTTCTGCAGGGTGTTGAATATGATGGCATATTCGTTGGAGTTGGCCTCGTCCTTCTGGAGAAGGATGGTTTTCTGGTCAGACTGCAGAATGGCGCTGATGGTATCGTCGTCGAGCACTTCGCCTCTCTTGACGATGATGTCGATTCTCTCGACAGGGGTCACCTCTCCGGTGTCCTCGTCGATGAAGTCCTCGAACTTGGTCTTGAGCACATTGCTCGCGAGCTTGCGGCCCTTGTTGGCCTCGAGCTCGGCCTCGCTCACGTTGACTTCGTCCGCAAGGTCGAAGATGTCAATGATGTCCTTGTCCGAATTGAAGCCGATCGCACGCAGAAGCGTCGTTACAGGCAGCTTCTTCTTGCGGTCGATGTAGGCATACATCACATTGTTGATGTCGGTGGCGAACTCAATCCAGGAGCCCTTGAACGGGATGATGCGGGCTGAATAGAGCTTCGTACCGTTGGCGTGCATGCTCTGGTCGAAGAACACGCCAGGTGACCTGTGCAGCTGGGAGACGATGATGCGCTCGGAGCCGTTGATCACGAATGTGCCGGCAGGAGTCATGTACGGGATGTTCCCGAGATATACATCCTGAACCCTGGTGTCGAAGTCTTCGTGCTCGGAGTCCGTGCAGGAAAGGCGGAGTTTCGCCTTCAGAGGGACGTTGTAGGTCAGGCCTCTGTCAAGACACTCCTCAATCGAGTACTGCGGCGGATCGATGAAGTAGTCGATAAACTCGAGCTTGTAGCTGTTGCGCGTGTCCTCGATCGGGAAAATCTCCTGGAAAACCTGATACAGGCCTTCGTTCTTCCTGTTCTCCGGGGTGGTCTCAAGCTGGAAGAAGTCCTTGAACGACTTCAGCTGCACCTCCAGGAGATCCGGGTACTCCAGGATCTTGGATGTAGCAAAGTTTATACGCTTGTTATTGGTCTTTTTTGACATATTCTGCCTTTGGAAATAGAGAAAAACTTAAATACGGAAAAAAGGTTTAGAGCCTATTATCCCCGGCTCTAAACCTGTTTGTCCCCTAAAGCAGGGAGGGATGAAGTTACTTAACCTCAACCTCTGCACCGGCCTCCTCAAGAGCTGCCTTGAGAGCTTCGGCCTCTGCCTTGGAAATTTTCTCTTTTACTGTTGAAGGAGCGCCGTCAACGAGATCCTTGGCTTCCTTAAGACCGAGACCGAGCTCGCTCTTGACAACCTTGATGACGTTGAGCTTAGCCTGACCTGCTGACTTGAGGATTACATCGAACTCAGTCTGCTCAGCCTCTGCCGCTGCGCCGTTACCAGCCTCTGGTGAAACTACTACAGCTGCTGCTGCAGGCTCGATTCCGTACTCATCCTTGAGGATCTTTGCAAGTTCCTGAACATCTTTCACAGAGAGGTTTACCAACTCTTCTGCGAGGGCTTTTACATCTGCCATAATTGTTTTTTATTTTTTAAATTGTTAATATTTGCTTGTTTACTCTGCCGGTGCTGCCTCAGCTGCCGGAGCCTCCTCTACTGGAGCCTCAGCCGGCTTTGCAGCGCCGATTTTCTCGTCCTCAGCCTTGCCCTCGGAAGCGTTCTCGAGAGCGGATACGACGTTGCGGATAGGGCTCTGGAGGAGACCGATGATGTCGCCGATGAGCTCTTCGCGAGTCTTGATGGCTGCGAGCTGGTCGAGTTTGTCCTCACCGATGAATACGCAGTCCTGCACATAAGCGCCCTTGACTACAGGCTTGGTGAAGCCTTCGCGCTGGAGCTTCTTGATGAGCTTGCCAGGAGCTGCCGGAGCCTCGGTGTACATGATGGCGGTGTTGCCCGTGAGGGTCTCCGCAAGAGTCTTGACCTCCTCGTTCTCAACACTGTTGAGCACGTGTGCGAACAGGGTGTTCTTCACTACGTTGAGGACAATCTTCTCGTTGAAGCACTCGCGACGGAGTCTGCTTGTCTGTCCTGCATTCAGGCCGGCGATATCCGTGATGTAGAAGTTTGGATACTGCTTGATCTGCGCTGAGATGCTTTCAATAATCTGACTTTTAAGTTCCTTCTTCATAATATTGAATTTTTACTCAGCACCGTTGAGGAATGCCTTGAGATCAACTTTGACGCCCGGGCTCATGGTTGAGCACAGAGCGGCGCTCTTCATATATGTTCCCTTGAGGGACTGCGGCTTGAGCTTCGCGATGGCGTTGAGCACCTCTGAAGCATTTTCGAAGATCTGCTGTGCAGAGAATGAGGTCTTGCCGATGGCGGTGTGCACAATACCGGTCTTGTCGACCTTGAAGTCGATTTTGCCGCCCTTGGATGCCTTGACAGCCGCGCCGATTTCCATCGTTACGGTGCCGGTCTTAGGGTTCGGCATAAGTCCGCGAGGTCCGAGGATCTTTCCGAGTGCGCCGACCTTGGCCATCACTGAAGGGGTGCAGACGATAACGTCAACATCGGTCCAGCCGCCCTTGATCTTCTCGATGTACTCGTCGAGTCCTACATAGTCTGCGCCGGCTTCCTTGGCCTCGTTCTCCTTGTCAGGGGTGCAGAGTGCGAGCACTCTAACCACCTTACCGGTTCCGTTAGGCAGGGTGACGACGCCACGGATCATCTGGTTCGCCTTGCGAGGGTCAACGCCGAGGTTGGCGTGGAGCTCAACGCTTGAGTCGAACTTGGTGAAGGTGATGTCCTTAACTACCTGGCACGCTTCGTTGAGCGGGTAGAGCTTGTGGGAGTCATACTTCTCCGCAGCAGCCTTCTGATTTTTGGTAATCTTACTCATAATTCGCGTGTCTATTTAAGGTCCTCAGGGAATTCACCGCTGACGGTGATACCCATACTTCTCGCGGTACCTGCAACCATCCTCATGGCTGAGCCGAGGGTGAAGCAGTTGAAATCCGGCATCTTGCCCTCTGCGATGGTCTTGACCTGATCCCAGGTGACGGATGCCACTTTCTTTCTGTTAGGTTCGCCTGAAGCCTTGCTGATCTTCGCGGCTTCCTTGAGGGATACAGCAACCGGCGGCTGCTTTACCTCGAATGTGTAGGATTTGTCAGAATAGACGGTGATCACTACTGGAAGGATCTTGCCCGCCTGTCCCTGCGTAGCCGCATTGAAGGCCTTGCAGAAATCCATTATGTTCAAGCCTTTGGAACCGAGTGCCGGTCCTACCGGAGGAGCCGGGTTAGCGGCGCCGCCCTTGATTTGGAGCTTGATGTATCCGGTAACTTCTTTTGCCATAATACTTTGTTATTCTTTAGTCACTTGTGTAAAGTTGAGTTCAACCTGCGTCTTGCGCCCGAAGATCTCGACTATAACCTTAATCTTGCTTCTGTCCTCTACAATCTCGTCTACTGTACCGCTGAAGCCGCTGAACGGACCGTCAGTGATACGCACGGACTCGCCGACGGAGTAATCGACATAGGTTTCTGCACCGCTGTCGATGTTCTCGTCCTGGTTGCCGAGAATCCTCTGGGCCTCCTCATCACGAAGAGGCACCGGAACCCTCTCGAACTGGGAACCGTTGGCCTTTTTCTCGGTCAGGAAGCCTGACATACCTGGTACAAGATTGCGGATTATGTTCTCAAGCTTTGCGCTGAGCTCAGCCTGGATGAGTACATAACCCGGATAGAGGAGTCTGTCGACTGCCTTGCGCTTGCCGTTCTGTGTAACGATCTCCTTTTTGACGGGGACGAGCACCTGAGCGACTTCGTCCTGAAGACCTGCCCTCTCTATCTCTTTCTCAAGGTATTCCTTGGCTTTCTTTTCCTTGCTGCCTGCAGTGCGCAGGACATACCATTTCATTTCTCCCATTGAGTCCGCTGATAAAAGTTACAGAGTGTAGATTCCTGTCATCAGAGATTGGAAAGCAAAGTCGATAATCCAGAGCAGAGCGGCCAGGATGACTGTGGTGACAATGACCAAAAGGGCGGAGCTCTGAAGCTTTGCCCAACTAGGCCAAGTCGTCTTCTTGGTCAACTCTACGAAAGACTCTTTGAAGTAATTGATAATCTTTCTCATCTTTACATTTAATGGATGCCGTTGTCGGAAGCAGTTTAGCGGCATCTGTTAAACAATTACCAAATCGTAACCTTTGATATTTGCAGGGGAAGCAGGAATCGAACCCACATGGACGGTTTTGGAGACCGCTGAACTACCATTGTTCTATTCCCCTGAATAGACGGACACCCCGCAGGGCATCCGTCTTCAGACTTAATTAGTCAAGGATCTTGGTCACCTGGCCTGCGCCAACGGTACGGCCACCCTCGCGAATCGCGAAGCGGAGGTTCTCGTTAAGAGCGACAGGAGTGATGAGGTTAACATCAATCTCGACATTATCGCCAGGCATAACCATCTCAACACCTGCAGGGAGAGTAATCTCACCGGTAACGTCAAGTGTACGGATGAAGAACTGAGGACGATACTTGTTGTGGAACGGAGTATGACGGCCACCCTCTTCCTTCTTGAGGACGTAGATCTGTCCGAGGAAGTGCTTGTGAGGAGTGATGGAACCCGGCTTGGCGATAACTTCGCCACGCTTAACTTCCTTCTTGTCGATACCGCGGAGGAGAAGACCTACATTGTCTCCTGCCTCGCCCTGATCAAGGAGCTTGCGGAACATCTCGACACCCGTTACAACGGTGGTCTTAGGCTTCTCGCTGAAACCTACGATCTCAGCTGGGTCGTTGACATGGATGGTACCGGTCTCGATACGTCCGGTAACAACGGTTCCACGGCCGGTGATTGAGAAGATGTCCTCGATAGGCATAAGGAATGGCTTCTCGTTCTCACGTACTGGAAGCGGAATGTAAGAATCCACTGCGTCCATGAGCTCCATTACCTTCTCCTCCCACTTCGGCTCTCCGTTGAGGGCGCCGAGGGCGGAACCGCGGATGATAGGGGCGTTGTCGCCGTCGAAGTCATACTTGTTGAGAAGGTCGCGAACCTCCATCTCCACGAGATCAAGCATTTCTTCGTCATCAACGAGGTCAACCTTGTTGAGGAATACAACCATCTTAGGCACGTTTACCTGCTTTGCGAGGAGGACGTGCTCGTTGGTCTGAGGCATCGGACCGTCGGTAGCGGCAACCACGAGGATTGCACCGTCCATCTGGGCAGCACCGGTAACCATGTTCTTAACGTAGTCAGCGTGGCCCGGGCAGTCGACATGCGCATAGTGACGATTCTGGGTCTGGTACTCTACGTGAGCGGTGTTGATGGTGATACCGCGCTCCTTCTCTTCCGGAGCGTTGTCGATCTGGTCGAAAGACTTGACCTCACTAAGACCTTTCTCTGCAAGTACCTTGGTGATAGCTGCAGTAAGGGTGGTCTTGCCGTGGTCAACATGGCCGATGGTGCCGATGTTAACATGCGGTTTGTCCCTTTTGAAAACTTCTTTTGCCATAATATTACGTATAAAAGTTGTTGCAAAAACAAGCCGGCTTTTTAGACCGGCATGGAGCCGATGATGGGAATTGAACTCATGACCTCATCCTTACCAAGGATGCGCTCTACCCCTGAGCTACATCGGCATTTGAGCGGGGTAGGAGAATCGAACTCCCATTTCCAGCTTGGAAGGCTGGCATAATAGCCATTATACGAACCCCGCTAATGGAAGTGTTCTCCTCTTCCGTTGAGTGGTGGGCAAGGATGGATTCGAACCACCGAAGGTAAAACCAGCAGATTTACAGTCTGCCCCATTTGGCCACTCTGGTACTTGCCCTTAATTATTGCTGATGAGCCGATGGAGGGAGTCGAACCCACGACCCCGAGATTACAAATCACGTGCTCTGGCCACCTGAGCTACATCGGCAATGCCTATTTCAAAGCCCCCTTGCGATAGGGATTGCAAAGATAGGAATTATTTCTAATCTACAAAAACTTTTTTCAAACTTTTTTCAATTCCTTCCCTGTCGAGTCCGCAGGAAGCGAGCTGGCTGCTCTGCCTGTCTTGGGCGATGAAGCGGTCCGGCACGCCGATCCCCTCGGCGCGGATGCCGTAGCCTCCTGACATAAGGAATTCACACACAGCGCCATACAGACCTCCCTTGAGGGAAGCGTCCTCCACTGTGATGATATGGCGGTACTTTCCGGCAATCTCAGTGAGCATCTCCTCGTCCAGCGGCTTCACGAAGCGGAAATTATAGACTCCGACCCGTCCCGGGTAGCTTGAGGCCGCCTCCAGGGCCCTGTTGGTGACGGGCCCGGTGCAGATCAGCGCCACCTCGTCGCCCTCGGCGAGGACTTCCGCCTTGCCGAGCTCCAGAGTTCTGAACGGTGCGTCTTTCCAGTCCACTCCCTCTCCCATCCCGCGCGGATACCTTATTATATAAGGGCCGCTCTCGTGCTTCAAGGCGGAGTACATCAGAGCCTTGAGCTCCTCCTCGTTGCGCGGGGAGGCGATGATGGTGTTGGGCACGCAGCGCAGGGCGGCAATGTCCAGCACTCCGTGGTGAGTGGCTCCGTCCTCGCCCACGAGCCCCGCCCTGTCGAAGCAGAACACCACCGGCAGCCTCTGGAGCGCCACGTCGTGCACTAGCTGGTCGTAAGCCCTCTGGGAGAACGAAGAATATATGTTGCAGAACGGCTTCATCCCTCCAGCCGCAAGTCCGGCGGCGAAGGTTACCGCGTGCTCCTCCTCGATGCCCACGTCGAAGAACTGCCCCGGCCTCTCGGCGGCGAGGATGTTCATCCCGCAGCCCTGGGCCATCGCAGGAGTGACTCCGACCACCTTCGGGTCCATCTCGGCGAGCTCCAGGAGCACCTGTCCGAAGACGTCCTGGTAGCGGTCGCGGGTGTGCGGGGCCTTGATCCTCTCGCCGGTCTCGGGGTTGAATCGCCCCGGGGCGTGCCAGGTGACTGGGTCCGCCTCCGCCGGCGCATATCCCTTGCCCTTGACGGTGAGGCAGTGCAGTATCCTCGGCCCGCTGATGCTCTTGAGCCTGGAGAGCGCCTTCACCACATCCTCTATGTCATTGCCGTCAATCGGCCCGAAGTATCTTAATCCCAGCGCCTCGAAGAGGTCGCCGCCCGTCCCCTTGACGAACCACGACTTGAGGCTGCGCACCCAGCTCTGTATGAATCTTCTGAACTTGCCGTCTCCGAGCAGGTCCCAGACATGCGTCTTGAAGCGGTTGTACGACGAGCTCGTGGAGATTTTGAGCAGGTATTCGTGCATCGCTCCGGTGTTGTTGTCGATGGACTGGTTGTTGTCGTTGAGTATCACGAGCAGGTCGGCCCCGCTCGCTCCGGCATTGTTGAGCCCCTCGTAGGCGAGGCCTCCGGTCATCGCGCCGTCGCCGATGAGGGCTATCGCCTTGCGCTTCAGGCCCTGTATCCTCGCGGCTTCCGCAAATCCCAGCGCTGCTGAGATGGAGGTTGAGGAGTGCCCGACCCCGAAGCAGTCGTATTCGCTCTCGTCCCTGTTGGGAAAGCCGCTCAGACCGCCGCCCGTGCGCAGGGTGGAGAACCTCTCCCGGCGCCCGGTGAGCAGTTTGTGCGCATAGGCCTGATGGCCCACGTCAAATACTATCTTGTCGTCGGGGGTGTCGAAGACATAGTGCAGCCCGACAATGAGCTCCACCGCTCCGAGGCTCGATGCGAGATGCCCCGGGCTCTCGGCGCAGGTCCGTATGATGCAGTCCCTGAGCTCGGCGCAGAGCTGCCTGAGCTGCGGGATGCTGAAGCCCCTGATGTCGGAAGGGGAGTTTATGCTGTCGAGAAGTTCGTACATCACTTCCCTCCGCTTGGCTTGTCGAGCGCGAGCTCAGGATGCCTGCGGGACGAGCGCAGCAGCGCCGCCGCCACTATTCCGGCAACTATGCCCAGACCTATGAATATGTATTCGGCCCTCTCCGCCGCCTCGACTCCCGTGAAACTCTTGAAGATGCGTCCCACGAAGATAGGCACTAGCAGCATGCCCATATTCTGAATCCAGTAAATCATCGAATAGGCTGTGCCGAGGTTGCGCTCCGGCACTATCTTAGGCACGGAAGGCCACATCGCCGACGGCACGAGCGAATAGCCCACACCGAGCACGGCGATCGAGAAGTATCCCCAGAACGGCACCCCCTGCGGGGCGAAGCGCAGCAGAAGGTGGGCTGCCAGCACCATTACGGAACCGATTATCATCCAGAGAGTTGCCTTGCCTACCTTATCGACGGTCGCTCCGAAAACCGGGGTGAATACCACCGTGAAGAACGGAATCATCGAAATTACCCACTTGGCGCTGTCCACATCCATCCCGAAGCGCGGAATCACAATCGAGGTGCCGAACTTCTTGAAGGAAATGATGCAGCAGTAGAAGAATACGCAGAGCAGCGAAATCATCACGAAGCGCGGGTTGGTGATGAGCCTGAGGATGTCTGAGAACTTGAACTTGTCCTCCTCCCTCACGGCGCCCCTGCCGCTGACGATGCCGCGCTCTTTATCGAAGCGCGAATCCATGGCGACGAACACGCCCCAGAGCAGGACTCCCAGCAGTATCAGTGCCAGTCCCAACGCCGCCGGACGGGAAGTCTCGGCGAGCGTATATATCTCACCCTCGGCCTTCTGTGCCACGAGCACAGGGGAGAGGATGAACGCAGCCGCGGTGCCCAGACGGGCCACGGCCACCTGCGCACCCATGGCGAAGGCCACATTGCGCCCCTTGAACCATTTGGCAATCGAGCGGGTCACCGCCACCCCGGCAATTTCGCTGCCCAGTCCGAAGACCATGCAGCCGCCGTAGGCGATGGCGAGCGAAGTCCCGGCAGGCAGGCCGGAACGGATGGCGAAGAATACGGTCGCGGCTCCCAGGGCCATAAGTCCGACGAAAACCGAACCTATCACCCTTACCCCGAAGATGTCCAGCAGCACTCCGCACACGATCAGCCCGCCGCAGACGCAGAGGAAACTGTATCCGCCGGCGTAGAAGCCGTAGTCGGCGCTGTCCCAGCCGAGTTCGAGGCATTCGGGGTGCTGGAATATCTGCGAGAGCGTCGAGAACATGTCGTCGAAAAAGTACGACGCGAACATCGGCACCATCAGGCAGACGAGCGCAATCCAGCAGGCGGCGGTGCCGCCGTTATTTTTCTTCACCATTGACATATAAGCACTTGCGCCCGGGAGACGGGCCCCCGGGACGCGCAGTTATTTCTGGATGTTAGGAAGCTCCAGGCCGTAGCCCTTGCTCCTGTCCTCTGCCTTGAGGTAGATGCTGAGCACGAATGCGAGCACGCCGAAGCTGGCGAACACGATCATCGGCACGGTGTAGCCGCCGGTGCTCTGACGGAGCGAACCGATGAGCATAGGCACGAGGCAGAGACCGATGTTCTGTACCCAGAAGATGAGGCAGTAGGCGCTGCCGAGAATCTTCTCGTCGATAATCTTAGGCACAGACGGCCAGAGGGCTGCAGGCACGAGCGAGAAGCTGACTCCGAGCACCACGATGAGCACCAGCGCGAAGGCCTTGCTCGGGAATGCCGGGAGCACGAACGCGAAGCAGAGGTGGCAGACAACCATGATTACCGAGCCGGCCATCAGCATCGAAGCTCCCTTGCCGACACGGTCGAGGAAGATGCCGAGTACCGGAGTGAGGAACATCGCCAGGATAGGGAAGCAGCTGAAGAGCTGCGCCGCGGAGGCCGCATCTATGCTGAGAGTCTCCTCCAGGAAGTTGGTGGCATATCTCTGGAACGGGAAGATGGCGCTGTAGTAGAGCACGCAGAGCAGGGCCACGATCCAGAACATCTTGCTCTTGAAGATGGCGCCGAGGTCGCTCATGTGGAACTCGTCCTCCGGGGACTTCTCCTCGGTGGCGAGGCCTGCCTCCACGAGCTGCCTGTCGAACTTGCGGTCTATCACTCCGAAGATGATGAAGTTGAGCAGGCCAATCACGAGCAGGGCGCCGCAGAATCCGAGCGGAGCCACAACTGAGCCGCCGAACTTCTCGGAGATGAGCGGAGCAATCCACATGACTCCGAAGACGCCGAGGCGGGCGATGGCCATCTCAAGTCCCATGGCGAGGGCCATTTCCTTGCCCTTGAACCACTTGGCGATAATCTTGGAGACATTGGTGCCTTCCATCTCGCAGCCGCAGCCGAAGATCATGAATCCCAGGGAAGCCATCTTGGCGCTTGCCGGCATCTCAACCCACCAGCTGCCGAGCCACTGCGCGAACGCGGTGGTCTGGAACCAGTCGCTGATGCCTATGAACTTGATGGTCGCGCCGGCAACCATAAGTCCTGCGGAGAGCACACCGGAGAAGCGCACCCCGAGCTTGTCGAGGATGACGCCGGCGATGATGAGAAAACCGCAGACATTGAGGATATATTCGGATGCCGCATACTTGCCGAAGACTCCGCTGTCCCAGCCCAGGTTGCTCTCTACGAGAGACTTGAGCGGAGACATAACGTCCACGAACATGTATGCGAAGAACATCATCAGGGCGATGAGTATCAGCACGCCCCATCTTGCTGCAGGATAGTCGTTGAGCAGCTTCTTGGTCTTTTCTGCCATAAGGGTCAGGTTTTAAGCGGGCGACAGGCGCTTCCTGCCGCCCGGAAAGTTGATTTCAATACTAGAACGGAAGGTCGTCGGCAGGTGCATCGTCAAAGCCCTCTGCCGGAGCCGCTGCAGGTGCAGGCTTCGGTGTCTGGGCCGGCTGAGGAGGCCTCTGATAGACCGGCTGCTGCTGCGGAGCGGACTGCTGATAGTTCTGCTGCGGAACGTATCCTCCCTCGGCGGGAGCGCCTCCCTCCCTGCGCCCGAGAAGCTGCAGATTGTCCACGTTGATCTCGGTCGTGTATCTCTTGGCGCCGCTCTGGTCGGTCCAGGACCTGGTCCTCAGACGGCCCTCGATATAGAGCTGCGTGCCCTTCTTGACAAAGCGCTCGGCTACATCCGCAGGCTGCCCCCAGGCCACGATATTGTGCCATTCGGTGCTCTCCTTGAACTCCCCGCTGCGGTCCTTGTATCTCTCCGTCGTCGCCAGTGTGAAGGTGGCGACTTTCCTTCCCTGCCCTCCCGGGGCGTTGCCGTCGAGGTAGCGGACCTCAGGGTCCTTCCCGACATTGCCGATAAGCATTACTTTATTAAGTGCCATAACAATATATTTTTTTACTCTGCAAGATACAGATTTTTTTGCTAAAAGCGATGAAAAACTCGCTATCTTTATCGTGTGAAAAAGACAATCATCACACTGACAGGTTTTATGGGCTGCGGCAAGAGCAGTGTCGGGCGGGAGCTGGCGGCCCTGCTGGACGCGCACTATGCCGACCTGGACTGCCTCGTGGTCCGCGCCGAGCACAAGAGCATCCCGCAGATATTCGAGGGAGGGGAGAGCGCTTTCCGCAGCGTCGAGCTCCGGGCCCTCAGGAGATTTCTCGATGACGCAGAGACCATCTGGAAGCCTTCGGTGCTCTCGCTCGGAGGCGGCACCTTCTGCAATCCCGACTCCCGCGCGGAGATTCTGTCCCGCACCCGGAGCGTCTATTTGCGCACACCGCTTGAGATTATCCGTGAGCGGCTGGGCAGCGAAGACGCGTCCCGGCCTCTATTCAAAGACGCGGACAGGCTCTACGCGGAGCGTGAGCCTGTCTATAGCGAAGCTTCCCTTATCATCGACACGGAAGGTCTGACGGTGAGGGAGATAGCCGATATGATCAAAGATAAATTTTCCGCATAGCCTCCGTGTCCGGCTCGTCCCCGCTCATTATCTTGTAGCCGAGGACCGCCTGCTGCAGATGCCAGGCCGTGCCCGGGATGTAGCCGTGGTGCGAGGAGAGGCACGGGTTCTTGTAATTCGCCTCGATAACCACTTCGCAGTCAAGCAGGTCGATGCCCTCCACGGCGGAAGGCAGGGTGTAGATGATCACATCCGCCTTGACCCCGCGGGCGATGCCGTCGTGGCGGTAGAGCACTGTGTGGAATCCGAGGTCCTCGGCTGCCGCGAGCGCCGCCTTGCCGGCTCCGCCGAAGCCTATCACCGCCGCCGTGCCCCTGTCGAGCGGCTCAAGCAGTGCGCGCACTCCCATATAGTCGGAGTTCCAGGCCTTTACGCCGTCTTCGGTGTTGAGGCAGAGGTTGGTCGCGCCGACCCTTTCGCACTCCGGGCTCTTCCAGTCCACGCGACCGTATGCCGTTCCCTTGAAGGGGGAAGTGACATTGATGGCCCTGTAGTCCTTGAGGAAGGTCTCCCAGGCCAGTTCGAAGTCAGGGGTCTCAATGAGTTCGTATGCGTATTTGCCGTGGAACGCGGCGTTGAAGAGCTTTGGGCTCAGCGAATGGGCTATAGGGTAGCCGATAAGTCCGAATTTATCCATTATTGCGCTGTCTTACAGATTCATAGAGAAGTATCGCCGCGGAGACGGAGACATTGAGCGAGTCGAGCCGCCCCAGCATCGGTATCATTATATGTGCGTCCGCGGCCTTGCGCCAGACCTCGCTGAGCCCGGTGGATTCCGTGCCCATCACGATGGCTGTGCCGCCCCGCATGTCGCGGTCATAGTAGAGGGAGGAGTCCTGAAGCTGCGCTGTGAGGATTTGTATTCCCTTGTCCTTCAAATATTTGATTGCCTCGGCGCTCTCGCAGACTGCGGTCTGCACGGTAAACGCCGCACCGAGCGACGCCCTGATGAGATTGGGGTTGTAGATGTCGGCTTTGGGGTCGCAGATTATCAGCGCATCGGCTCCCGCCGCGTCGCAGGTCCTCAGCACCGCGCCGATGTTGCCCGGCTTTTCCACGCTCTCGAGCACTGCGATAAGCGGATTCTCCTTGAGCCTCAGACTATTCAGACTGTGCTCGCGGGCTTTGACCTCGGCTATGATGCCCTCCGTGCCCTCGCGGTAGGCGACCTTGGCGTAGAGCTCCCGGCTCAGTTCGCAGATGCGGCAGTCGGGGAGCTGCACCTCGCCGGCGATTTCCGGGCAGACGAATATGGTGTCGGCTTCGTAGCCCGCTTCGAGGCAATGTTCCAGCTCGCGCCGGCCCTCTACCGTGAATAAAGAACTTTCGCGCCGCTCAGATGCTTTCTGCTGCAGCGCGAGAAGTTTCTTGATCTTGGGGTTGGATGCCGATGTGAGCGTCTCCGTCACTGTTTCTCTTCCTTTTTGAGTTTCTTCTCAGGCTTCATCTGAGGGAAGAAGAGCACATCCTGGATGGTGGTCTGGCCGGTCATGAACATGGTCAGGCGGTCGATTCCCATTCCGAGTCCGGAGGTCGGCGGCATGCCGTATTCGAGCGCGCGCACGAAGTCCATATCAATGTACATCGCCTCGTCGTCGCCCTTGCTCTTGAGCCTTGCCTGCTCCTCGAATCTCTGGAGCTGGTCGATAGGGTCGTTGAGCTCGGAATATGCGTTGGCGAGCTCCTTGCCGCAGACGAAGAGCTCGAAGCGCTCGGTCAGCTGCGGGTTGTCGCGGTGACGCTTGGTCAGAGGGGACATCTCCACAGGGTAGTCGGTGACGAAGGTCGGCTGGATGAGCTTGTCCTCGCAGAATTCGCCGAAGATGGCGTCGATGAGCTTGCCCTTGCCCATTGAAGGTTCTATCTTGACATTCAGTGAGTTGCAGGTCTTGCGGAGCTCGTCCTCGTCCATCCCGCTCACATCGACTCCGGCGTATTCGCGAATGGCGTCGAGTATAGGCAGGCGGCGGTATTCTCCCCCGAAGTCAACCTCGTTGTCGCCGATCTTGACCCTGGTGGTGCCGTTGACGGCCATTGAGACCTCGCCGAGCATCTTCTCGACGAACTTCATCATCCAGTTGTAGTCCTTGTAGGCTACATATATCTCCATGCAGGTGAACTCAGGGTTGTGGGTCTTGTCCATTCCTTCGTTGCGGAAGTCCTTGGCAAACTCATACACCCCGTTGTATCCGCCCACAATCAACCTCTTGAGGTAGAGCTCGTTGGCGATTCTCAGGTAGAGAGGGATGTCCAGCGCGTTGTGGTGGGTGATGAACGGGCGTGCGGTCGCGCCTCCCGGGATGCTCTGCAGGATAGGGGTCTCCACCTCGAGGCAGCCGGCTTCGTCGAAGTAGCGGCGCATCGTGGAGATGATCTTCGCCCTCTTGACGAAGACGTCCTTGACCTGAGGGTTGACGATGAGGTCCACATACCTCTGGCGGTAGCGGAGCTCAGGGTCGGTGACGGCGTCGAAGACCTGGCCGTCCATTTCCTTGACTATCGGGAGAACCTTGAGCGACTTGCTGAGCAGGGTGAGCTCCTTGGCGTGCACGCTGAGCTGGCCGGTCTGGGTGATGAAGGCGAAGCCCTTGATGCCCACGATGTCCCCGATGTCGAGGAGTTTCTTCCACACCGTGTTGTACATCGTCTTGTCCTCGCCCGGGCAGATCTCGTCGCGCTTGACATAGACCTGGATTCTGCCGGTGCTGTCCTGCAGCTCTCCGAAGGAGGCCGCGCCCATGATTCGGCGGCTCATAAGCCTGCCTGCTATGCACACTTCCTGGAAATTCCCCTTCTCGGCATCATATCCGGCGGCTATCTCGGCTGCCGTGGCGTTGACGGGGTATTCCGCTGCGGGATAGGGCTCTATGCCCAGTTCTCTCAGCTTTGCGAGAGACTCCCTGCGTAAAAGTTCCTGTTCACTATATTCCATAGCGCAAAAATACGATAAAAATTCCAAAATTTATGCTATCTTTGTTGAGATATGGCGAAGGGCTGCAAGTGGATTATAAGGGAGTCTTCGGACAGCGCGACGGTCGAGAGGCTTGCCGCTGAGGTTGGCATCGACAGGGTGCTCGCCGAGCTGCTGGTGCAGCGCGGGGTCAGCACTTTCGAGGAGGCCCGCCTGTTCTTCAGACCCAGCCTTGACCGCCTGCACGACCCCTTCCTGATGAAGGATATGGATGCCGCCGTGGAGAGGCTGCGCCGCGCGATAGTTTCCGGGGAGAAGATTCTCGTCTATGGGGACTACGATGTGGACGGCACCACCGCCGTGGCTCTGGTCTATTCCTTCATCCGCCGTTTTACCGATGCCGTCGATTTCTACATTCCGGACCGCTACGATGAGGGTTACGGGGTCTCCTTCAAGGGGATTGACTGGGCTTCGGACAACGGTTTCGGCCTGCTCATCACGCTGGACTGCGGCATCAAGGCCAGGGACAAGGTGGACTACGCCGCCGGCAAGGGGGTCGATGTCATAATCTGCGACCACCACCTCCCGGAGGACGAGCTTCCCAAGGCCGTGGCGGTGCTCGACCCCAAGAGGGAGGACTGCAACTATCCGTTCGACGACCTCTCCGGCTGCGGGGTTGGATTCAAGCTCGTGCAGGCGTATTCGCAGCGCTACGGCATCCCTTTCGAGAGTCTGATTCCGCTGCTCGACCTGCTCGTCGTGAGCATTGCCTCCGATCTCGTGACGATGGTGGGGGAGAACCGCATCCTCGCCCATTTCGGGCTCAAGCAGCTCAATGACAGCCCGTGCCAGGGACTTCTGGCGATGATCAACCTTTCCAACCTGGAGCCGGGTCACATCACCGTGGACGATATAGTCTTCAAGATCGGTCCGCGCATCAACGCCGCCGGGCGAATGGAGTCCGGCCGCCTGGCAGTGGAGCTCCTGACCTCCGCCGACGCGTCCAGGGCGATGGCGATAGGGGAGAAAATCAACGAGAGCAACAACGAACGCAAGAACATAGACCGCGAGATAACCCAGGAAGCCCTGGAAATGGTGCAGTCCGGCAACTGCCTCTGCTGCGCCAACGCAACCATAGTCTATAACCCGAAATGGAACAAGGGCGTGGTGGGAATCGTGGCCTCAAGGCTCGTGGAGGCATATTACAGGCCTACCGTGGTGCTGACCAAGTCCAACGGCTTCGTGACCGGCTCGGCCCGCAGCATCGCGGGATTCGACCTCTACGACGCCATCGAGAGCTGCGCCGACCTGCTGGAGAATTTCGGCGGGCACATGTATGCGGCGGGCCTCACCCTCAAGGAGGAGAACCTGCAGGAGTTCGCCGACAGGATGGATGCCTACATCGCGGGGCATGTGACCTCGGAGATGCTTACTCCGGTGGTGGAGGTGGACTCGAAGCTCGACTTCGCCCAGATCACCCCTAAATTCTTTCGCATACTCAAGCAGTTCCAGCCTTTCGGCCCGGGCAACAACAACCCTATCTTCGTGACTGAGAATGTCTATGACGCGGGCACGGGGCGCAAGGTGGGCGCAGGCGGGGTGCATATGAAGCTCGACCTCATCCAGGAGTCGCAGCCGTATCACCAAATCCCGTCGATTGCCTTCAATATGGCCGACTATTTCGACTACATCCGCGAGGGCAACCCGTTCGACGTGTGCTACGCGATAGTGGAGAACTACTACCGTGGCAACTCATCTATCCAGCTGCGTATCAGGGACTTGCGCGAGAGGGACGATATCTGTAAAATCTAATCATACATTATGGCACTGAAATCATTCGTTGCGGCTTCCGCCTCTGCAGCCCTCCTGCTCTGCGCGGTGCCGGTCCAGGCTAAAATTACCCTTCCCGAACTCCTCGGCGACCATTGCATACTCCAGCAGCAGACCCGCGCCAATCTCTGGGGCGAGGCCGCTGCCGGCTCAAAGGTCAGCGTGAAAGTTTCGTGGAGCAAGAATAAATATTCCGTCACTGCAGGCTCCGACGGCAAATGGCTCATCGCCGTGGATACCCCGGCGGGAAGCTATGAGCCTCAGACGATTACCATTTCCGACCGCGACGGCAGCGTGACGCTGAGCGATGTGCTCATCGGCGAAGTCTGGCTCGCGGGAGGACAGTCCAATATGGAGATGCCTCTCAACGGATTCCACAGCTGCCCGGTCGAGGGCTCGCTGGAGACTATCCTCGCTGCGGGGCAGTGGAAGGACAAGGTGCGCGAGGTGAAGATTCCAAAGACCGGCGCCACCGAGCCTCAGGATTACGTGCAGGGCAAATGGGTGGAGACCAATCCGGAGACGGCGCGCGACTTCACCGCCGTCGGCTGGTATTTCGCAACTGCCGTCAATGCGGCCGTAGATGTGCCGGTGGGTATCCTTGCCTGCAACTGGGGCGGCTCCGCGGTGGAGAGCTGGGTGCCTAAGGAGGTGGTCTGTTCATATCCGGAGAATACCATCCCGTCCCAGAGGCACGAGCCGTTCTTCGATGAGGGAGGCTGGTACAACTGCACCTCCAACTATGTGATGTACAACGGAATGCTCTATCCGGTGCACAACTATACCATCAAGGGATTCATCTGGTATCAGGGCGAGACCAATGCCTGGCTGTACCAGTATTATGCCGAGCGCCTTGCCAGGATGGTCGGCATCTGGAGGGACCTCTGGGGGCAGGGCGAACTTCCGTTCTACGAGGTTGAACTTGCACCTTATATTTATGGTGGCGACGGCACCCTTGGCGCGCGCATCCGCGAGGCGCAGAGGGCGGCGGTGGACATCATCCCCAACAGCGGAATCGTCTGCACCGCCGACCTTGCCTACCCTTATGAATATGACCAGATCCATCCTTGCCAGAAGCGGCAGGTGGGCGAGAGGCTCGCGCTGCTCGCTCTCAACAGGACCTACGGGATGTATTCCCTGCCGTGCGAAGGGCCTGTGTATGACGGATTTGAGCTGAACGGCAGCGAGGTGAAGGTAAATTTCAGGAATACCGTTTACGACGGACTGAGTCCGTGGCGCGACATTGTCGGCTTCGAGCTTGCCGGCGAGGACAAGGTCTTCCATCCTGCCGATGCCCGCCGCGTGGACGGCAGCGTGATCGTCACTTGCGAGGCTGTCCCGGCCCCTGTAGCTGTGAGGTACTGCTTCCGCGATTTCCAAGTCGGCAACCTCACCGGCATCCTCAATCTCCCGGCTGTCCCGTTCCGCTCGGATAATTGGTAGCGCGCGCCCCTCGACAGGCTCGGGAACCGAATACAAAGAACTCCGGCCGAATCCTCGGCCGGAGTTCTTGTAGTCCCTACAGGAATCGAACCTGTATCTAAGGTTTAGGAAACCTCCGTTCTATCCGTTGAACTAAGGGACCGCGACGGAGAGCTGTCTTACTCGGCGTTCTTGACGACGATCTGACGGCCTCTGTAGTAACCGCACTCTGGGCATACGCGATGATACATCACCGTGGCGCCGCAGTTAGAGCAGGTAGCAAGGGTAGGAACCGGTGCAAAGTCGTGGGTACGACGCTTGTCCCTGCGCTGCTTTGAAAGTTTGTGTTTCGGATGTGCCATTTCTTTATTTTTTAAATATTATTTACTCAAATACTTGGTAGTCTCGCTGTTGCATTCTCCGTCGGGGTGGACTCGCTGGAGCGGGAGAGAGATGCATATATAGTCGTATATGTCCTGACTCAGGTCCAGTTCGGCTCCCTCGGGGGTGTAGTCCTCATCAAATGAGGTCTCCACCTCCAGCACCAGATCCTCCAGGCATCTGTCGCAAGCGACCGTCACGGTCCCGCCTATCTCGCAGGAAGCGTGGGCTGTCAGGCCCTTGTTGAGGATGGAAGCGGCCACTGAGATGTCCGCATCGAGGATTTCGGTGTTGCCGAAAGATTCAAAGAACTCGCGCCCGGCCTTCCACTCAAATCGCTTCGTCCCGGGCCCCAGGTCAATCAGTCTGACTACAAAGGGTTGCAAAGGTAGTAAAAATTTTTGCTATTGTCAATCTTCGTTGTCGCTATTTCTTTTTCTTGCCAGCGGATCGAGCAATATTTTGCGGATTCTCATGTGATGAGGGGTCACTTCCACGAGCTCATCCTCCTGGATGTACTCGAGCGCCTCCTCGAGGGAGAACTTGATGGCCGGAGGCAGGACAATCTTCTCGTCCGAGCCCGCTGCACGCACGTTGGTGAGCTTTTTGGTCTTGCAGACATTGATGTTGAGGTCCCTCTCGCGGGTGTGCTCGCCGATTACCTGGCCGGCATAAATCTCCTCGCCCGGCTCCACGAAGAAGCGTCCGCGGTCGAGAAGCTTGTTCATCGAGTAGGCGATGGCCTGGCCGGTCTCGAGGGAGACGAGCGAACCGTTGTTGCGGCGCTCGATTTCGCCCTTGTACGGCTGATATTCCTTGAAGCGGTGAGCCACGACGGCCTCGCCCTGGCTGGCTGTGAGCAGGTTGGAGCGGAGTCCCATCAGGCCTCGGGTCGGGATTTCGAACTCGAGCAGGGTGCGGTCTCCGCGCGGCTCCATATGGATCAGGGCTCCCTTGCGGCGGGTGGAAATCTCGATGGCCGCGCCCACGAACTCCTCCGGAACCTCGATTGAGAGCTCCTCGATAGGCTCGCAGCGCTGTCCGCCGATGGTCTTGTCCAGCACCTTAGGCTGTCCGACCTGAAGCTCGAAGCCCTCGCGGCGCATCGTCTCGATAAGCACTGAGAGATGCAGCACGCCGCGGCCGTACACCACGAAGGAGTCGGCGCTCAGGCCCGGCTTCACGCGGAGAGCGAGGTTCTTCTCGAGCTCCTTCTCAAGCCTCTCCTTGAGGTGGCGGGAAGTCACGAACTTGCCGTCCTTGCCGAAGAAAGGGGAGTTGTTGATGGTAAAGAGCATACTCATCGTAGGCTCGTCTATCGCGATAGGCGCGAGCGCCTCAGGGTTGTCGAAGTCCGCGATTGTGTCGCCGATCTCGAATCCGTCTATGCCCACGACGGCGCAGATGTCGCCGCAGTGAACCTCATCGACATTGGTCTTGCCGAGGCCTTCGAACACCATCAGCTGCTTGATCTTCTGCTTCTGAATCACGTCGTAGCGCTTGCAGAGGCTGATCTGCTGACCGGTGCGCAGGCTGCCGCGGGAGATTCTTCCGACGGCGATACGGCCCACATACGGAGAATATTCAAGTGAGGTGATGAGCATCTGAGGCGTGCCCTCCACCACTGCCGGGGCAGGGATTTCCTTGAGAATCGTGTCGAGCAGCGGGGTGATGTCGCTGGTCGGCTTCTTCCAGTCGAGGGACATCCAGCCCTGCTTTGCGGAGCCATAGACGGTCGCGAAGTCGAGCTGCTCATCGGTGGCGTTGAGGTTGCACATAAGGTCGAACACTTCCTCCTGCACCTCGTCCGGGCGGCAGTTCGGCTTGTCCACCTTATTTATTACGACGATAGGCTTCTTGCCGAGCTGGAGCGCTTTCTGGAGCACGAAGCGGGTCTGAGGCATACAGCCCTCAAACGCGTCCACGAGCAGAAGCACGCCGTCCGACATGTTCAGCACCCTCTCGACCTCACCTCCGAAGTCGCTATGGCCCGGAGTGTCTATGATGTTGATTTTGACGCCTTTGTAGATGACTGATACATTCTTGGCGAGGATGGTGATGCCTCTCTCGCGCTCAAGGTCGTTGTTGTCAAGTATCAGCTGCCCGAGGTTCTCAGGCTGGCGTACAAGGTTGGCCTGATAGATCATTCTGTCGACGAGGGTCGTCTTGCCGTGGTCGACGTGGGCGATAATCGCTATATTTCTGATTTTCTGCATAATTCTGCTAACTTCCGGGAATCCGCATCCCTGCGTCCGGCTCTCCGGTGTCGCGGTTTCCGATAAATCGTGCAAAGTTACTGATTTCTTGAAAAAAACATAATTCAAATAATTCTTATCTTTGTAAGTTATGTGCAAAAAGTGTCTGATAGCGCTCATTTCGGCCCTTGCCGTGCTCTGTTCCTGCGGGGGCGGAGGGGACCGGCGTGACCGGGAAGAGCTTCCCGACCTGCTCGCCGCCGTGCCTTCGGACGCGCTGGCGCTCTGCTGCTCTTCCACCGTGGAGGGGGCCCTGGCGCCGCTCGACTCCACCGATGCGCTCCGAAAAATTGATTTCAGCGCATTCAGGGATTCGCCTGCCGTGCTCTCGCTGAGCTACAACGGCTCGCTCGTCTCCATACTTGCCATCGGCACCGGAGACGCCACTGAGGCACCTGCAGTCGCAGCCCGCAGGGGGATGCAGGTAAAATTCTTCCCTCCCGACGCCGCTGGCGGCAGGCAGGGCATCCTCGCCCTCACCGCCTCCGACTCGCAGATGGTAGCGCTCACAAGGCACATCACCGAGGGCCGCTCGATTTTCGACGCTCCCGGATTTGCCGAGGCCGCCGCGCTCACCAAAGGGGAGGATTTCTCCATCTACCGCAACTCCGGAGCTTCGCATCTGATACCCAAGGGCTTCCTCGGCGATATGTTCCCGCGCCGTATGCTCGCCCGCTTCCTGCACGGGGCGGCGAACTGGACTGTGGTGCTGCCCGACGGCGATGAAAGCATTGTCAAGACCTCCCAGGGTCAGGAAGATACATATTTCGTCAATATACTCGCATCTCTTCCTCTTGCCGACTGCCGTCTGGGTGAAATCCTCCAGGACAGCACGGATTTTGCACTTTCCCTGCCGTTGCCTGAGGGCGCGTTCAGAGGAGCCTACGAGAGATATATGGACGCTTCCGTCAAGATGACTCAGTATGGCAAGCGGCTCGCCGAGCTCAAGGCCCAGACGGGCAAGGACCCGCTCAAGTGGGAGAGGGAGCTCGACCTGCGCGAGATTGCCCTGATCCGCCGCGACGGCCATACCGCGGTGCTGCTCAGGCCCGCCAAACCTCTCGACGACAGCGACCTGGAGGACAATCCGTACCGCGGATTCCTTCCGGCGCTCTACGGCAACGCCTTCTCCCTCAAGGACGACTCCTGCAGGGGGGCGGTATTCGGATGGTATATTATAGGTAGCGGCGAAGATGTCGCGGAGTTCCTGAAATTCAGGGAAAAGCGTCAGGATTCGGTCCTGCCGGGCGATGTCTGCCACTTTGTATGTTATAGCTCGGGCCGCCTCGCGGTCTGGGACAGAAAAGGGATAAGAATATGGAATTCAAGTCTGTAAACAAGCTGATAGAGAAGAGCATCAAGGAGAACTGGGAGCGCGACGCGCTGTCCAATTACCAGGGCACGACCCTCCGCTACAAGGACCTCGCGGAGCGCATCCGCTACCTGCAGATAGCCTTCGAGCAGTGCGGGCTCAAGAAGGGGGACAAGGTCGCCCTCTGCTCCCGCAACCAGGCGAACTGGGGCGTATGCTTCCTTGCGTCAATGACTTACGGTGCCGTGCCGGTGCCGATTCTCCACGAATTCAAGGCGGAGAACATCCACTATCTCGTCAACCATTCCGAGGCCAAGGTGCTCTTCGTGGACGAGGTAATCTGGGAGGGGCTCTCCGAGGCGGAGATGCCGGGACTGGAGGTCATCGTGCAGATGAACACCCTCAATTTCATATACTCCCGCAACGCCAGCTGCGTGGAAGTCAGGGCCAACCTCACCGCCACCTTCAACAAGCTGTACCCCAACGGCTTCACCCCGGACGACGTCTGCTATGTGGAGGACCAGCCGGAGGAGCTCGCCCTCATCAACTATACCTCCGGCACATCCGGATTCTCCAAGGGCGTGATGATCCCTTACAGGGCGCTCTGGACCAATATCTACTGTGCCCACGAGATTGCCGAGCCGCAGATGAACTGCGAATCCGAGGTGGTGGCGATGCTGCCGTCCGCGCACATGTACGGAATGATGTTCGAGTTCCTCTACGAGATGATCATCGGCGCGCATGTGCACTTCCTCACCCGCACCCCAAGCCCTAAAGTGATCATGAAGGCGTTCTCCGAGATACATCCGGACGTCATAATCGCGGTGCCGCTGATCATCGAGAAGGTATATAAGAATATGATAAAGCCGATTGTGGACCGCAACAAGGCGTTTATGCGCATCCCGATTGTGGACCAGCTCGTGCTCAAGAAGATACGCAACGGGATGATAGACGCGTTCGGCGGCCGTTTCGAGGAGATTATCCTGGGCGGCGCGGCGTTCAACCCGGAGGTGGAGAAGTTCCTGCGCAAGATACACTTCCCGTTCACCGTGGGCTACGGCATGACCGAGTGCGCCCCGCTCATCTCCTATGTAAAGTGGTGGAAGACCCGCAAGGGCTCCTGCGGCGTGCCGATTCCGGGCTGCGAGGTCCGCATCGACTCCAAGAATCCGCACAAGGAGCCGGGCGAAGTGCAGGTCAAGGGCGGCAATGTCTTCCTGGGGTACTACAAGAACAAGGAGGCCACCCGCGCGGCGTTCACCAACGACAACTGGTTCAAAACAGGCGACATAGGCGTGATGGACAACGACGGCTACATCTACCTGCGCGGCCGCTCCAAGTGCATGGTGCTCGGCCCGTCCGGGCAGAACATCTACCCGGAGGAGCTGGAAGCGGTCATCAACAATGTTACCTATGTGGTTGAATCCCTGGTGGTTGAGGACAAGGCGGGGCTTGTAGCTCTGATCTACCCTGACTACCATCAGGCCGAGATGGACGGAATGAGCGGCGAAGACCTCGAGAAGCGCCTTACCGACGGCCTGCCGGAAATCAACAAGCTGCTCCCGTCCTACGCGCAGATCCGCAAGATCGAATTTATGCCGGAGGACTTCGAGCGCACCCCTAAGAAGAGCATCAAACGCTATCTGTATCAGAGAAATAAGTAATGAACAAGTTCGACGAGAAATATATTGCCATGGCCGCTATCTGGGCCGGCAACTCCTACTGCAAGCGCCGCCAGGTCGGTGCCCTGCTCGTCAAGGAGAGGATGATAATCTCCGACGGCTACAACGGCACGCCTTCAGGCTTTGAGAACATCTGCGAAGACGAAAACGGCGTCACGAAGCCGTATGTGCTTCACGCGGAGGCCAATGCCATATCCAAGGTGGCAAAGTCCGGCAACAGTTCCGATGGCGCGACCCTCTATGTGACGGCCTCCCCGTGCATCGAGTGCTCCAAGCTCATCATCCAGGCCGGCATCAAGCGCGTGGTTTACAGGGACGAGTACCGTCTCACCGACGGAGTGGATCTGCTCCGCAAGGCGGGAATCGAAGTGGAAAAAGTTGACTGACAATGAAGAAGGCATCATCATCATCGGTAACTGTCGCCCTGCTGGGCGTGATAATAGGCGTGCTCGGCGTACTCGCAGTGCAGGCCATAGCGGGCAGAACTTCGCACCGCATGGGCGTCCAGAGCGCCGGCTGGCAGAAACTCAACCTCATACTCAAGTGTGTGGATGAGAACTATGTCGAGCCGGTTGACCACAAGAAGGTGACCGATGCGGCTGCCGAGGCGGCCCTGCAGGCTCTCGACCCGCACTCCGTCTATATGCTTCCGCAGACCCTCGAATCCACGGAGGAGAGCCTGGCGGGCAACTTCGACGGCATCGGAATACAGTTCAATGTGCCCAACGACACGGCAGTCGTAATCGAGGTCATCCCCGGCGGCCCGTCCGAGAAGATAGGCCTGCAGCCGGGAGATCGTCTGCTCAAGGTGGACTCGACCTCAATCGCCGGAGTGAAGTTCCCGCAGGACAGCATGGTCCGCAGGATGAAGGGCAAGGCCGGCACCAAGGTGACGGTGACCGTGCTTCGCGGGCATGAGGTGATTCCTTTCGAAATCACCCGCGGCAAGATTCCGACCTATTCCGTGGACGCGGCGTTTATGGTGAACGACACCACCGGATACCTGCGTCTCTCCAAGTTCTCCCGTACCTCCGACCGCGAGGTGGCTGAGGCTTCCGACAAACTGCTCGCCTCCGGGATGAAGCGTATGATACTGGACCTCAGGGACAACAGCGGCGGATTCCTCGACCAGGCCCTGAGCCTTTCCAATATGTTCCTGCCCAAAGACGCCCAGATAGTGTATATGGAGGGCGTGCACCGCAAGCGCGAGGACTTCAAGGCCGACGGACGCGGAAAGATGCAGGACATCTCCCTCTCCGTGCTCATCAACGAGGGTACGGCATCTTCGAGCGAAATCCTCGCCGGAGCCCTGCAGGACAACGGCCGCGCCACGATAGTGGGGCGCCGCTCCTTCGGCAAGGGACTGGTGCAGGAGCCGTTCTACTTCACTGACGGGTCCGGGATGCGCATCACCGTGGCGAGGTTCTACACCCCGTCCGGCCGCTGCATCCAGAAGCCATACAGCGAGGACTATGACTACGAAATCTACCGCCGCTACGACGAGGGCGAGATGGTAACCGCCGACAGCATGAAGGTGGAGAACGGGGGAATACTCCCTGACGTCTTCGTGCCGGCCGACACCACCCGCGCCGGGTCATTCTACATCGCCTGCAACCGCAAGGCCACGGCGATGAGATTCGCTTCCGCATTCTTCGACGCGCACAGCGCAGAGCTCTCTGCCATAGACGATTACGGCCGTCTGCTCAGCTACCTCGACCGCGCCGTGACCGAGCAGCGCTTCCTTGACTTCGCCCGCAGCAAGGACGGCATCGCTCCCAAGGGCGGCGAGTGGGGCATAGAGCGGCAGTACCTTATGACCCAGGTCCGCGCCCTCGTGGGACGCTACTCCAAGCTCGGCGACAATGCCTATTACCATCTCTTCCTGCAGACCGACAACACCTTCAAGGAGGCGTTGGGGCATTGATTTTGCTGGGGCCCATGTTTGTAACTTATCATTAAACTTCTGATATCTATGGCATTCCTTCTCTGTCTCATTGCGGTGGTCGTAATCTGCTGCGTGCTGCTCAACAACGCATCCAACAAAGTCGGGATGCCGGTTCTGCTTGCGTTCATCCTGCTCGGCATCGTGTTCGGCAACAACGGACTCTTCCCGATCAAGTTTGAGGACTATTCGTTCGCCGAGGACTTCTGTACGGTCGCCCTCATTTTCATAATGTTCTACGGCGGCTTCGGCACAAGGTGGGAGTCCGCTAAGTGCGTGGCGCTGCCTGCCGGCATTCTCGCCAGCCTCGGAGTTGTGCTGACGGCGGGTCTGACCGGCCTCTTCTGCCATTTCGTGCTGAAATGGGGCTGGATTGAGAGCTTCCTGATGGGCTCCGTGGTCAGCTCTACGGACGCGGCTTCGGTGTTCTCGATTCTCCGTTCGCGCAAGCTCGGTCTCAAGAACAATTCCGCCCCGCTGCTGGAGATTGAGAGCGGCTCCAATGACCCGTTCTCATATATGCTTACGATCATTATGCTCTCGATGATGAAGGGGGACTTCAGCGTGGGGAGCGTGGCGTGGATGTTCTTCGCGCAGCTCGCGTTCGGCATCGGACTCGGCCTCGTGATTGCCCAGGTCAGCATTTTCGCCTTCAAGCGCATCAAGTTCTCCACTTCCGGCTTCGACTCGCTCTTCATGTTCGCGATAGCGCTCTTCTCCTACGCCCTGCCATCGGCTGTGGGCGGCAACGGCTACCTGAGCGCGTACCTGGTGGGCATTCTGCTCGGCAACTCGGAGTTCCCGGGCAAGCGCAACCTGGTCGGATTCTTCGACGGCCTGACGGGACTGATGCAGGTGCTGATTTTCTTTATGCTCGGCCTCCTGGCCCGCCCGGCGATGATGCACAAGGTGATACTTCCGGCCATCGGGATATTCCTCTTCATGCTGCTCGTCGCCCGTCCGCTCTCGGTCGGCGCCATCCTGACCCCGTTCCGCAAATTCGGTCTCAAGCAGCAGGCGCTCGTCTCGTTCGTGGGCCTGAGGGGTGCGGCGTCCATCGTGTTTGCCATCTTCGCCACGGTGGGTAACGATGCGCTGCAGAACGACATACTCAATGTGGTATTCTGTCTGGTGCTGCTTTCCATCTCGCTGCAGGGCTTCTTCCTGCCGAGGGTGGCTCGCAGGCTTGGGCAGATTGACGACGATGCGGATGTCATGAAGACATTCAACGACTTCTCCGAGGAGACCGACCTGCACTTCAGCAAGCTGGTCATCGGTCCGGACAATCCGTGGAAGGACCGGATGATCAAGGATATAGGTATCCCGAAAAATATCCTCTTCTGCATGCTGCTGCTGCCTGACGGGAGCTCCGTGGTGCCGCGCGGCGACACCGTGCTGCACGAGGGCGACAGCGTGATAATGTGCACCAAGGCGTTCCACAGCGACACCTCGTTCCGGCTCGTGGAGCAGGAGGTGCTCATCGGCAGCCGTCTGGCGGGGAAGACCCTTCAGGAATACAGCGAGACCGAGAAGAATCAGGTCGTGCTCATCAAGCGGGGCTCCGACAGCATCATCCCGAACGGCAGCACCGTGCTCCGCGAGGGCGATGTGATGTACCTCAATATGGGGAGGTAGCTTTGAATTTTATTGAAACCGTTAATACACTGAAATGTCATCACTAGCAATAGATCTCGGCGCTACCAGCGGCCGCGCCGTTCTGGGGAAATATACCGGCGACAGTATCGAAATGACTGAGCTCCACCGCTTTCAAAACCATATAATAAAGGTTGGCGGGCGCAGCTATTGGGACCTCTGGGACCTCTGGCACGAGATTCTGACCGGTCTCGTCAAGGCCGCAAGGAGCGGAGAAAAGATAGAGTCCATCGGTGTGGATACCTGGGGAGTGGATTTCGTTCTGCTCGGAAAGGACGGACATATCCTCGCACAGCCGCGCTCCTACAGGGACGACTACACCGTGGGAGTGCCGGAGAAATTCTTTGAGAAAATCCCACGTGAGACCCTCTACCGCAGGACGGGAATACAGATAATGAATTTCAACACCGTCTTCCAGCTCTATGCTATGCGCTGCGAAGGCAATTCGGCGCTCGAAGCCGCCGGCAGCCTGCTGCTTATGCCGGACGCAGTCTCGTATATGCTTACCGGAGAGAAGGTCTGCGAATACACGATGCTCTCCACCACGGCGCTTATGAATCCTGAAACGCACGACTTCGATGACGAAATCCTCGCCGCGGCGGGAGTGGACCGGAGGCTCTTCGGAAGGAGGGTAATGCCGGGCGAGCAGGTCGGTATGCTGAGCGCCGAAGTGGCCGCTCAGACGGGTCTGGAGCAGATTCCGGTATTTGCGGTGGCGGGGCACGACACCGGTTCCGCGGTGGCTGCAGTGCCTGCAACGGATGAGAATTTCGCATATCTGAGTTCCGGCACCTGGTCGCTGATGGGCGTGGAAACCCCTAAGCCTATCGTGACAGACGAGTCTTTCGAAATGAACTACACCAACGAGGGCGGAGCCGAAGGCAATATCCGCTTCCTCAAGAACATAACCGGAATGTGGCTGCTGGAGAGGTGCCGCGCCGCCTGGGAAACGGAGGGCCGCAAGTACAGCTATGCGCAGATTGCCGGGATGCTGGCAGAGGGCGATGCCTTCCGCAGCCTGATTGACCCGGACGATGCCCGCTTCGCCAATCCGGAAGATATGCCTAAGGCTATCGAAGAATATTGCCGCGAGCACGGAGAGCCTGTGCCGGAGAGCGATGCGCAGTTTGTGCGCTGCATCTTCGCCTCCCTCGCCCTGAAATACCGCATAGTCCTCGGCCGCCTGCAGAAGCTCACCGGCAAGAAGATAGAGCGCCTGCACATAATCGGCGGAGGCTCGCTGAATGATGCTCTCAATCAGATGATAGCAGACTCGATAGAGCTTCCGGTCATCGCCGGCCCGGCCGAAGCCACCACCGCCGGCAACCTGATGGCGCAGTTCGTAGGCCTCGGCCTTGCCGCCAATATGTCGGGTATGCGCAGCGCACTGGCATCCGACCCGTCACTCCGCAGATTCGAGCCTCGCGGCGGAGAGCAGTGGGCAGAGGCCCGCAAGCGTTACAGTAAACTCATATAATTTTACCATATCATGAAACAGGAACTTATAACCAAGGCATACGAAATCGCCAGGGAGCGTTATGCCGAATTCGGAATTGACACTGAAAAAGTCCTCTCTCAGCTTCAGGACTTCCATCTCAGCATGCACTGCTGGCAGGCTGACGATGTAAAGGGCTTCGAGGTTCAGGCAGGCGCTCTCTCCGGAGGCATCCAGTCCACCGGAAACTATCCGGGCGCCGCACGCAATATAGACGAACTTCGCGCTGACATCCTCAAGGCCAAGAGCCTCGTCCCGGGCACCCACAGGCTTAATCTCCACGAGATTTACGGTGACTTCCAGGGCAAGGTGGTTGAGCGTGACGAGGTTACTCCTGACTACTTCCAGAGCTGGATCGAGTGGGGACGCGAGAACAATACCAAACTTGACTTCAACTCCACTTCGTTCTCCCATCCTAAGAGCGGCAATCTCTCCCTCGCCAACCCTGACAAGGGCATCCGCGACTTCTGGGTGGAGCACACCAGGCGCTGCCGCGAGATAGCGGACGCCATCGGCAAGGCCCAGGGCGACCCTTGTATAATGAATGTATGGGTTCATGACGGATGCAAAGACATGTCAGTAAACCATTTCCTCTTCCGCAGCCTGCTCAGGGACTCCCTTGACAGAATCTTTGCTGACAAGAAGGCGAATATGAAGGACTGCATCGAGGGCAAAGTCTTCGGTATCGGTCTGGAGAGCTTTACCGTGGGCTCACACGATTTCTATACGGCCTACGCCGCCCAGAACGGCAAGATTCCTACCATCGATACCGGCCACTATCATCCGACCGAGAGCCCTGCCGACAAGGTTTCTGCCCTTCTGTGCTTCGTGCCTGAGCTTATGCTCCATGTAAGCCGTCCGGTACGCTGGGACTCCGACCATGTCACCATCATGGACGACAGCACCTGCGAGCTCTTCTCCGAAATCGTGCGTGCAGACGCCCTCGACAGGGTTCACTACGGGCTTGACTACTTCGACGGCGCCATGAACAGGGTCGGCGCCTATGTGACCGGCTCCCGCGCTGCCCAGAAATGTATGCTCAGAGCTCTGCTCGAGCCTAAGGAAATGATTTCCAAGTATGAGCTCGAGGACCGCCACTTCGAGGTGCTCGCCCTCCTCGAGGAGTGCAAGGCCCTGCCTTGGAACGCCGTCTATGACGAGTTCTGCGTCCGCAACAATGTCCCTGCAGGCAGCGATTTCATCGCCGAGGTGCAGGCTTACGAGGCGGCTGTAACTTCTAAAAGGTAATCATTTATGGAAATTCTGCTCGGACTTCTCATAATCGCGATAGGCAGTTTCTGCCAGTCGAGCTCATATGTTCCGATCAAGAAGATGCAGAAGTGGAGCTGGGAGAGTTACTGGCTCACGCAGGGCATCTTCGCGTGGATAATCTTCCCGCTGCTCGGTGCGCTTCTCGCTGTCCCGGCCGGAAGCAGTCTCGGGGAAATCCTCTCCTCTGACTCTTCCGCAGCTCTCAGGGCCATGGGATTCGGCGCGCTCTGGGGAGTCGGAGGCCTGACCTTCGGCTTGAGCATGCGATATCTCGGAGTCGCTCTGGGCCAGTCGCTTTCGCTCGGCCTCTGTGCCGCTGTCGGAACCCTTATCCCGGCAATTATCGCCCGTGAGGACCTCTTCCACGGCAGCGGCCTGATTCTTCTCATCGGTGTCTGCCTCACCATCGCAGGTATCGCCGTCATCGGCTATGCCGGAGCCTTGCGCTCGCGCCAGATGAGCGAGGAGGACCGCAAGAAGGCCATCGCCGATTTCGCCCTCACCAAGGGACTTCTCATCGCGGTGCTCGCGGGCGTGATGTCCGCCTGCTTCAATCTGGGTCTCGATGCGGGCAAATCCCTCCAGGTCGCCGGCATGAAGCCGCTCTTCGCCACGCTCCCGGCCACTCTGATGGTTACTCTCGGAGGTTTCGTGACGAATGCGGCCTACTGCCTGTACAAGAATTTCCGCAATCATACATTCTCGGATTACGCTGATACCAAGGTGCTTGGGAACAATCTGCTCTTCTGCGCCCTGGCCGGTCTGCTCTGGTACAGCCAGTTCTTCGGACTCGGAGTCGGCAAGTCGTTCTTCGAGGAAGGCTCCGTGGTGATGAAATTCTCCTGGTGCATACTTATGGCGCTGAATGTAATCTTCTCCAATGTCTGGGGCATCATCCTCAAGGAGTGGAAGGGCTCAGGCCGCAAGACTGCCGCCGTGCTGGTCTGCGGACTTGCGTTGCTGGTGTTCTCGCTGGTGTTCCCGAATCTTTTCTGATGAAATAGGTTTTAAAAGAAAGTCAATGAAATCTGTATTGGAAAACCGTCCGCAGCTCAAACGCTGCATCGATGAAGTCGCCGAAGTCGCAGGCTATCTCTGGGAGAAGGGATGGGCCGAGAGAAACGGCGGCAATATAGTCGTAAATATTACCGAGTGGGTTGATGCCGAGCTGGCCGGGATGCCTGCCATAGCTGAGAAAGTACCTATGGTTCAGACTCTTCCGCAGCTCAAGGGCTGCTGGTTCTTCTGCAAGGGCACCAACCGCCGCATGCGCGACCTCGCACGCCGTCCGATGGAGAACGGCTCGGTCATCCGCATCTGCGATGACTGCGCAAGCTACGAAATCGTCGCCGACAATCCCGTCAAGCCGACTTCCGAGCTGGCGTCGCACCTCGCGATGCACGCTCTGATGCTTGAGCGGGGCAACGGCTACAAGGCTTCGCTTCACACGCATCCCATCGAGCTCGTGGCGATGACCCATCACCGCCCGTTCCTCGAGAAGGATGTCCTGACGAATCTCCTCTGGTCGATGATTCCGGAGACCCGCGCATTCTGCCCTAAAGGCCTGGGCATCATCCCTTACAAGATGCCTTCGTCCGCGGAACTTGCCGATGCTACGGTCGCTCAGCTCGACGAATACGATGTCGTGATGTGGGAGAAGCACGGAGTCTGCGCTGTCGGCCCGAACGTGATGGAGGCCTTCGACCAGGTGGATGTGCTCAACAAGTCCGCCCTCATCTACGAGGCCGCCTGCAACATGGGCTTCACCCCCGAAGGGATGAGCGACGCCCAGATGAACGAGCTCAAGGAAGCCTTCGGGTTGTAGGGTTCCGGAAATAGTTGATTCCCCTGACCATTTCCATCCCCTAAATTATTATGCATGGCTGACATAATGTTTTTGGAGCATAATTCCAAATTCAGATTACAAATAAAAAAATTCTGTCAAGTCTTTGTAAATAATTTAAAAAAGTATAGATTTGCATTATCAAGACTACGGCATGAACAACGCTTGCTCATATTCTTTCGGGTTTTACTTTTACTTTTACTTTGCAAAAAGGTAAGAGCGGGAATCTGTGTAAGCATCCGAGTCTGACAGTACAGAATTTAAGATACTCCCGCAACTGAAGCTGCGGGAGTTTTTTTATTTTATGGACAGAATAGCAATTCAGGGTATAGACGGCTGCAACCATTTCATCGCGGCACAGGATTATTTCGCTGGCCGCGACATCGCCTGCGTGGACTGCGACACGTTCACGGACCTCGCCGATACGGTCGAGAAGGACCCGTCTATACTTGGAATAATGGCGGTCGAGAACACCATCGCCGGCAGTATTCTCCAGAATTACAGGCTGATAGAGTCGCGCGACCTGGTCATAGTGGGGGAGTACAAACTTCGCATCAAGCACGCCCTGGCGGCCCTGCCGGGAGTGGAGATTTCCGATATCAGGGAGGTGAATTCCCACCCTATGGCGCTTCGCCAGTGCGCCGAGTACCTGGAAAACCTCCCCGGGGTGAAGCTGGTAGAGAAGGACGATACCGCGGGAAGCGCCAGATGGATAAGCCAAAACGGCCTGCGTGACCACGCCGCCATCTGCCCCGCCGGAGCCGCGGCCCTCTACGGGATGAATGTGCTTGCTGACGGGATAGAGACCAACAAGCGCAATTTCACCCGCTTCCTGATTCTGGCGCACGAGAGCGTGGCGGACCTGGTTCTGAAGGATCTCTGCCCCGAGGGCACGGTCAACAAGAGCACGCTGCTCTTCACCCTCCAGCACACCGCGGGGAGCCTGTCCAAAGTGCTGTCCGTGCTCTCGTTCTACGATATGAATCTCACTATGATTCAGTCAGTTCCGATTATCGGGAAAGAGTGGGAATACCAGTTCTACATCAATCTGCTTTATGCCGATTATCATCGCTACCGTCAGGCGATAGATGCCATCAGACCTCTGACGGGCATGCTCAAGGTCCTGGGCGAATATGAGGACGGAAGACAGTCGGTCGCAGACTGAAAATCATTGAATGTCATGAATAAAGCATTTGCCCCTGCACAGAGAATCTCCCAAGTGAGCGAGTACTATTTCTCTGTTAAAAATAAGGAAATCGCGGCCATGCGTGCCCGCGGCGAGGATGTGATAAATCTCGGCATCGGAAGTCCGGACCTGCCTCCTGTCAAGCGGGTTACGGATACGCTTGCGGCCCAGGCTGCCCGCCCCGATGCGCACGGCTACCAGTCTTATACCGGTATTCCGGAGCTCCGCGGGGCGTTCGCGGACTGGTATGCCCGGAAATATGGTGTGAGCCTCGACCCGGGCTGCGAAATTCTGCCGCTGATGGGCAGCAAGGAGGGCATCATGCACATTTCGATGGCTTTCCTCAATCCCGGCGACGGGGTGCTGATTCCCAATCCGGGCTACCCGACATACAGCTCCGTGTCCAGGCTGGTGGGGGCCGATCTGATTCCTTACGAACTGGACGAGAACAGGCAGTGGCAGCCTGATTTCGAAGCGATTGAGGCCTCGGTGGACTTGTCTAAGGTGAAGCTGATGTGGTGCAATTACCCCAATATGCCGACTGGAGCCCCGGCCTCGCGTGAACTTTTCGAACGCCTGGTCGCCTTCGGGCGCAAGTGGGGCATCATAATCTGCCATGACAACCCCTACAGTTTCATCCTCAACGACCATCCTCTGAGCATCCTCGAGGTTGCGGGCGCGAAGGATGTCTGCATAGAGCTCAACTCGCTGAGCAAGACTTTCAATATGCCGGGCTGGCGTATAGGCATGGCGGCTTCGAACCGGCAGTTCATCGAGTGGATTCTGCGCGTGAAGAGCAATATGGATTCGGGCATGTTCCGTCCGATGCAGCTCGCCGCAGTTGAGGCGCTGAAGCAGAGCGATGAGGATTATGCGGCGATGAACGCGGTTTACCGCAGGCGCCGGGGTCTGGCACGCAGGATATTGGAGGCGGCGGGCTGCAGCGTTGACGAAAGCCAGAGCGGCCTCTTCCTCTGGGGACGCATCAAAGACATCCCCGCTTCGGACGAATGCGCCTCCAAGCTCCTGAGCGACAGGATACTGTACGGGGCGAAGGTGTTCCTCACGCCGGGCTTCATCTTCGGAAGCTGCGGCCGGAATTATATGCGCATCTCGCTTTGCAGCAAGGAGGAAAAGCTGCAGGAGGCACTGGAAAGAATAGAAAAATTATAGACAATATTATGGAAATTAAGAAATTGGAACTCAAGGGCGTGGATATGCGCAGACCTGTGGTCATCGCGGGACCGTGCAGTGCGGAGACTCGTGAACAGGTGCTCGAGACGGCCGGGAAGCTCGCCGCGAACGGCGTGAAGATCTTCAGGGCAGGCATCTGGAAGCCGCGCACGCAGCCGGGTGGATTCGAAGGCGTGGGCGTGCCGGGACTTGCCTGGCTCCGGGAAGTGAAGGAAAAGTACGGGATGCTGACGGCGACAGAGGTGGCGACTCCGCAGCATGTCTTCGAGGCGCTGAAGGCTGGCGTGGATGTGCTCTGGATCGGGGCGCGCACGGTGACCAATCCTTTCGCGATGCAGGCGCTCGCCGATGCGCTGCGCGGCACTGATTTGCCCATTCTGGTCAAGAATCCGGTCAATCCTGACCTGGAACTCTGGATTGGCGCGATTCAGCGGCTATGGAACTCCGGGCTCCGCAATATCGGCGTAATCCATCGCGGCTTCAGTTCTTATGACAAGAAGATTTACCGCAACGCCCCGCTCTGGCACATCCCTATCGAGCTGCGGCGCCGCTTCCCGGAGATGACGATTTTCTGCGATCCGAGCCATATCGGAGGTAAGCGCGAACTCGTGGCACCGCTCGCGCAGCAGGCGATGGACCTCAATTACGACGGCCTCATTATCGAGAGCCACTGCGACCCCGACCACGCACTGAGCGATGCGGCGCAGCAGCTCACCCCGGAAACTCTTGACTATATACTCAATATGCTGGTAATCAGAGACAATGTGCAGACGACGGAGAATATTGCCGTGCTGCGAAAGGAAATCGACGAACTGGACTCCCAGCTGCTTCAGCTGCTCGCAAAGCGTATGGGTATCTCGTGCGAAATCGGTACCTACAAGAAGGAGCACAATATGCCTGTCCTCCAGAGCAACCGCTATGACGAAATCCTGAAGAGCCGCCGCGAGATGGGGGAGAAGCTCGACCTGGACGGAGAATTCGTGAACAAAATCATGACGAGCATCCACGAGGAGTCGGTGCGCGTGCAGATGAAACTGATGGAGAAATGAGAATCCTTATACTCGGGGCAGGCAAGATGGGGAGCTTTTTCTCCGATTTGCTGAGCTTTGACCACGAGGTGGCCGTGATGGAGAGCGACAGCGCGAGGCTGCGTTTCGTGTACAATGTCTATCGCTTTACCACGCAGGAGGAGGTGGAAAGCTTCCATCCGGAGCTGGTAATCAATTGTGTGACGCTGAGTTGCACGATACCGGCATTCGAGGCTCTGCTGCCGCATATCGACCCGTCCTGCATCATCTCCGATATCGCTTCGGTCAAGACGGGGCTGAAGGAATTCTACGAAAGTACGGGGATGCGCTATGTGAGCGTGCACCCTATGTTCGGTCCGACCTTCGCGAATCTGGGCAATCTGCAGAGTGAGAATGCCATTATAATCAACGAACCTTCTTCCGACGGGGTGCGCGGCTCGGACCCTGCGGGCCTGGAGTTCTTCCGCAGCCTGTTCGGCTCCCTTAAACTCAATGTGAGGGAATATACTTTCAGCGAGCATGATGAGGTCGTGGCGTATTCGCTGACGATTCCGTTTGCCTCGACGCTGGTGTTCGGCGCGATAATGAAGCATCAGGATGTGCCCGGGACGACCTTCAAACGGCATCTCGCCATCGCCCGCGGCCTTCTCGGCGAGGACGACTTCCTGCTCTCGGAAATCCTCTTCAACCCCCACTCCATCTCGCAGCTCGACAAGATCATCTCCGAGCTCGGCACCCTCAAGGACATAGTCGCCCGCCGCGACAACGCCGCGATGAAGTCCTTCCTCGACCGCGTCCGCCGCAACGTCGACTGACGACCGGTCCCCAAAGCCTGCCAGAGCCGGAGCGCAGGGCACGCTACCTGAAGACCGTCGCTTCGCTCCCCCTCCCACTTCGTGGGCCCCTCCCGCTACCAAGCGCGGGTGCTTAGGGTCTTCAGGCGGCGCACCCTAACGCAGAACCGCCGGTCCCCGAGCTTGTCGAGGGGCCGAAGGACTGCTCTATCGAGCATTTTATAGAAATAATATAATATTTTTTGTATAAAATAGAATAATGCCTATCTTGCGGGAAAATTGCAATGAAATGGCAGAGCGCAAACCTTTGAACCCCTTCTATACCGGGATAGACATCCCTGACAAATACTTCTGTGACAGGCAGAAAGAGACGGCCGAGATAATCCGGCTCATCCAAAACGGCAGCAACATAGTTCTGAAAGCGCCGCGACGACTGGGTAAATCTTGCCTGATCAAGCATATCTTTGCCCAAGAGGAGATTGCCGAGCACTATAATACTCTATATGTCGATATTTACGGGACAATGTCGGCGGCAGAGTTTGAGAAGGAGCTTCAGAACAAGTTTATGGCAGCACCATTCGCCAAAGCTACAAAGACCTGGAAGACATTGGCATCGTACGCAAAGAGTCTTCAGCTTAACCTCGGCTCCTACAACGGGGCTGTGATAGACCTGCCTTCAATCGGCCTTGGAGCCACGCCTAACCCTGTCTTTACTATCAATGAAATACTTGACGAATATGAGCGCGCCGACAAACCTGGGCTTATCGTCTTTGATGAATTCCAGCAGATTGAGAACTATCCTGAACGGATGGCCGCAATCTTGCGCAGCAAAATCCAGGAGCTGAACAACACGAAATTCATCTTTTCCGGCAGTTCCAGACACATCCTTGGCTCAATGTTTCTGGATTACAACAAGCCTTTCTACAAGAGCGCCGAGACTATGGATCTGGATATCATCGGCCTTGACTCATATCGAGACTTCGTGAAATCTATGTTCGATGATTACGGGCGTAGAATTGATGACGAGGCGGTGGACTTTGTCTATTACCTTATGTCCGGTAACACCTTCAATATGCAGGAAACGATGAAGGAGACTTTTATGATGACGGCGGGGAAGGATACCGTAGGGGAAGAGGATGCAATCGCCGCCGTCCTGTCAATCCTCTCCAGACACGACGAAGAATACCGGGACCTGCTGAACAGATTGACGAGCCAAAAGGACAGGAAACTGCTTTACTGCATCGCGGCGGAAGGGATTGCGCAGAACCTGACTTCTTGCGCGATGATGAAAAAATACGGCTTGGACAACGCCTCGTCCGTTCAGCACTCCCTTAGCAACCTTACTGGTGAGAAAATGCCGATGGTCCGGAAACTGTCAAAGCAAGCGTATATGCTGCAGGACAGGTTGCTAGAACTGTGGCTGCTGCAAAGGGCAGGGGGCCTTGATGCCAAATTTCAGAACCCAGAGGACCGTTTCGAGAGGGAACGGTCGTTGACTGCAAGCGCGGGACTCGAATAGCCTTGCGCTTAGCTTATATCTACAGCTGGAAATTCTTGAATATTGCTTCGGCCATAGTCCCGGGGATGCCGCATTCGAGAGCAATCGACTTCCAGCCGGAGGCCTTTTCGCAGATTTCTTCTATCAGGGCGGAGGCATTGCGGATTCCATTCTCGTCTGCGAAGGTCATCAGGTCCTTTTTGCCGATTCCGTCAAATTTGCCGTTTATTGACATCTGGTGCGTTGAGGTCCAAGCTCCGTCTGGGTTGTAGGCATAGGCCATATCGTTCATCCCAGTGCAGAGTCCCGATTGTGAGTCCCCAAAGCACAACTTTAGCTGATGTTACCATCCTGTGCCCTCCATAACTTTAGGCTCCTTTGCCCGGGCTCTCCGACGCGAATTCTTTTTGGCCGAATTGACGAACTCGTAATATTCATTTGGACTCAGTTCCATCGGCTCCGCAAGTCTCTGCAGAGAATCCAGAAGTCCGAGAGTCCGTAGTACGCGGACGAGAGAATCGAATGAGCCGATATGCCCGCTCTCAATCTTCTTTACCGAAGACAGGGAAATGCCGGCCTCGGATGCGAGCCTGTCCTGAGTGATGTTCTGCCGCAGCCGTGTGCCTTTGATTTTCTCCCCAATCTTCTGCTCAATTCCCTTGTCGGTAAGAGCGTAGATGTCATCCATAAAAGTTCTATATTAAACCATTATGCCACAAATATAATCATAATAGTTTAATTTGCAACTATTGCGGAGGGGATTTTAACTGTGCGGCGGCGCTTCGACAAGCTCAGCGACCGCCGGTCCCCAAAGCCTGCCAGAGCCGGAGCGCAGGGCGAACCCTAACGCAGAACCGCCGGTCCCCGAGCTTGTCGAGGGGCGGTCTGAGAGAGT
>CAVAID010000012.1:0-44476 GCA_963588685.1 bacterium
TAACAATTGTTTTCGTCAAATATTACAGGAATTTCCCAACCGCGCAAGGATTCATAAAAAACATTTCAAAGATTTATATGTTTCTTTATAAAGAATAATTTTTATGTAACATAAGAAAAAATTTTTTATGTTTTTTATGCGATGATTCCGAACTTTCTCTTTTCCTTTGCTGCGGGACAAGGACCGCGCGGCCGGGTTCCCGCAAACTTCGGGGGTTGAGGCGGAGAGTTCTGAAAACTTTTCCTCCGCCCGCTCCCAAAAATGAAAAACTTTTATGGAACAGTTAAACAGAATTGAAATCAGAGGCTCCGTCGGGAGCATCAGGATGCAGACCTTTACGGACAATATGGTGGCGAGGTTCACCGTTGCGACCAATTACGCCTACAAGGACAAGGAGGGTCAGGCAATCATCGACACCAGCTGGCACAATGTGCTGGCGAGAGAGGGCAAGTTCATACACGACCTCTCCAAGATCGACAAGGGCACCAAGGTCTATGTGCAGGGGAGGCTCAGGTATCAGAAATACACGGGCTCCGACGGAGTGGAGAGGAATTCCACCGACATCATCGCCAACAGGGTGATGATCATAGACGACGCGGAGCCGATGCAGTATGAAATGTAGGCTTGCCCCAATTCTTCTCCTTGCGGCGGCGCTGTGTTGGGAGTGCGCATCTTCCCGCAAGATGGCCGAGGTGAGAGACGGCGGGCTGTCCGCCGCGATCAGGCTGCCCAGGGAGAAGGATCCGGCGGCGGAGGAGGACATCGCCTTCCCGGACGCGCCCCGAAGGGACACCCTCAAGGTGACCGGGCTGGACGGGAAGGAGGTGTTCATAATGAAGGCGATACGCGACGAGGGCAGCGGAGATATGGTGGCGACGGAGCAGCTGGACGCGGCGATGGTGACCGCGCGCTTCCGCAACATAGCGGAGCGCAACGGGAGGGTGGACCTGGAGTTCCAGGTGATAGTGCCTCCCCAGATGACCGACTCGAAGTGGCAGCTCAGGCTCCATCCCACGATGAAAATACTCTCCGACAGCCTCGCTCTGGACGATGTGGTCGTCACCGGAAGCGCCTACCGCAAGGCGCAGCTGAGGGGCTACGAGCACTACAGGAGATTCCTTGACAGAATAATTACGGACACGCTGAAACTGATAGACATGAGAAACCTCGAAATCTTTCTCGCGCGCAACATCCCTGCCGTCTATGCCTTCAAGAGCGACAGCAGCTATGTCTCGGACTCGGAGTTCGAGAGCGCGTTCGGCGTGACCCAGGCCCAGGCGGTGGAGCACTACACCAACGGCTTCCTCGTCTGGAGGAACGGGCGGCTCAAGTCGATGCGGGAGAAGATGTGGCACCGCTATGTCAAGACCCCGATAGTCACTGAGGGCATCAGGCTGGACACGGTGCTCGTGGGCTCGGGAGGGGAGTTCATCTACAATTATGTGCAGACGATACACACCCGGCCCAAGCTGCGCAAGGTCGACGTAACGCTCTGCGGGGAGATTTTCGAGAGCGACAGACAGCTCTACACCGTGCCCCAGTCGCCGCCGCTGACCTTCTACATCAGCTCGGTGAGCACTTTCGCCGACGGGACTCCCAGGTATCTGACAAAGGTTATCTCGCGCAATGTGCAGACCAATACGACGAGCTACATCGACTTCCGCACCGGCAGCGCCGAGGTGGACGAGAGGCTCTCCGACAACGGCAGGGAAATCGCCGCCATCAGGCGTAATCTGCGCGAGCTGATACAGGACGAGAGCTTCGAACTCGACTCCATAGTTATAGTGGCTTCGGCATCGCCGGAGGGCAGGTTCAAGTCCAACGCTTCGCTGTCCTACAGGCGCTCGGAAGGTGTCTCGGAGTTCTTTTCGAACTATGTTGAATACATAAAGGATTCGCTGCGTCACGACGACGGACTCTTCATTTCAGTGGGGGATGATTTGGGTGAAAGTTCTATGGGGAGTTCGCTCAGAAGCCGCAGGGATATCCGCTTCCTCTCAAGGAGCGGGGGTGAGAACTGGCAGGTGCTGGATGCGCTGGTGGAGAAGGATACCGTTCTCACTTCCGCCGAGAGGGAGTACTACTTTTCGCTCGCCGGGATGGAAGACCTTGACGCCCGTGAGGCGGCCCTCCGCAAGAGCACTGCCTACCGCTATGTCAGCGACAGCCTCTATCCGCGCCTCAGGACGGTCAGGTTCAATTTCTGCCTGCACCGGCGGGGGATGCAGAAGGACACCGTTCACACGACAGTGATCGACTCCGTCTATATGCGGGGCGTGCAGGCTCTGCGGGACCACGACTATGAGGGCGCGATTGCGCTGCTCTCTCCCTATCAGGACTACAACACGGCCGTGGCCTGCGTAGCGCTGGACCGCAACACTTCGGCTCTGAATATCCTGCAGGGCTGCAGACCGGGCGCCAATGTGAACTACCTGCTCGCCATAGTACATTCGCGGCAGGGGCGCGAGAGGGATGCGGTGGAGTGCTATCTGCGCTCCTGCTCCCAGGACCCGTCGCTGGTGCACAGAGGCAATCTCGACCCCGAGATCTCGGCGCTTATAAGGAAATATGATTTAAACAAAGAAGAAGACATTTTGTAACTCATTTTAATCAATTAATTCATTTATTATGAAAAACTTAGTACTTTTTTCGGCATCCGTGGCGGCCACCCTGGCCGTGGGGTGCAACAAGGTTGAATCGGCACAGACCTCCCTTAACGGGGATGGTCAGAAATGCCAACTGACACTTAAACTCAATGATGCTGTCATGACAAGGGCCACAGGCCAAACTATCGCCAACGAGTCCACAATCCAGAACATTCAGATTTTCGTGTTCCGGTCCGGGACTGGCAATGATGCCGGTGTGCTTGATGCCTGCATCTCCAAGGGCTTCGACTCTCCTCTGAATTTTGACGCTTCCTCCGTTGCATATGAAGGGGTTTCGCTGGACTGTACGGTAGGACAGAGGAAAATATATGCCGTGGTCAATTCCGATGTGGACTATACTTCCTCCGCACAAGCTATCGGTACCGAGTCGGCGCTGCTTGCAAAGACCATCGCTCTCTCGTCAATGAAATCTGACAAACTCTTTATGATTCAGTCCGTTGAGACAACCCTCAAGCCGGGAGATGAAACTGTCGGCATTGAAGTTAGGCGCAAGTGCGCTTCAGTGGTGCTTCAAAGCGTCAAGAATGATATGCAGGCAAATATCTACCGTAAGGACAATTCGTTCAAAATCAGGAATGTATACCTGACAAACGTGCCGGCGAAAATCAATTTCGGAATGACCTTGTCCCCATCTTCGCTGCCGGATGCTGACTGGTATGCCAGAACGAAATCCGAAACTGACGGGGCAAAGGCAGCTTTGATTTTAGACGCGAACGCCACCGGAACAGTTATCGGCTATGGCAAAGAATACAGTGTGGAGCATAGATTCTATGCTTTCCCGAATGACTGTGCCCCAAGCGTAGCTGCGACCTGGTGCCCTCGCGCCACCAGACTGGTGATTGAGGCCAGCTATTATGACGGTTCTGTTTGGCATGAGTGCTATTATCCTATAACTCTGTATGATACGACTTCTTCAAAAGGACTGGAGGCGAACAAACAGTACAAGGTTAATCTGACAGTACGCAGGCCGGGATCGGATGACCCTGACAAGCCTGTTGAGTTCGATACCGTGGCAGGTTCGATTACCGTGGCCAACTGGGAGACCGGAACTTCTTACACCGAAACCATCTGATTATGAGAACCCGAAGTATAGCGGGAGGACTTCCTGTCCTGCTGATCGTTTTGCTCCTCTCCCCGTCCTGCACGGTCAAGGAGAGCCGCACCGCCTGTCCTTGCTATACATCGGTGGCTGTGGATGATTTCATCTTGGCCGGATTCGCCGAGGCCGCGGTATCGTTCAGCTCGGACCGCCTGCTCTGCCGCGAGACCATTACCCTGCAGGAATACGAGGATGTCGGGTACCTGATAGCCCTCAGCCGCAGGAGCAACAGGGCTGCAGTCATAGCGGGGCTGGACAATTCCATCGTGAGGGGAGACTCGCTGATGACCCCCTACGGGCTGGAGGCGGATCCGATATGGCTCTACAGCGAGAAGTTCGTCTGCGAGGGCGACGACCACCATATCAACGCCCGTCCGCACAAGCAGTATTGTCGTCTGGAGATAGTCGTGACAGGACTGCCTCCGGGTGACCTCTACGACTGCTCGTTCCGGGTCAAGGCGGAGTCCTGCGGGATTGACCTCTATGGGCGTCAGGCCCTTGCGGGAGAGTACTGCGCTACTGCGGAGCGGAACTCGACCGGGGATTTCTTCGTGAGGATTCCCCGCCAGGCGGAGAACCGGCTCTCGCTAGAGCTGCTGAGCGCCGGCAACCCCGACGAGCCCGTATTTACAATAGAGTTGGACAAGCGGCTCGAGGCTGCAGGCTACGACTGGGGCAGGGAAGACCTCCGGGATATGAGCGTGGAGGTGGACTACGCCGGTACCGAGGTGAATGTCAAGATTATAGATTGGGATAGCGATGATGTTTTCAAGGAGATTACGATATGAGACCATATAGAATTCCGGCTGCCCTGCTGGGGCTGTCGCTTCTGGCCTCCTGCGAGCCGGAGCTCCCCGGACTGGTGAAATTTTCCGGGGAGTCTGACGGCGGCGGGACGCAGACCAAAGCCATTGAGCTTAGAATAGAGGGCGAAGACTGGCCCGGGACAAAGACCAGCCTCGGCTCGGGGGTGGAAAGCATATTCAGCGGGGCCGTGCTCGCGGCCTACGACGCTTCGACGGGACGGCTCGACTCTGAGATAGAGATTGCCTCTGAGGCCCTGGGAGGGCAGATTTCGTTGAGGCTTCCTGCGGGGAAGAACTACAACCTGTACCTGCTTGGCAACCTCTGGGAGATCGGCTCCGACGGCTCGAAGAGGGGAGTGGCTTTCCCAGCCGACGAGGCCTCGCTGGCGGACTTCTACTACAGGATGGACGGAGGTTCCGAGGGCGGGGGCTACAGGAGGGAAAGCTTCGCCGAGGCCGCGACCTACGGCATCCCGCTATGCTGGTCGCAGACCGGGGTGAAAGTCCCTTCTTCCGCGACGGTGCAGGTGCAGATGAAGCGGCTCTTCGCGCGGCTCACCGTCGAGGTGGACCACAGCGGCATCGCCGGAAGCAGCCTGGAGGCCTTCATCAACGGGAGCCTGAAGCTGAGGCAGGTCAACAGCCGCCTTATGCCTTTCGCTCCCGGAGGCTCCAGGGCACTGAGCCTGGACGATGTGCTTCCCTACGGGGATGCCGACGCCTCTATGGAGAATGCCCTCTGCAGAGAGTTCGTCTATTATGTGCCTGAGAACCGTCAGGGAGTGCTGCTCCCGGGCAATACCGACCCTTCCGCAAAGACGCTGGACAATGTGGGGACGGCGCTGGGAGGGCTTGTGAGCTATGTGGAGTTCAAGGCCGATATCGGGCCTGCTTCCGGCTTCAGCGGAAGCACGGTCTATCGCTTCCTGCTGGGCAAGGACGCAGTGGGGGACTTCGACATAGAGCGCGGCCTGAGCTTCAGGGTAAGCCTCGGATTCAACGCCGAGTCCATCTTCTCCCCGGACTGGAAAGTGCAGGTGGACGGCCTGACCGACACTCGGGAGTTTTACCTCTCGGGCGACCTTGCAGGGCGGATTCCTGATGGCAAGAAGGTGGTGGTAAGGAAGAACCGGGCGGCGGAGCTGGATCTTAATCTGGAGATGAGCGGCGGGGGAGCGAATGCAATCGGCTCGGCGAAGCTCGTGGATGCGGGCTACAGCGCCGCCAACCTCACTGATGTGGCCTGGACTTCGGATTTCTGGTCCGCGACCCATGACAGCGCCAACGAGCCGCAGCGGGAGGCGCTTTCAGCGCTCGGCATAGCTGTCAGCTATGCCGGGGGGCGCTTCCTCTTCGAGGTAAGCGACCCCTCCCGCTTCGTCAGCGGCAAGTCCGTGCCTCTGACCCTGACGCTCTATCCCGGCACAAGGACCATCACTGCGGAGATCGTCACCCGCGACGACATCGCTGTCAGCGGCGATACCGGCGCGCCCGGGGACCAAATCTATGTCGCCCAGTGCCGCACGCTCTCGTTCTCCGGCTTCGAGGGCGGCACCCTGTATTACATAGCCGACCAGAACTCGAACTCCGGCGGTCAGCATACTTACAATACGCATTGGAAGACATCGCCGAGTCTCTCGGCGGCCTTCCCCGGCTACTATAAGCTCGACTCCGACGGCTCGGTGATCTATCCTTTCGACGAGCCGGGCTCCTACGCCTCGCAGAGCCTCTCCTCAGGCGAGACCCTGCAGTTCTGCTGCTTCGCCCCGACCGACACCAGGGCCTATGACGGCAAAAAAGCCCCGGGCTCCCTTATCATCTGCAGCGACGACCCTCTCAATGACGGAATCACTACCATTCCGCTCAATATCATCCTTCCGAAATTGAATATCGGATCGCAAACCTCCACTAAGATTATCCCTTTCGACGGCAATGAGATTGACGCGGATGTGAAATATACCGCTGCGGACGGGACGGCCCTCGCCGCTTCGGACTTCAATTCCGAACTGTTCGAGGCCCTGCTTAAGCCTGCGATAAAATTTGACGGGACTGCATATCCATGGCTTGCCAATCTCGCCTTCGACTTCTTCGAGAGCAAAGTCTATCTCTCCAGGACCACGCTCGGCACACTCAAGATCGAGGATGCTTTCCCCTATGATCCGAAGTATTCCAACCAGACCTACAATCTCGGCACGCTGACAATCAAGCTGCCGTCCCTGCTGAACTTCAAGGCGTCCCCCAACCGGACATATTCGCTGTCCATCCCGCGGCTCGGTGAAGTGTCTTCAAAAAAGGATACGATATCTTACTATCTCAACCAGAGCGGGACGGATGCCTTTATCCTCAGAGAGTTAACCTGCTGTCAGCAGGAAGGCGACACCTCACGCTTCGAGTTTACCTATACCGACAACGGCTGCTCGTTCACCTGCAATTCGGGCAAGGTCCTGCGCCCCGTGATCGAGGCGGAATACAACGGCTCGACCCTCTACAAATGGAGATACAACGAGACTTCGCAGCCCACCATGGTGGATGGGGAATATGTCCCGGGAGGCCTTATATTGCCTTACGGTCCCCAAACCGTGACTCTTACCGTGACCAACAAATGGGACGGCCGCAAGCTGTTCTCGAGTTCGACATTCGACATCAAATACACCGCCACCCTGTACCAGATTGGCCTTTTCCACAGCTCTCTGGCCGCAACAGTCTATCCTCTGCCGCTCAAGAACATCACATATATGATGGCGCTGAACGGCAAGGCGGAAGACTCTGCGCAGAAGTGGATGCTCAAGGTGCTGGACAGCGACGAGTGGCTCAATCACTACTACTCCGGACCGGATTTCAGGATAAATTATGTCTATAAGCGAAGCCTCCCGTCAAGCGGAAAGAAGATTCTATGGTCCAAGTATAACTACCCGGTCACATATTTCGACAGTTCGGAGAGCAAATGGACCCAGGCCCTTGCCAAAAAGTCATTCGAAGTATCCACGGACATCTGGCTGGACGGAGTGCGCGATGAAACCGGCAACTCCATGCCGACAGACCCGGCCATTAGCGGCAGCAAATATCTCCGTCTCAACTACACAAACTCCAAGGGCGGATATGTGTATAGCAGCAGCACCAAGAATCCCTGGTTTAACTAGCGGCAAGGCAAATAAAGCCGGCCCGAAAAATCCGGGCCGGCTTGCTTTGGAAAATCTTGTTAATCTGGGACTAGAACAGGAATGCTGCTCCTACGCTCCAGTATGAGTTGTTGATATTGTAGTTGCTGCTGTTGTCTCCCTTGTACATGTTGAGGAGGCCGTAGTGGTAGCCGAAGTTTACGCGTACCATCTCTGCCACGTCAACGCCGATGCCTGCGCCGAGGGAGATGTTGAAGCGGTTGAGGTTACCGTCATTGCTGTAGTTGTCGACGGTGCTGCTGGTGCTCTGTCCGAGGACACTTGCAGTGTAAGTGGTCTTGGAAGATACTCCGAGCTCGAACTGAGGGCCGGCGTAAACGAATACATTAAGCATATCGCCGAGGCCGATACCGTACTTGAAGTTTACAGGGACTGCGATGTAGTGGCTCTTGGTGCTGCCCGCAGCGCCGACGAGACCTGCTACTGAACTTGCGGAGTCATTTGCGAGGTAGCCGTAGTAGATACCCGGAACTACAGAAATGCCATAGCCGAGGTTGTAGGCTGCGTCAGCACCTACATAGAAACCATCGGAAGCAACGCTGGTCTTGCTGGTGCTTGAACCGCTTGTGTACTTTGAAGTGGTGGTCTGGTTGAGATAACCGGCTCCTACGCTGAACTGAGCCATTGCTGAAGTAGCGGCTGCGGCTACAAGAGCGAGAGTAAGAATGATCTTTTTCATTTTGTATAAAAACTGTTTTAAGTTGTTTCCGAGTCTAAAGATGTACTCACTTGCCATTCCGTTGCAGAAAAGCGGCGCAAAGATAGACTTTTTAATTGAAAATGCCCAAAAAACTCCGAATTGTATATTTCCCCGCCCAAATTGTAGATTTGCGTTAGACCGCAAAAAGGCGTAACTTTACCGGACTAATACCGCATACATTTATGAAAAGGAATCTGTGTCTCTTGGGACTGGCGCTGCTGTGCCTCCTGTCCTGTTCGCCTGCAAGCCGCAAAGCCGCCGAAGAAAGCCGGCTGAGCAAGCAGGTTGACCGTATCTATGCCGCGATGTCCGATGAGGAAAGGGCGGCGCAACTCTACGGCATCCGTCCGGGTGAAGTGATGGAGGACGGCAAACTCTCCATAGAGAAGTGCCGCCAGGTGATTCCCTACGGTATAGGGCATGTCTGCCAGTATGCCTGCTCGCTGGAAATGGATGCCGATGAGCTCCGGGATTTCGTGCGCGACTTGCAGAACTGGCTCGTCAACGAAACCCCGAGCGGCATTCCGGCCATCTTCCACGAGGAAGCCATCACCGGTATGGCCGCCAAGGGCGCCACGGTATATCCCCAGCAGCTGGGCGTCGCCTGCAGCTGGAACCCGGCCCTCGTGCAGCTCAAGACATCCCAGACCTCGGAAGTGATGCGCTCGCTCGGCGCGTCGCTCGCGCTTTCTCCTATGGTCGATCTCATCAGGACCGCACACTGGTCCCGCATCGAGGAGTCCTACGGCGAGGACGCCTGCCTCAGCTCCGAGATGGGCGTGGCCTTCGTGCGCGGACTGCAGGGTGACGACCTCACCAAAGGCGTGGCCGCATGCACCAAGCATTTCCTCGGCTACGGCGGAGCTTCAACCCTCAGCTGGAAAGAACTTTATGAAGAGGTGCTGATGCCTCACGAAGCGGCCATCCGCCTCGCGGGGAGTCAGGTCCTGATGACCTCCTACGGGCGTTTCCGCAGCGAGCAGGCCGTCTCCAGCGACACCCTCATCAACCATATTCTCCGTGGCTATCTCGGCTACGGAGGCATCATTGTCAGCGACTACGGAGCTGTCTCCCATTCGACCCGCGGAGGCGGTGAAGATATAGTCAAGCAGCGCGCGGTCGAGGCCATTACCGCCGGCAACGATATCGAACTACCTTCAGGTAAATGCTACAGGTATCTCCCTGAGCTCGTGGCGTCAGGCGCGGTCAGCAGGGAAGACTTCGAGCGCTCCGTGAAGCGCAGCCTTATGCTCAAGGCCCGCCTCGGCCTGCTCTCCTGCGACAGCTTCTGCGCCGAGGGCGAACTCGACCTCGACAAGCCGGAGCACCGTCAGACCGCCTATGAGCTTGCCTGTCAGTCCATAGTGATGCTCAAGAATGACGGCATTCTGCCTCTCTCAGAGGACAAATGCCGAAAAATCGCCCTTGTGGGTCCTAACGCCAATACCTTCTGGTGCATGCTCGGTGACTATACCTATCAGTCAATGCAGGCTTTCTGGCAGAGCAACGAGGTGGATCCGAACAGCCCGAAAATCGTGTCGCTCTACGAGGCGCTCAAACCTGCCGCCGAGGGACGCTTCGACATCTCCTACGAGAGGGGCTGCGACTGGAGTTCCGCTGACGAGGTGGCCATCACCAAGGGCGGCGATCCGAGGACCGAGAAACTTAACATGATGCTGATGAAGTCCGCCGACCCTACCGACTGGCCGGCTGCCATCAGGAAGGCGGCTGAGAGCGATGTAATCGTGGCCGCTCTCGGCGAGAACCCGACCCTCTGCGGCGAGAACAGGCAGCGCAAGGGCATACTCCTTCCGGGTGAGCAGGAAAATTTTCTCCGCGAACTTATCGCCACCGGCAAACCTGTGGTGCTGATTATGTTCGGAGGCCGTCCGCAGGTGCTCGGCGAGGTCGCTGACGGCTGTGCAGCGATTCTCCAGGCCTGGTATCCGGGTGAGGAGGGCGGCAACGCCGTGGCCGACATTCTGACCGGCAAGGTCAATCCGTCCGCGAAGCTCTGCGTGAGCTACCCGTCCACCGAGGATGAGACCCTATATTGCTATAACGACCGCGTCTCTACCGACAAGGTGCAGTGGCCGTTCGGTTACGGACTCTCATATACTTCCTTCGCCTATGACGATATGGAGGTGCAGAGCAGCGCCAAGACCACAGGTAAGACTATAAAGGTCAGCTGCAGCGTCAGCAATACCGGCGAACGGGCCGGCACCGAAATCGTCCAGCTCTACCTCTCTCCGGAAGACGGCCAGCCGCTCAAACCTATACAGCTCAAGGCATTCGCGAGGGTTGACCTTCAGCCGGGCGAGAAGCGCAGCGTGACATTTACCCTCTCCCCGGAGCAGCTTGCCTACTATGACTGCGATGCGGCTATATGGACAGTGAGCCCGGGTGAATACCGTTTCAGCGTCGGTGCTTCCTGCGAGGATATACGCCTCTGCGGCAGCTGCCGTCTGGAGGGCGCTGAGAAGCATATGAGCCTCCGCAACGAGCTTCTCTCAAAGGTTGAGGTAAGATAAAAACTACATTTGTTTACTCCGATTATAAGTCCTACCTTTGCGCGCTTTTTACAAAAGTAGCGTTATGGCAGAACTTAAAGACAGAATTGATTTCGGCAGAGAGGATGTGAGAGTGCTTTTCAACAAAGTCTTCTACCCGACTCTGCTGGGGATGGTTTTCTCCATCGTATTCAACATCACTGACGGAATCTTCGTCGGGAGGGGCATCGGTTCCCTCGCGCTGGCGGCCGTCAATGTGGTCGCTCCGGTATTCATGATATCGGGCGGCATATCTCTGATGCTGGGTATGGGCGGCTCCGTGGTCGCTTCCATACACCTTTCCAAGGACAATCTCCGCACGGCCAGGATGGTCGCGACGCAGTCAGTCGGCGCGGCGGTGGTCAGTATGGCCATATTCGCAGCCGTGCTGCTCCTCTTCCCGACTCCGATACTGCGCTTCTTCGGCTGCTCCGACACGATGATGGGCTACGCCGCCGACTACCTAAAGGTATTCGCTCCTTTCGCGGTGGTCAACGGTGTCATTCTCGCTTCCTGCTTCTTCATCCGTCTGGACGGCGCTCCGAAATACGCGATGGCGGCCAATATTATCGGCGCGCTGCTCAACATATTCCTCGACTGGCTCTTCATCTTCCCGTTCCAGTGGGGCCTGCACGGCGCGGCGCTCGCTACCGGCATTGCGATGAGCGTGGAGTCTGTGGTGCTGCTGGTTTATATGTTCCATCCGGGGCACAAGCTGCATTTTGCCGCGGTCAAGGTTTCGACCCTGCGCGCGTGGATGCATACCCTGCGCAACTGCGGCTATATGTGTAAGTTGGGCTTCTCCACCATGCTCGCTCAGCTCGCCGTGGCGCTGATGGTAATCTGCGGCAACAACATCTTCGTCCGCATAAGCGGCGACAGCGGGGTGGCGGCGTTCAGCGTGGTCTGCTACCTCTCGCCTATAGTCTTTATGGTGTATGACGCGATTGCGGTGGCGGCCCAGCCGATTCAGAGCTACAACTACGGCGCGGGAAGCCTGGAGCGTTCCTGGAAGGCGCTCAAGCTTGCCCTGGTGACCGGCGTCGGCTACGGCGCGGTCGTCGTCCTGATGACTACTGTCTTCGCCCGCCCTGTAGCCTCGCTCTTCATCGAGGCTTCCGACCCGGCCCACGACCTCGCTGTGGAGGGTATGAGGCTATTCAGCATAGGATTCATCCCGATGGCGATAAGCATCGTGACGATGGGATTCTTCCAGAGCGTGGAGAAGGTACGGCAGGCTACGGTGATTTCGACCCTGCGCGGCTTCGTGCTGATGCTGCTCTGCTTCTTCGGGATGACCCTGCTTTGGGGGGAGGTCGGCGCCTGGCTTGCCATCCCTGCCTCCGAGACCCTCACGATGTGCGTAACGGTCGCCCTTCTCATCAGCTACCGCCGCAGCGTGAAGTTCTGAAAACTGCGCTGACACAGAAAAACCATCACCAGGGAGCCTGAGGGCTGCCTTGATGATGGCAAGTAAGATGAATGAAGGGATATTAATACTTGGCGTTCTCCGGGTCGAATTCGGTCCAGCCGTCGAGCCAGTTGTCGCCCTGACCTAAAGCTCCGATGTAGCTGACCTTGGAGAAGTTGGAGCCGGCGCCGTCGAATGAGGCGGCGCTGAGCACTGCAGAGCCGGCGACAGGAGTATAACCGTCAGAGGAGAGGATGGAAGTCCAGCTGTCGAGGACCCTGTTGCCGCTCTGGGCCGTGAACCAGGTAGAGGAGAATGACTTCTGAGTCTTGTCATAGACAGGCTTGGAGTTCTCATCGTAGCCGGTCACGAGTACATCCTCATAGCACTTGTTGGCATCTGTGCCGACTGCGTCCATCCCTGCGAACCATACGTTCTGCACTTTGAGGAGGCCCTTGGTGGCTGAGCCCTGGGTGTCGCCCTTCTGGTTGTCGAGGATGAGGCCGATCGGGTAGCCTACGGCAATGGAGTTGATGCAGCTCAGGCGGGAGTTGCGGCGGATCTGCATTGCAGACTGGAACTTGCCGAGAGCGGAGCCGTTGTTGGGATAGAGAGCGCCGCCATCGATATAGTCGGAAGTGTTCTGGAATGAGGCGTCAAGCTTCGGACCAACGAAGGTCACATTTGAGAAAGTGGCTGTAGTGTAAGGAGATACCTCAGCGCCGTCAGCGCAGTTGTCACTCTCGAAACCGTTGCTTTGGGACACATCGGCAATCTTGGAGTCGCGAACAGCAAGCGCGAACTGCACGGTGCCGGAGAAGCCGTTGTCTGTATCGAAGTCATCGTCCCAGCCCTTCCAGGCCACGAGATACTTGGCATTGGAGCAGCCGCCGAACCACTCGATGGAGTCATCGTTGGAGTAAGATACCTGGATGTGGTCGAGCTGGGTGCCGCTGCCCACAGAGCCGAGGGTGAGGCCGTTGATCTCCTTGTCGGTCTTGAACGGATAGCCGGCGAACTCGATGCGGACGTAGCTCAGCACGCCTGAGTTGTCGGAATCATCTTCGCCGCCGTGCTTTGAGCGCGGGCCGCCCTCGATGATCATCTCGCTCTGGTTGTTGCGCGCCTTGCCGCAGATGATGATTCCGCCCCAGTCGCCAGGCTTCCTCTCGCCGGCCTCGGCTGCGGAAGTGAAGACGATAGGTGCGCCCTGCTCACCCTTGGCGATGAGCTTTCCGCCCCTCTCCACTACGAGAGCGGCCATAGTCTCCTTGTCGCCCTTGACGATGGTGCCCGGCTCGATGGTGAGCTGTGCGCCGTCAGCGATATAAACCCATCCTTTGAGATAGTATGTACCCTTGGCAAGGGTCTGGTTGCCGGTGAATACGAACTCCTGGTCGCCGGTGCCGATTTCGTTGCCGTTCGGATCAGCCTTTCCGTCAGTGAAGAGGATGTGGTCGCAGGCGTCCAGGCCGCCGTCCTTGGTCCAGACATAGTCTGAGCCGGTCTCGGCAGGAGTGTTCTGTTTGGTGCAGGCCGCAAGAGCGCCCGCGAGAGCGAGGATGCAGAGGCATCCTGAGAAATTGATTTTTTCCATTTTTTAAACTATAAGGTATAAATGAACTGTAAGCCTATATTGCGTCCGGGGTTCCAGGAGCGTGCGATCTGCTCGATGTCACCTTCGAACTGTTTGTAAACCACTTCTTCGCCGAGTATGTTGCGGACATAGAACTTGATGTCGAAGTGTCCTCCGAGCTTCTTGGAGAGCGTGAAATCCAGGCTGTTGCGCGGCATTTCATAACTGTCCGGCACCCTGGCGATATCCTCTCCTCCGGTCGACCCTTCGCTGCGGCCCACACCGATGATACGGCGTCCTATCCTATTGTAGAGCACTGCTATGTCGAGTCCGAGATCCTTGTTGTTGTAGAAGAGTCCGGCGTTGATAAGGTACGGGGACTGGCCCTGCATAGGGCGGTCAGCCTCGCGCGAACCCTCCTCGAAGTGCACGTGGCTCCGGATGAGCGCGCCGTTGAAGGAGAGGGAGAAGTTCTCCAGGCCGATGAAGCCCAGATCCTTGCGCAGGTCGAGCTCAAGGCCGTAGTTGTCGGCGCTGAGCGCATTCTTGTAGGAATATACGAGGTCGGTGCCTCCGGCTACGGTGTATGTCCACTCTATCGGGGAGTCGAAGTGCTTGTAGAATGCCGCCAGCGAAACTGTCTCTCCTCTGCTCGGATAGAACTCGTAGCGAAGGTCGACATTGTCGATGTAGCAGCTGCGCAGGTCGGTGTTGCCCTGCACGTCGGATGCGAGGTCGAAGTCGTAATATACTGAGGATGAGACTTCCCTGAACTCCGGACGGTTCAGGCTGCGCCCGTAGGATGCTCTCAGGTTGTGCTTGTCGCTGAAGCGCCAGGTCGCGCTCACTGACGGAAAGATGTCATCGGTCACATAATGGCGGCTGCTCTCTGACACTTCGGTGTTGCGGGTGTTGGAGATGAGCTCCATATCGTTGTGCTCGAAGCGCAGGCCGGCGAGTATGCTGAGCTTGCCGAGCGGCAGGGAAGCCGTCAGGTAGGCGGCGCCGAGGATATTGTTGCCGCGGTAGTTGTCCCTCATCTGCAGCTGCTCGAGCAGATGCAGCCTGTCCTCTCCGAAATACTGGGAGTCACTGAGCAGCGTAGGGATGTCATACTGACGGAAGCCTGACGGAAGCGTGTTGTTGTAGACATTCCAGTTGTATATGAAATTGCGGGTATGGTAGCGCCTGGTGCGGTACTCGCCGTAGACTCCGGCCTTGACATAGGCCTCCCTGTCCATCAGGGTGAATGTCTGCCTGTCGTTGACTGAGAGTGAGGAGATGTTCTCGTAGAGGGCGGTCCACTCGCGGGAGATATCGTTGCCGGTCGTGAGGGCATAGACTCCGCTCTCGAGGGCGTCGTTGACCAGGTAGCGCCGTCGGTCCGGGACAATCCTGTCGGCGTATGACCATCCGGCGCACCAGTCGAACAGGTTGCTCTCGAAGTGATGCTGGCCGGTCAGCTGGCCGTTGTAGGTGGTGCGGCTGCGCTGGAAGTACTCCGCGCTGCGCTCCTGGTTGGCCTGCGCGCTCACGCCGTCGCGCTCGGTATAGCGCCGGTTGTCAATCCGGTTGAATATGTTCTTGAACTGGAATTTGCTGACCCCGTCGGCAGTGAGCCAGCTGAGGTTGAGCATCGCGCCGAGGCGGGAATTGTCGTTGTACTGATTGTCAATGGAATGGCGGAGGTAGTTGGATTTGCCGTTCTTGTAGTCATACACTCCGAAGAGGTTGTTCTGCATATTCGCGAGCGTGCGGAACTCCTCCGACCAGTTGACCGAGGCATTGAGGCCGAATTTGTGGCCGCTCTTCTCGAACCTTCTCGTGAGGGAAGCGGCGAGCTTGCGGTCACTGAGGGGGTTGATGCTGGAAGTTGACCAGTCGTTGTCGAGGGAGTTGGCCGTGAGGTCCACCGTCCTGTTGCCGAAGCCCTTGAGTTCGGCATTCATCCCGCCGGGCAGACTTCCGAGTTTGCCGTTGATGCGGGTGAAGTCGCGGTACGACCTGTCGTTGAAATTGCCTCCGGCGGAGACGCTGAAGGAATTCTTCTCCGGCACATCCTTGGTCCCGATGAGGATGAATCCTCCGGAATAGTCGGCAGGGTATTCGGATGCCGGCACCTTTATGATGGTGAGGTTGTCGATCTGCGAACTCGGCACGAGGTCGAAGGAGAACGCCCTCGAATCGGCCTCCGAGCTCGGAGCGGCACCGCCGTTGATCCATACATTATTGTATCTCTGGGAGAGACCGCGCACCATCACGAACTTCTCGTCGATCAGGCTCACGCCCGGGATGCGCCGGATGACCTCGCCCGCGTTGCTGTCCTGCGTGCGGCCGATCTCCTGCGCCGACACATTGCTGATGATGACCGGGCTCTCGCGGGCTATCCTCATCAGGGAAGCGTCCGTGTTGCGCTGCTGCTCCGCGGTCACCGTAGTAGCCTCGAGCATCTGCTCGTCAAGAGTCATCTCTATGATGAGGGCTTCCTGCGGCACCTTGACATCCGTCAGTTCGCGGTCGAGATAGCCGAGATAACTCACTTTGATTGAGACCTCAGATGCGCCGATCCTGTCCAGGGAGTAGCTCCCGTCGAGGGCGGAAATCGAATTCTGAGTCCCTCCGACCACTTCCACGAATGCTCCGATCAGCGTCTCGCCGCTCTTCGCATCCACTATTACACCCTTGATACTCTGCGCTTCAGCCACTGCGGCTGACATCAGAAACAGCGCTGACAATACACTAATAACCGTTACCTTCTTCATCGTACTTTTATCTTTACGATGCAAAGGTAACGGCAGTATGTTACGGGTTTATTGCCCCGGGATTACGATAATGTTAAATTAATATTCAACGGTGAAGGAGTACTGTTCCAGCTCGGCGTCATTGCCGTTCGGAGCCCAGCGCTTGAGCTTGATGACATATTTGTAGCTGAAACTTGCCTTCAGACCCGGAGTGATGGCAGCGGCCTTGGCCTTGACATCGGCCTCAAGTTTCTGGAACTCGGCGAGGACAGACTGATATCTGGACCTGGCGGACGCGTCGGCAGAGGAGAAGTCGTTGTTCTTGACGGTCTCCTTCCACTCTACAGCAGATGCCTTCGTGAAAGTATTGACGCTTGACTCAATCTCCCTGAGGGCTTTCTCGGCTTCATCTGCACCAAGGCCGAAGGATTCGTGCTGGTCGCCGATAGTAAAGTAGATGTCATAAAGCGCCTCGGTGCTTTCGGTGTAGCAGCTGCTCACCGATAGGACTGCCACCGCTGCGGCGGCAAACAAAGTGATAAATCTTTTCATTTCAAACAATTGGGTAATACGCTGTTGTCGCTTCCCTACGACTGAGGGCAGCTGATTGTAATTGTCTTGGACTCAAGTACCTGCTCGCCCATATCGCCGGTAACGGAGACAAGGGAGAGCTTCAGCACGAACTTGAAGCTGTCATGTGTGTCGCTCGGCAGGGCGCCGATCTGCTTGAAGGCAGAGGACTCTATGTCGCGCAGGGCTGCGAGAGCCGATTTGTACTGCTTCTCGGCTTCAGCGTCGGTGAGGGAGTAATCCCCGTCAAGGGCGCTCTCCTTCCAGGTCTTGACATAACTCGCCTTGAAGCTGCTGATCTGGCTTGCAAGGTCGTCATACACTTTCTTGGCATCGTGGGTCGCGCTGCCGTTGTATTCTTCGGTTTCGCTGTCATCCAGCTCTAGGCGATAGACTACATCGCCGCTTCCGGACTGGGTACACCCTGCCAGGCCGAGCAGGAGCGCCGCGGCCGCTAGGAGAATGATGATTTTGCTCTTTTTCACTGTCTTATAAGTTTTTTTGCGGCGCAAAGATAATAATTTCCGTTCCAAATGTAACACCGACCCGCCGCCGCCTTGCCGCCTGCGCCGGGAGGCTTATTGCCGAAATGCGCCAAATAGTCAATGGTTTGCTGCCAATTTGTCGCTAGCGGTGCCAATTTGTCCCCAATTTGTAAATTTTTACCCTTGGTACGCGAATTGAATTTTATTCAGGCGTCCCCCGGACGGGACAAGAAAAAAGATAAATATAAATTAAAAAATAGGAGATTTGAATTATGTTACCGATCAGAAGAAATGAACAGAACTGGTTACCTGAGATTTTCAACGACTTCTTTGATACCAACTGGATGGCCAAAGCCAACGCGACAGCACCTGCCATCAACGTATTAGATAACGAAAAGAGCTACGAGCTCGAGCTTGCGGCTCCGGGCCTGACCAAGGATGACTTCAAGGTCAGCCTCGACGAGGAAGGCAACCTCTCCATCGATATGGAGAAGAAGGTTGACGAGAAGGCCGACAAGAAGCACGGACATTATCTGCGCCGCGAGTTCTCTTACTCAAAGTATCAGCAGATCATGACCCTGCCTGACGATGCGGACCGCGAGAAGATCGAGGCCAAGGTCGAGAACGGCGTGCTCTGCGTCAACATCCCTAAGATCGTCAAGGTCGCCCCTGAGAACACCCACAAGATGATTGAAATCAAATAATCATTTGAGTTATAACGCGATAGCGCGCAGTCTTGAGAAAGGCTGCGCGCTATTTTTTGTTTTGTAAGGCATTACTTCCCGTCGTCAAGACAGGCGTCAAGCTCCCGGGTGATGGCGTCCTTGTCCATGTGCTGGCCGATGAAGACTATCTTCTCCATCCTGTCGCCGTAGGTGTTGTCCCAGTCGCGGGCGAGGTTGGGGTCGCGCAGCATCATGTCCATCAGCTCCTCGCGGCTCATCGTGGCGAACCACAGGCCGGCGTCCTTGATGGATTTCTGCACTCCCGCCTGCTCGAAGAGGTAGCACATGTCGGTGTCGTCGCTGAAGTAGCAGATGCCCTTGGCGCGGATGACTGACTTGGGCCATTTCTTCGCAACCCAGGCGTCGAACCTGTTGAGGTCGAAGGCCGGACGGCGGTAATATACAAAGGTGGAGATGCCGTATTCCTCGGCTTCGCCCTCCTCCTCGTCGTGCAGCTCCTCGTGTCCCGGGCCCTCGATTTCTGAAATCCAGGCCGCTGAGGTAGCCACGCTGTCGAAGTTGAACATATTGGTGTTCAGCAGTTTGTCCAGCTCAACATCGCAGAAGTTGCACTCGATGATTTCCGCCTTAGGCTGCAGCTGGCGGATGATGCTCTTCATCCTGCCGAGGTCGTCCTTCTTCACTTCGGAGGCCTTGTTGAGGAGGATTATGTTGCAGAACTCGATCTGCTGGATGACCAGGCTCTCGAGGTCGTCCTCATCGAAGTTGCGCAGCGGCAGGGTGTCGCCGCAGCTGAACTCGGTCTGCATCCTGAGGGCGTCAACCACGGTCACGACGCAGTCGAGGCGCGGCAGCGGGCCCTCGGCATAGTCGCCGCCGAGCTGCGGAATCGAGCAGATGGTCTGCGCGATAGGCGCCGGCTCGCAGATGCCGCTGGCCTCGATCACTATGTAGTCGAACTTGCCCGTGCGGGTAATCTGGCAGATCTGCTCCACGAGGTCCATCTTGAGCGTGCAGCAGATGCAGCCGTTCTGCAGGGCCACGAGGCTGTCGTCCTTCTTGCCCACTACGCCTCCCTGCTCAATGAGGGACGCGTCTATATTGACTTCTCCGAGGTCGTTGACGATGACGGCGAACTTGATTCCCCGCCTGTTGGAGAGGATGCGGTTGACGAGGGTAGTCTTGCCGCTCCCGAGGTATCCGGTAAGGAGAAGTACCGGCACTTCATTTTTATTCTGGTTCATAATTTCAAATATAGCCAAATTATTCGTATCTTCGTCTGCTTGTAACCACTTTTGCACGATGAAAAGAATCCTATATACCCTGCTTCTTCTCCTGGCGCCGCTCGCAGGCAGTGCACAGGACTACACATTCTATACCACCGAGAACGGATTGTCCAGCAGCCTGATACGGCAGATCTACGAGGACAGCGCGTCGATGATGTGGATTGCCACCGAGGACGGACTCAACCGCTTCGACGGCAACAAGATGGTCCGCTACACCTGCGACCCGGACGACCCGCATTCAATAGGAAGTGACTATATTACAAGCATATACGAGGACAGCAAGGGGCATCTTTTCATCGCGAGTCACGCCGGAGTGCAGCTCTATGACCGCGACACCGACCGTTTCTCCGCTCCGGCCCGCTTCGCCGACGGCGGCGCTGCTTCCGGGCAGGTCAATTCGGTGCGCGAGCTTTCCGGCGGGGAACTCTTCGCCATAGGCAACAGCCTCGCCTCCATCAGCGTCCGGGATACCGTCCCGAGCCTCTCGCCGCTGGGATTCTCTTCCACGATGAACTATTCCTCCTTCGTGCGCGAGGACAGCGAGCGCAACATCTGGATAGTCAAAGCCAGGCGCGCAATCTACAAAATCCAGCCTGACGGCACCACCACCTCATACCTCGATGACATGGGCTACAATGTGCTGGACATGTACATCGCCCCCGACAATGAAATCTACATCGTGGCCATCAACGGAGGCCTGCTCCGCTATGACAGTACCCGCGACGACTTCGTCTCCATCCCGTATCCCGGAACGGACGCCTTCGCTCCGAGGTGCATAGCTCCGTTCTCCGGCGGCTCCCTGCTCATCGGCACCGACGGCACCGGAGTCAAGGTGTACAATCCCGCTACGGGCAAATACAGCAACTTCAGCCAGCTTGACGGGCGCTACGACCTCACCAGACTCAAGGTCCACTCCATCGAGAGGGACAGGGAGGGCAATCTCTGGTTCGGCATCTACCAGAAGGGAGTGGTCGTCGTGCCGTTCAGGCGCAACAACTTCAAATACTTCGGCTTCCGCTCCTATGTCAACAACCGTATCGGCTCCTGCGCGGTCAGCGCGCTCTGCCGCACCGACGACGGGACCATGTGGGTCGGCACCGACAACGACGGCATCTACGGCATTTCGCAGGACGGGCAGACCGTGCGCCATTTCAGCTACGACGGGACGGACCATTCAGTGCCGGCAACCGTGACCGGGCTCTTCGAGGACTCGGCCGGCAACCTCTGGCTCTCCTCCTTCGACAGCTCGGTCGGGATACTCGACCGCAGGAGCGGCAGGTGCAGATATGTGGATTTCAGCAGCCTGCGCAGCACCATCGCCAAACACATAACCGCCTTTGCCGAGGATGACAACGGAAGGGTTTGGATAGCCACCATGGGTTCCGGCCTGCTCTGCTACGACCTCCGCACCCGCAGCTTCACCGACCTCTCGCCGGTGCTCAGGGAAGTGCCGCTCTACATAACATGCATGATATGGGCCGACGGCAGCCTCTTTATGGGCACCTACGACGGCGCCTGCAGGCTCAAGCTGGACGGCGGCACCGTATTCACGAGCATCACCTCCGACAACATCATCCACACCGTCAACCGCCAGAACGACGGCAGCATAGCCTTCGGCTGCGAGAACGGCCTCCTCATCTGGAAGTCCGACGGCAGCACCAGGCTCTATACCGAGAAGGACGGCCTGCCTACCAGCACCATATATTCGGTGCTCCAGGATTCTGACGGCCTCACCTGGCTCGGCACCGGCTACGGCCTCTCCAGGCTTGGGCCTGACTACAAGGTGCAGATTACCTTCTACACCGAGGACGGCATACAGGGCAACGAATTCACCCGCAACGCCTCCTGGCGCGACGCCGACGGCACCCTCTGGTTCGGCGGCACAGCGGGACTCACATATTTCCGCCCGTCGGAGATAGTCTCCCCGCTCAAGAAATGGACGGTGCGCTTCACCGACCTGTACCTGCACAACCGCTCCGTGACCAAGGGGATGAAGTCCGGCAAGTACCAGATACTCAATTCGGTAATCTACAACGCCGACAAGATTGACCTCTCGCACAGCGACAACGCCTTCACCCTGCTTTTCGCTACGGTGGAAAAGGGCGCCCCGGAGAGGCTCCGCTATATGTACAGGATGGACCGCGAAGACTGGACAACTCTGCCTCAGGGCACCTACAGGCTCTCTTTCAGCAGTCTGCCGGTAGGGGAGCACAGGCTCTACCTCAAGGCCAGGGACGCGTTCATGGAGTCGGAAGTCGTCTCCCTCGGCATCAATATCCACCCGCCGTTCTGGGCGACTCCGCTCGCGAAGTTCCTCTATGTGCTGCTGGCCCTGGCCATCTGCGCCGGAGTGGGGGCCTGGCTGCTTGCGCACTACCGCTCGAAGCAGAAGCTCAAGGAGTATGAGATGTCCGACCGCATCAACGAGGCCAAGCTTCAGTTCTTCGTCAACATCTCCCACGAGCTGAAGAACCCTCTCTCAATGATTATCAACCCGTTGCGCAAGCTGATGAGCTCTGAGGGCAGTCCTGAGGAGAGGCAGCGCAACTACCGTATAATGTACCGCAACACGGAGAAGCTCCTCCTGCTGATGAACCAGCTGCTCGATGTGCGAAAGATAGACAAGGGCGGCCTCAAGCTGCACTTCTCCGAGAACGATGTGGTGCCGTTCATCTCCAATATAGTGGATAACATGGCCGGGCAGTTCTCCCAGAAGAACATCTCGCTCACCTTCTCCCATCCGGGCCTGGACAGCCTCAATCTATGGTTCGACCCGACCAACCTCGACAAGGTCATCATCAACCTGCTCTCCAACGCCTTCAAGTTCACCCCGGTAAACGGCAAGGTCAAGATACTGCTGGAGACGGTGCAGCGCGACGGCAGGGACATGGCGCGCATCTCCGTCATCGACAACGGTATCGGCATCGCGCCGGAGGAGCTGGAGAACATCTTCAAGCGTTTCTACCAGGCGAGGGGAGGGCAGAGCGTATATAAGGGAGGTACCGGCGTCGGACTCGACCTCGTGCGCTCGCTCGTCGAGCTGCACAGCGGCGAAGTCCACGCTGAGAACAACCCTGACGGCACGGGGTCCCGCTTTATGGTCACGCTGCCTCTGGGCCGCGAGCACCTGAGCGACGAGCAGATTGCTCCGGCGGAGGCGGAAGTGCCGGCCGTCAAGCCTGCCGAGGCGCCTGTGGTGCTGCCTGAAGCCATCACCATCCCGGAGGAGGGCGGCCACGCCAGCCCTAAGACCAAGTACCGCCTGATGCTGGTCGATGACGACAGCGAGCTCCGCAGCTATGTGGCCGAGGAACTCTCGCAGGACTTCCATATAATACAGTGCTCCAACGGCAAGGAGGCCCTCGACAGCGTATTCGAGAGCCGTCCGGACATCATCGTCAGCGACGTGGTGATGCCTGTGATGGACGGTATAACGCTCTGCGACAAGATACGCCAGAACATCAACCTCAACCACATCCCGTTCGTGATGCTGACCGGCAAGTCCAAGGACGAGGACAATATCGCGGGCCTCAAGTCAGGCGCCGACGCTTACATAGCGAAGCCTTTCAATATAGAGGTTCTCAAGGCTACCATTATCAATCTGATTGAGAATCGCCGCATTCTGCGCAACAACTTCGCCGGGCAACAGAGCCACGACGACAAGATCGTCAAGCCTGAAATCCGCACTCCGGACGACAAACTGATGGAGAGGATAATGCGCGTGCTCAACGAGAATATGGGCAATTCCGAGCTTACCATCGAGGTGCTTGCCCAGCAGGTCGGCATCAGCCGCGTGCATCTGTACCGAAAGCTCAAGGAGCTCACCAACCAGACCACCAGCGACTTCATCCGCAATACCCGTCTCGCACAGGCAGCCAAGCTGCTCTCGGAGGGTAAACAATCAATTGGCGAAGTTGCCGCTCTCGTGGGATTCGAGAATCCGGCCAACTTCGCCACTGCATTCAAGAAGCTCTACGGGGTATCACCCCGCGGGTATATGAACAGTCAGACTGCTACTTGCAATAAAGACTGACGATAGTTTCGTACAGCTCCTGCTTGCCGCTGGTCTGCTTAGGCTCGCCAACCTTCTTGGCGTAGTCCACAATCTGCTCGAGGCTGAGCTTGCCCTCTTCGAAGGCCTTGCCCTCGCCTGCGTCGAAGGAAGCGTAGCGCTCCTTTACCATTGCAGGGAGCGGTGACTCCTCGACGATGGCTGCAGCGTTCAGAAGAGCGCGTGCCATGGCGTCCATACCGGAGATGTGTGCGATGAAGATGTCCTCAGGGTCGGTGGAGTTGCGGCGAAGCTTCGCGTCGAAGTTGGAACCGCCGTTGCCGAGACCGCCGTTGCGGATAATCTGAAGCATAGCCTGGGTAAGCTCGAAGTTGTCGATAGGGAACTGGTCGGTATCCCAGCCGTTCTGAGCGTCGCCGCGGTTGGCGTCGATGGATCCGAGGATTCCGTTGTCAACTGCAACTGCAAGCTCGTGCTCGAAGGTGTGGCCTGCGAGGGTAGCGTGGTTGACCTCGATGTTTACCTTGAAGTCCTTCTCGAGTCCGTTGGCGCGGAGGAAGCCGGCAACTGTCTCGGTATCTACGTCATACTGATGCTTGGTAGGCTCCATCGGCTTAGGCTCGATGAGGAAGGTGCCCTTGAATCCCTTGGCGCGTGCGTAGTCGCGTGCGGCCTTGAGCATATTTGCAAGGTGGTCCTTCTCGCGCTGCATCTGGGTGTTGAGCAGGCTCATATAGCCCTCGCGTCCGCCCCAGAACACATAGTTTGTGCCGCCGAGCTTGATGGTGGCGTCGATGGCTGCCTTGATCTGTACGGCTGCCCTTGCAACTACGTCGAAGTCAGGGTTGGTGGCTGCGCCGTTCATATAGCGCTTGTGGCCGAAGACGTTGGCGGTGCCCCAAAGGTTCTTGATATTGGTGCCCTTCATCTTCTCCAGCGCGTAGTCAGTGATGGCGTTCATGCGTGCCTCGTACTCCTCGATGGTAGCGCCCTCTTCGATGAGGTCAACATCGTGGAAGCAGAAGTACTCGATGCCGAGCTTCTCCATGATCTCGAAGCCTGCATCCATCTTGTCCTTAGCCCTCTGGAGAGGATCTGAAGCCTTGTCCCACTCATAGCTGCGGGTCTGGCCGCCGAACTGGTCGCCGCTGGCCTGGCCGAGCGTGTGCCACCATGCCATTGCGAACTTCAGCCAGTCCTTCATCTTCTTGCCGAGGACTACTCTTTCCGGGTCATAATAGTGGAATGCGAGAGGATTTTTGCTCTCTGGGCCCTCGAACGGTATCTTGCCGATCTGAGGGAAATATTGTTTTGCCATATCCAATTGGTTTGGTTATAAAGTTTGCCGCAAATTTAACATTTTTCATCAAGCGGGGGAAGTCATTTGCGTAACATTTTCTTTTACTCCCGTAACAGCGCTGCGCGTTACCAATTTGAAATGCCGATAAACATCAAAGTAACGCCCGTGCGCGGCCCGATTGAAATGTAAATCTATCTTTGTATTGCAAAATAAAGGCCACATTAGCTAAAATTTTTAAAAACATTATACCACATTATACACTATTTATTAAAATCTGTAGTATGATTAATCTATGTTCAAAACGGCTTACACATATCGCGATGATATTGTTTGCCTTCATTCTGAGCACCTTTACCCTTGGCGCTCAGAACCGTGCCATAAGTGGAACTGTGCTTGACGACAAGGGCGTGCCGGTAATCGGCGCCGCCGTAGTAGTCGTAGGACAGAGCTCCACCGGAGCCATGACCGACAATGACGGTAAGTTCGTGCTTTCCGTGCCGGCCGGCGCAAGGATTGAGGTATCCTGCATCGGCTATGTGTCACAGACGGTTTCCGTCGGCAACAAATCCACTTTCAACTTCGTTCTCGCCGAGGATTCACAGCTCCTCGAGGAGACCGTCGTAATCGGTTACGGCGTGCAGAAGAAGAGCGACCTCACCGGTTCCGTGGCTTCTGTCAAGTCCTCCGACCTCATGAACCGCTCCACCTCTGATGCAGCTGCGGCTCTTCAGGGCAAGGCTTCAGGTGTGCACGTAATCAACAACGGTGCGCCGGGTTCAGGTTCCACCATCCGTGTCCGCGGATATTCTTCAAACTCCGACAACATCGCTCCTCTCTACATTGTGGACGGTCTTCAGGTCAGCAGCATCCAGTATCTTGACCCTTCAATGATCGAGTCCATCGAGGTTCTCAAGGATGCGGCTTCAGCAGCTATCTACGGTGCCGAGGCAGGCAACGGTGTCATCCTCGTTACCACCAAGAGCGGTATGGACGGCAAGTCAACGGTTACTTATTCCGGCAAGGCTACCCTCCAGACTTTCAGCCGCAGACCTGTGATGAACCGCGCTGAACTCGTTGATTATCTCTCCATGAAGAACGGTGAGGAGTGGGTAAACAACAAGATTAAGGACAACGACTATTCACACCCTTATTATAAGGATGGCGTCATCGACCAGGACTGGATCAGTGCCTACACCGAGCCTACCTGGAGCCAGCAGCACTCAATCAGCTTCTCCGGCGGCAACAAGAAGGGACATTTCTTCACCTCCCTCAATTATGTCTATAACAACGGTATCGTCCGCGGCGACAAGGATGTCTATAAGAGACTTTCCGCCCAGATCAACGCTGACTACCAGCTCTTCAAATGGTTGACCATCGGTACCAACAACTCCATGGAGAAGTGGTCCACCCAGAGCGTGTCCCAGCGCGGCTACGGCTCTTCTTTCGCACAAATGCTCGAGATTGACCCTCTCACCCCGGTATATTGGACAAGCCTTGACGAAATGTCTTCCGATGTCAGGTCGATGTACGAGAAGGTACAGGCCGGCACCGCCCCGCACCCGTACCGCTTCCTCGGCGACGAGAACGGCTGGTATGCAAATTCCAAGTATTCAGATGTAGAAGGTAGCCCGTTCACCAAGCGTGACGCTACCGACAGCAGCAACGGCGGTATCAATGTCAACGGTACCCTCTATGCCAACCTCACTCCGATCAAGGGACTGACCATTACCTCACGCTTCGGCTACAGGTTCTCAATGAGCAATTCCCACAGCTATACCGCACCTTATTATGTAGGCTCCCGCGGCAACACCGACAGCTACAGCATCTCTGCTACCGCCAGCAACAGCTACTACTATCAGTGGGAGAACTTCGCCAACTATACCAAGTCATTCGGCAAGCACGAAATCTCCGCAATGGCCGGTATGTCTTACCGCGAGACCAACAGCGACGGCATATCAGTCAGCAGCAGTGGTGACGATATCCTTACCTCTTATGAGGAGAACTTCCGCTATATCAATTACTTGAAGGGAGATGCTGCCAAGTCGGTAACCAACGCCCCTTCAAGGTCTGCTTCCCTCGCATACTTCGGCCGTCTCGTCTATAGCTACGACAACCGCTACAGCCTCCAGGCCAACTTCCGCGCAGACGCCTTCGACTCATCCAAGCTTCCTGCAAGCAACCGCTGGGGCTACTTCCCTTCAGTTTCCGCAGGCTGGACAGTCAGCAACGAAAGCTTCGTCAAGGACAATGTTGACCGTGACCTCCTCTCTTTCCTCAAGATTCGCGCTTCCTGGGGACAGAACGGTAACATCGGCGTGCTCAGCAACTACCCTTACGCTACCACCATCAGCCTCGGTAACAGCTGGTATCAGTATGGTGTCGATACCATCGGAACCACTTACGGCTCATCTCCTTCAGGACTTCCTAACCCTAACCTCAAGTGGGAGACCTCAGAGCAGCTCGACCTCGGTCTCGACGCCCGCCTCTTCGGCGACCGCCTGACCTTCGGCTTCGACTACTATGACAAGCAGACCAAGGACCTCCTCATCTCCGTTACCACTCCTCCTGAGCTCGGCGTAAGCAGCACCACCATCAACGGCGGCGGTGTCCTCAACAGGGGTCTCGAATTTGAACTCGGATGGAAGGACAGCATCGGAGACTTCAGCTACTCCATCAACGGCAACCTCTCCACCCTCCACAACGAAGTTACCTACCTCCCGGCAGGTGTGCCTCGTATTGAGAACAATGCTGCCGGCGGATCCAACTATGATATAAGGACTGCATTTGAGCCTGGCTACCCTGTATGGTATCTTCGCGGATACATATATGACGGAATTGATGAGAATGGAGACTATAAGCTTCGCGATATGGACGGCGACGGTTCTGTCACCACCAATGATATGACCTATATCGGCAAGGGTACTCCTGACCTCACCTACGGAATCAACATCAATCTCGCATGGAAGGGCTTTGATCTCCTAATCTACGGTTCAGGTATCGCAGGCAACTCTATTATGCCTATCCTCCACAGGACCGGCTTCAAGAATAACCTCAAATACTACTATTACAACTCACGCACCGAGAGCAATCCTAACGGATATCTCCCTCATCCGTCCAAGACCGAGGGCGCATGGCAGTATTGGTCTTCAACAGCCAATGTATTCAAGGGCGACTACTTCAGGATCAAGCAGATGCAGCTCGGTTACACCCTGCCGCGCAACCTTACCAAGAAGGCTGCCATCAGCGAGCTCCGCGTCTATGTGTCTCTCGATGACTTCTTTACCATCACAAGCTATCCTGGACTCGACCCTGAGACCGCTTACACCAGCACAAATGCCGGTGCAGGTCTTGACTGGGGTTCATATCCTACCATGCAGAAACTTATCCTTGGTGTCAATTTAACATTCTAATGACTGCTTTGAATATGAAAAAGATATTTGTTCCAATCCTGTGCGGACTCGCCCTGCTGGCTTCTTCCTGCGAGAGCAAACTCGAAATCCCGCAGAAGGGCGTAGTAAGCTACGACTCTTTCTACCAGTCCGACGATGATGCTGCAGCGGCTCTTGCCGACATGTATGCAAGTTTCTACGACAATGTCGGCGGATCTGAAGGACTTGATGTCCCAGAGCAGGTAATTCTCAACTATTCAGCCGACGATATTCTCGCTGCCGGCAATGACCCTGATGACCATTCCGATTTCAGAGTATTCGACGAATTCCGTTACGGAAATGCCAACAGTACGCTGAAGAAGATGTATCAGAAATATTATTATGCCATCTATCACACCAACCTTGTCATCTCAAACTTCACCAACGAGAACCGCGCCGGCACCGAGCCTAAGTTCACCAGCGATTTCACGAAGAAGGCTGTAGCCGAGGCCCGTGTGATGCGTGCATACCTCCACCTTATGACCGCCCTCAGCTGGAACTGCCCGCCGCTCCTCGACCGTCTCCTCGACGCCGACGAGCTCCCTACCAATGCGGAGAGCCAGTCCCAGATCCTCGAGTGGGTCATTTCCCAGTGCGAGGAGGCCATCTCTTCAGGCTACCTTCCTAAGCGCAACGGTACCGGCGACAAGGACGCTACCGCCCGCATGAGCGTAGGCTTCGCCCAGTTCGTAGCCGGCAAGGCAGCGATGTTCAACAATGACCCTGCCACCGCACGCAAGTATCTCGGCGACCTCATCAATTCAGGCGACTATGCCCTTATCCCTTCCGAGGAATACTGGACCAACTTCCATGTAGCAGGTGACGGCAACTCAGAGAAGATTTTCGAGCCGAACATCATTGAGGACGCCAACGCTTTTGCCAGCGGTTTCTGGTCAGCACTTTACCGCTGCGGCATTATGGTCGCCAATGTATATTGCTGGCGTATCGATGCTCTTCCGTCCTCTCCTGAAGTTTGCTCCGGAATCGCTGGATGGAACGGCGGCGCTATTACCGAAGAGTTCGCCAAGAAGTTCCTTGAGCACGACGGAGACTCTCCTCGCCGCAGGGCCTGTTTCCTTACCGAAAACGAGTGGCTCTATGAAATGGACTGGAATTCCGAGGTTAACGACGGAACCCTCGAGCAGAAGAAGGCCGATCCAATGCGCGGAATCAAGTCTTCAAACGGTCTCTTCAGCCACGGCCCATACTTCGAGTGGAAGCATATGGTTTATATCAACCCTCCTAAGATTCTCACCGGCGGTAAGTCTTATCCTTCCGACAACACTTCTTATTTGGGTGTAGGCTCCAACGCGAGAAACTACAAAGTCGCTCGCTACGCCGAGGCTCTCCTTCTCTACGCTGAGGCCTGCATAGGTTCATCTGACGCCGACAAGGGTCTCAAGGCTCTCCAGGAAGTCCAGAAGCGCTCAGGCTCAGGCAAGGTCAGCAGCGAACTTACCTTCGAGAACGTTATGGAGGAGAAGCAGTATGAGATGTGGTTCGAGAGCTGCCGCTTCCACGACCTCGTCCGCTGGAGCAAGCAGGGCAAGGTTGACCTCAACAAGATTTTCAACCAGTCCTCTCTCCACCGCGACGGCAAATATATGCTCCCTTGCCTCTGCGATGAATTCTTCATCGACGGCAAGGACTGCTACCAGAAAGAGCACAAGTTCTTTACCAAGTACACTGAAGGCAAATATGAAGACTTTGTTGTCGGGAAGCACGAGTATTTCCCGTTCCCATACGATATCAAGGTCGTCAACCCTAACCTTCAGGACGTCCTCGGCTGGGCATCAGCTTCAGATTCTGAATAGTTGAAATGTGTATCCGGAGGGGGCATCTCCCGTGAAGGTGCCCCTTCCTTTTAAATTTTTATAAATAATGAAGCGTCTTTTCCTTTCAATCATCGCTTTGGGCTTGACCTGCGGTCTGATGGCCCAGGACCCAAATTTCCACATCTTCCTCTGCTTCGGCCAGTCCAATATGGAGGGCGCAGCCAGGCCTGAGGCACAGGACTCCGTCGGAGTGAGCGAGCGCTATCTCACGATGGCCACCTACGACTTCGAGGACGGCAGCCGCGTCAAGGGACAGTGGTACAAGGCGCTTCCTCCTCTCTGCCGCTACCGCAACGGACTTACCCCGGCAGACTATTTCGGGCGCACCCTGCTCGAATATCTCCCTGACAATCACCGCGTCGGCATCATCAATGTGGCCATCGGCGGCATCAAGATAGAGGGCTTCATGCAGGACCAGCAGGAGGCCTACGCCCGCGATGTGGCTCCCGACTGGATGAAGCGCATGCTAGAGTGCTACGGCAACCGTCCGTATGACCGTCTCGTCGAGATTGCCCGCCTCGCGCAGAAGGACGGTGTGATCTCCGGCATCCTCCTGCATCAGGGCGAATCCAACACCGGTGACCCGGAGTGGGCCGCCAAGGTCAAGACCGTTTATGAAAAGCTTCTCTCCGACCTCGGTCTCAAGGCCGAGAGAGTGCCTCTTATCGTGGGCGAGGTGGTCAACGGCGACAGGGGTGGCATCTGCCGCGGCGCCAACGCGCAGATTGACGCTCTCCCGCGTACCATCCCTACCGCTCATGTGGTATCTTCCTCAGGACTTCCGAGCCTCCCGGACTTCCTGCATTTCAGCGCCGAAGGCTACCGTAACCTCGGCCGCCGCTACGCTATGGCGATGCTGCCGTTCCTCGGCTACGATGTCAAGCCGACCCTCGTGGGCCGCAAGCTCGAGTCGCCTGTCATCAACCCTATGCGCAAGGAGGTAACATTCGTATATAACAACCCTTCCGCCTCCCGCGTGGAGCTCTCGGGCCAGTTCCTGGAGCACAACATCCCGATGGAGCGCAATGCCGACGGCGTATGGTATGTTGCCGTCAACATCGACAAGGTGGACCTCTACCCGTACAATTTCGTGGTGGACGGTGTCGCCGTCTGCGACCCTCTCAACAAGGACATCTTCCCTAACGAGAATTTCAAGGCCAGCCTGCTTGAGATGCCTGCCTACCAGGAAATGCCGATGCCGGGCTCGAATGTCAAGCCTCAGCAGCCCCAGCAGCCTCTCTATATCACCCGCGACGTGCCTCACGGCAAAGTCGCCTACTGCACCTACAAGTCCGAAGTGCTCGGACTCAACCGCCCTCTGCTCGTTTATACTCCTGCGGGCTATGACAAGGGCAATAAAAAATATCCTGTATTCTACCTCGTCAGCGGCACCACCGACACCGAGGAGACCTGGCTCAAGGTCGGCAGGCTAAATGTCATCCTCGACAACCTCATCGCCGAGGGCAAGGCAAAGGAGATGATAGTCGTGATGCCTTACGGCAATATGATGAGCGGTACCCCGATGCCGTCGTCCATGCAGGCCGCCGAGATGTACACCACCTTCTCCAACGAGCTCACGCAGTGCATAATGCCTTATGTGGAGAGCAACTTCCGCACCATCAACAAGCGCGAGAGCCGCGCCATAGCAGGCTTCTCACGCGGCGGCGGACAGTCCCTCTTCGCAGCCTTCAAGAACATCGACAAATTCGCCTGGGTAGCGGGCTACAGCGCCTACCTCACCCCTCAGGTGATGGACGCATACTTCCCTGAGCTCGTCAGCACCCCTTCACCTCTCAACAGCAGGATGAAGCTCGTCTGGATCGGCGTGGGCAGCTCCGACTTCCTCTACGGCGATGTGGTGCGCAACCGCGAGTTCTTCGACGCCAGGGGCATACGCCACGAGGGCATTACCACCGAAGGCGGACATACCTGGATGAACGCCAGGACCTATCTCATCGAGACCCTTCAGAAATATTTTAAATAAAAACAATATGAACAAAAGAATCATAGCTTCCATCGCAGCGCTCTTTGCGGCTGCATCTCTGGGACTCTTCGCCCAGACTCCGGCTTCCACCAACATCAAGGGCCGCGAATACCCTCAGGTCGATGCCCAGGGCAGGGCTACCTTCCAGTTCAAGGCTCCCAAGGCCTACGAGCTTCAGGTGGACATCTGCGGCAAGAAATACCCTATGTCCCGCGACGCCGAAGGCGTATGGTCAGTGACTACCGACCCTCTCGTGGTGGGCTTCCACTACTATTTCCTCATCGTTGACGGAGTGTCCGTCGCCGACCCTTGCAGCGACTCCTTCTATGGCTGCGGAGTGATGACCAGCGGTATCGAAATCCCTGAGTCTCCGGAAGTTGCGGCTTACTATACCTATGACCGCAACGTGCCTCACGGACAGGTGCGCGAGTGCCAGTACTGGTCGGAGAGCGAGCAGGCCATGCGCCGCTGCTTCGTCTATACCCCGGCTGAATACGAAATCAGGAAGAACGCCAAATACCCTGTCCTCTACCTCCAGCACGGTATGGGCGAGGACGAGAGAGGCTGGCACCAGCAGGGCAGGATGGCCAATATCCTCGACAACAACATCGCCGCCGGCAAGTGCGTGCCGATGATCGTGGTGATGGACTACGGCAACTGCGGCTACATTTTCGGAGGCCGCAAGGGCGAGACCCGCGACCAGTTCGGGGCATCTTTCGGCAAGATCGTTACCGATGAGCTGATTCCTTATATCGAGAAGACCTTCCGCGTCAAGACCGACAGGCTCAGCCGCGCAATGGCAGGCCTCTCCTGGGGCGGCAAGCAGACCTTCGACACCGCGCTTACCAACCTCGACAAGTTCGCCTACATCGGCGCCTTCAGCGGAGCCATCTTCATGGGCCCTGACACCGACTACAAGGCCATCTACAACGGCGCCTTCGCCGACAGCGCAGCCTTCAACAAGCAGGTCAAATATTTCTTCATGGGCATAGGCTCAGAGGAGAACTTCGGCACCAAGGCCATCACCGACAAGCTCGGCGAAATCGGTATCAATGTTGAATATTACGAGTCTCCGGGCACTCACCACGAGTGGCTTACCTGGAGAAGGTGTCTCAATGAATTCGTACCTCACCTCTTCAAGTAGTATAGTATGAGAAAGTCAATAGCATTATCCGGAGCGGCCCTGCTGCTCATCTGCGCCTCGGCAGGCGCGCAGAATCCTGTCATCCGCGACCAGTTCACCGCAGACCCTACTGCGCGCGTATTCGACGGCAAGGTCTATCTCTACCCGTCCCATGACATCATCAGCCCGGTCGAGCCGGAGCGCAGATGGTTCTCCATGGCGGACTACCATGTGTTCTCTTCCGAGAACCTCATCGACTGGACCGACCACGGCACCATCCTCAGCCAGGAGAACGTGCCTTGGGGCAACCCCGAGGGCTATTCCATGTGGGCGCCGGACTGCGTCTATAAGGACGGCAAATACTATTTCTATTTTCCTGACGCCCCAAAGGAGGGCCGCGGATTCAATGTGGGAGTCGCGGTCGCTACCTCTCCTGCCGGCCCGTTCGTGCCTGAGACTCACCAGATCAGGGGCGTGATGGGCATCGACCCTTGCGTACTCATCGACACCGACGGCAGCGCCTACCTCTACTGGTCCGGAATGGGCCTGCAGGTAGTGAAGCTCAAGGACAATATGACCGAGATCGACGGCGCTCCGGTAAGGCTCGACGAGAAGCTCCCGGGCGGATTCAAGGAGGGACCTTTCGCCTTCAAGAAGGACGGCAAGTACTATCTCACCTATCCGTGGGTGCAGGACAAGACCGAAACCCTCGCATACGCGATGAGCGACAGCCCTATGGGACCGTTCGAGTTCAAGGGCCTCATCATGGAGCAGCATCAGGACGGCTGCTGGACCAACCACCACTCCCTGGTGGAATACGAGGGCCAGTGGTACCTCTTCTACCACCACAATGACTATTCTCCTCAGTTCGACAAGAACCGCTCTGCCCGCATCGACAAGGTGATCTTCAATGCTGACGGCACCATCCAGCCTGTAACTCCTACCTACCGCGGCGTGGGCATTACCCCTGCCCGCAGCAAGGTGCAGCTTGACCGCTACAGCGCAATTTACCCAGTCGGCACCGGCATAGATTTCCTCAACCCTGACAACACTTTCGAGGGCTGGTATGTAAGCCTCGGGCGTCCGGGCGTGTGGGTGAAGTACAACGACATCGATTTCGGGGCACAGTCTCCGAGCGAGGTCAAGGTACGCCTGCGCTCTTCCGCCAAGGGTACGCTTGCCATCAGCGTCGGCGAGGAGCCTGCCTTCGTCACCGTCAATCTGCCTAAGGCCGGCAAGTGGGTGGAGGTCAGCGCCAAGCTGAGTTCCGAAGTTACCGGCGTCAAGTCGATTATGGCCACGCTCCAGAGCGGCGCCGGCGTCGAGATTGACTGGATTGAATTCAAATAAATTCGCATAAATGAAAAAAAGCATTCTCTTTATTGCTTCCATTCTCGGCCTCGCGGCCTGTTCGGTAAAGGTGCCGGACGGGTCGGCGGCCTTCGAATGGTTCGACTATAAGGGCGAGGATGACTTCTATGTAGAGAATCCGCTGCCGGGCGAGGATTATGCATATAACCCTCTTCTCCCGGGATGGTATTCCGACCCGAGCATCTGCACCAACGGGGAAGGGGACTATTATCTGGTCACTTCCACCTTCTCCTATTTCCCGGGAGTCCCTATCTTCCACAGCACCGACCTGCTGAACTGGGAGCAGAAGGGCTATGTGCTCTCGCGCCCGTCGCAGCTCGTCAACCTTGGCAAGCAGCATGTCAGCGGCGGCATTTTCGCCCCTGACATCAAATACAACCCCCACAACAAGACCTATTACATGATCACCACCAACGTGGGGGCGGGCAACTTCGTGGTCAAGGCCACGGACCCGCTCGGCGAGTGGTCCGATCCTATACTTCTGCCTCAGGTTCAGGGTATTGACCCGTCCCTCTTCTTCGACGAGGACGGCAGGGCGTACATCGTCAACAACGACGACGCGCCGGACGGGAAGCCTGAATACAGCGGGCACAGGACCATCCGCATCGTGGAATACGATGTGGAGAACGACTGCACGGTCGGGGAGCGCAAGGTCATCATCAACAAGGGCGTGAACCCTGCTGACAAGCCAATCTGGATTGAGGGACCGCATCTCTACAAGATCAACGGACGCTATTTCCTGATGGCGGCCGAGGGCGGCACCGGAGACATGCACTCCGAGGTCATCTTCAGCAGCGACAGCCCTATGGGAGAATACAAGCCTTGGAACCAGAACCCAATCCTCACCCAGAGGCATCTGCGTGCCGACAGGCCGTACCCTGTCACCTGCGCCGGCCACGCCGACCTCGTGCAGACCCCGGAAGGGGACTGGTGGGCGGTGTTCCTTGCCTGCCGTCCTATCGACGGAGCGTTTGAGAACCTGGGCCGCGAGACCTTCATGATGCCGGTGCGCTGGAGCGCGGACGGATTCCCGATCATCACCCGCGGCGATGAGACTGTGCCTATGATAGTGCGCCACGAGGGGGCGGAGCGTTCCGACAAGGTCACTTTCGGCAACTTCGAGGTGCGTGACGAGTTCACGGGCGCCGAGCTGTCCAATGACTGGCTGTCGCTGCGCGGACCTCTTGACGGGCTCTGCAAGCTCGACGGCGGCCGCCTGGAGCTGGTCTGCTCCTCTCAGAGGGCTACCCGGTTCTGCACCCCGGCACTCGTGCTCCGCAGGCTTCAGCACCACAAGTTCAACGCTTCCACGAGGATGTATTTCAACCCTTCCGCCGACGGCGAGGCTGCGGGTATGCTTGTCTTCAAGGATGAGAACCATCAGTATTTCCTCAAGGTGGCGGGCGCAGAGGGCGCGAGGACCGTTTCCCTCGAATCCTCCGGAAGGCAGAGCAGGACTCTCGCTTCAGTCGCTATAGGAAACTACAGCTACATCGACCTCAAGGTGACTTCGGACGGCATGGACATGGCGTTCTGGTATGCTCCGGACGGCAAGGCTTGGACAAGGCTTATCGACAAGGTGCCTGCGGAATACCTTTCTACCGCTGAGGCCGGCGGATTTACCGGCACGACCATAGGACTTTATGCAGTTAAATGAATATGAAAACACTCTATAAAATTCTTCTTCCGCTCGCGCTGCTTTCTTCGGCGGCGCTGACGGGATGCAAGTCGGAGCAGGGCTGGCAGGATGCAGTCAACCCTCTGACCTACACCGACATACCTGACAACGAGGTGGTCAGGGTAGGGGATGACTACTATATGGCCAGCACGACGATGTATTTCTGCCCGGGCGCACCTATCATGCATTCAAAGGACCTCGTACACTGGAGGATAGTCAATTATATTTACGACTGCCTCGAGGATGACGACGTGTATAACCTTCGCAACGGCCGCAATGCCTACGGCAAGAGCCAGTGGGCGACTTCGCTGCGTTATGTTGACGGGGTCTGGTATGCCCTCTTCATCGCCAACGACCAGCAGAAGACCTATATCTACAAGACCGGCGACATCGAGAAGGGGCCTTGGACCCGCTCGGTAATCGACCGCCCTATGCACGACGCTTCGATGCTCTTCGAGGACGGACATCTCTATGTGCTTTGGGGCAACGGCGACCTGCAGCTTACCGAGCTTGAGCCTGACGGCTCCGCCATCAAGGAGGGCGGCATCGACCAGCTTCTGCTTCAGGCTCCGCGCGAGGGCTATATGCTCCGCGCCGAGGGCTCGCATTTCTACCATATCGGGGACTGGTATTATATCCTCGAGATCGACTGGCCTCGCGGCGGCGTGCGCACGGAGACCTGCTGGCGCAGCAAGAACCTGCTCGGACCTTACGAGTCCAAGATCATGCTTCAGGGCAAGTTCGACGGACGCAACGACGGAGTGGCCCAGGGCGCTATCGTGGATACTCCTGCGGGAGACTGGTATGCGATTATGTTCCAGGATCACGGGGCCGTCGGCCGCATCCCGACCATCCAGCCTGTGGAGTGGGTGGACGGCTGGCCTATAATGGGCGACAATACCATCCCTATGAAGACCGTGCGCGTCAATCTGCCTGCAGCTGGCGACGACTATGTCTGGGCTTCCGACGAGTTCGACTCCGCGGAGCTTGCCCTGGTATGGCAGTGGAACCACAGGCCGGACAACGACCGCTGGTCGCTCTCCGAGCGTCCGGGCTGGATGAGGCTTTATGCCGGCGAGCCGGTGGAGGATATCGCACATGCCCGCAATTCTCTGACCCAGAGGACTGTAGGTCCTAAGTGCGAGTCTGCCGTGAAGCTGGATCCTGCTTCTCTGAAGCCTGGCGACAGGGCCGGTATCTGCGCTTTCCAGAGCCACAATTTCGCTCTCGGAGTGGAGGTGGATGCCGACGGCTCCAAGTCAGTGGTGCTGAGGTCGAATACTCCGCGCGAGAAGGATGTGGAGGTGTACCGCGCTTCGCTTCCGCTGGATGACGAGGTATATCTGAAGATCAACTATATGTTTACTCCGGGCGAGGGCGACACTGCCGAGGCTGATACCGCCACCGCGAGCTGGTCTATCGACGGCGAGAACTGGACGGACTGCGGCTTTACCCTGCAGATGCGCTACACCCTCGACTACTTCACCGGCTACCGCACCGCCCTCTACTGCTATTCCACCTCCGCCGCCGGCGGCTACGCCGACTTCGACTGGTTCCGCCAGGAGGTCAAGTAAAACAAGGCTTTTTCTTCACATTTTCTTTTTTCGGGGTACGTTTCGCGTGCCCCCTTTTTTTATTCGGTCTGGGAGCGCCCCCGGAAGACCGTCGCTTCGCTCCTCCCTCCCACTTCGTGGGCCCCTCCCGCTACCAAGCGCGGGTGCTTAGGGTCTCCGGGGGCACTCCCAGACCGCAAAAAAGGCCGACTGCGGGGCAGTCGGCCTTTTGGAAATGTATGTGTATGTCTAGTACTTGTCGGCGTTGGCGATGACCCAGTCAACTATCGGCTTCTGCTTGAACTGGCGGTCGAAGAGAAGCGGAGCTTCCTCGCGGCCCTCAACAGGGAACGGGAAGCCGTTCTTCCAGCTGTCGCCGTCCTGCACGCCCCACCAGTTGATGCGGATGATCTTGTCGCTCTGGCGCAGCCAGAGTTCCCAGAGGCCCTTTGCCCTCTCGTTCCACTCTGCCATCCTCTCCTCAGGGATGCCGTTCGGATAAGGAACCATCATCTCGTGGAACTTCCTTGAAAGTTCAGGGTCCTTGCGGATCTCCTCCATAGAGCGGCCTGCAACGTCGGCGCTCCTGGTAATGGTAGGGAGAATCGTGATGTCAACCTCTGTGAACATGATGTTAACCCCTGCCGCATACACATCCTCGATATTCTTCTCGAGCTGGGCATAATCAGGGTAGTCCATACCGTAGTGGCCCTGGAAGCCCACCGCGTCGATGCGAAGTCCCCTTGCCTTGAGGTCCTTGACCATCTTGACGACAGTCGCAGCCTTCTCCGGGCGATACATATTATAATCATTGTAGTACAGTTCGGCATCAGGATCGGCCTCGTGAGCATACTGGAATGCAAGAGGGATGTACTCCTCGCCGAGAATTCTGTAGAACGGGCTCTCTCTCCAGCTGCCGTCGTCATTGATGGCCTCGTTGACCACGTCCCAGCCCTTGATGCGGCCCTTGTAGCGGCCCACCAGAGTATAGATATGGTTCTTCATGCGGGCCTTGAGCTCCTCCGGATCGACATCGCTGCCGTCCTCGTTGGTGCAGAACCACTTAGGGCACTGTGAATGCCAGATGAGGCAGTGTCCGTAAACGGTAAGGCCGTTGTCGGTGCCGAAATCGACATACTTGTCGGCCAGCTCCCACTTGAATACGCCCTTCTCCGGCTGAATCTCCTCGCTCTTGAGGCAGTTCTCCGGCTCGATGGCGTTGAAGTGCTTGAAAATCACTGAGTCACCCTTCACGTCCTGATAACGGATCTGGTTCTCGTTGATAGCTACGCCGATGAGGAATTTGTCAGCAAGGGCATCCTTCAGCGTCGCAGGTTTGCTTGTACACGCCGCAAGTACCGCAAGCGGCAGTAAAAAAATCGCTTTTTTCATCATTCTGTTGTGTTTTACGATTATTATACAAAATTAGCCGATTCCGCCTCTGGGGACATTTATGACCGTTACATTTACTTTCGGATTTGCAACATAAATTCAAAAATAAAAATGTATCTTTCACAAAATTCATTGTAACGCCCGGATTGCTCAACTTTCCGGCAGACATATAACTTTGCAGGCAGATGGTAAAATTGGTTAAATTATTTGTTGCTCTCGCCTTCCTGCTTCCTCACGGACTGGAGGGCGAGAATTTTATTGTATTCACCTCAACCGAACACGATTTCGGCAGGGTGGATGCCGCCGGCGGACGGCTTTACCATCAGTTCCGCTTCCTCAACTCCGGCACTTCGACCGTCAAACTTGCCTCTCCGGTACCGAGCTGCTCCTGCGTCGAGGCAAGCATCGCTCCCCGCGAGTTGGCGCCCGGCGAGCAGGGCACGGTCGAGGTTTACCTTGACCCCTCGGCCGCTTCCGGGATGACCCTGCGCACCGTGGGTATATATGATAGGAAAGGCAAGGAAATCGCCACGCTGATGCTCACTGCCACCGTTGTGCAGCCCTATCCCGAGTTGGAGGAGCTCTGCCCGGTGGCGCTCTCCGAGACTATGCGAGCCTCCGTCGGGGAGGTCCGTTTCGGCTATCTGCGCTGGGGGGAAAGCCGCTCGATGTATTTCCTGCTCGGCAACACTTCCCCGGAGAGGAAGGCCCTCTCCGTCACCGCCGACAATCCCGCGCTGACGGTCGAGTGCCCCGCTTCCATCGAGCCCGGGGGGACGGCGGAAGTTCTGCTTTCGTACGAATTTTCGGACAAAAAATACTGCTCGGTTTCGGATACTCTTTGTATATTTGCAGACGGTGTCCCGGTGCAGAGGAGCGTCGTTTCGACCTGCATCCGCCTCGCGCCGCAGGGCTCCTCCGGGCAGCATCCCTCACTCAGGGTTTACCCGTCGGTAGCCAGAATGCACCGCGCTCCGCTCTCCCGGAAGTATTCGGGGAGCATCGAGATTAGCAATTCCGGCACTTCTGACCTGCACATACTCGAAGTCGTCAGCACCGCCGATACGGGGCTGCGCGCAGGGACGGTGATTCCGCCGGGCGGGAAGATGAATGTCAAAGTCAGCACGGAACGCACCGAGGCGCGGCTCGAACTCTTTACCGACGACCCCGACAGACCTTACATGGAACTACTGTACAAACACTAAATTATACGCTAAAATTATGAGGATTAAATCATTTGCGCTGGCTTCGGCTGCGATGCTTCTGCTTGTGTCATCGTGCGGGCAGAAGAAAGTCTATGACTATCCGTTCCAGGATCCGTCCCTCAAGGTGGAGGACCGCGTGGAGAACCTTCTCTCGCTGCTCACTCCTGAGGAGAAGGTAGGTCTCATCATGAACAAGTCCGTTTCAGTGGACCGTCTCGGCATCCCTTCCTACAACTGGTGGAGCGAGGCTTGCCACGGCGTGAGGGCCGACGGCTATACCGTCTATCCGCAGTACATCGGAATGGCGGCAACGTTCAACCCGGACCTCATCTACGACGTATTCACCTCCGTATCCGACGAGGCCAGGGCCAACTGGAACCGTTCGGAGCGCGAGTTCGGCGTCGGGATGGGCGAGAGGTTCCATCCGGGCAATCCTGAACTCAGCTTCTGGTGCCCTAACGTCAACATCTTCCGCGACCCGCGCTGGGGCAGGGGACAGGAGACTCCGGGCGAGGACCCTTACCTCTCTTCTGTGATGGGTGTGCAGACCGTGCGCGGAATGCAGGGCGACGACCCTAAATATTTCAAGACCCACGCCTGCGCGAAGCACTACGCGGTGCACAGCGGTCCGGAGCCTCTCCGCCACCGCTTCGACGTCAGCGTGTCCATGCGCGACCTCTGGGAGACCTATCTGCCTGCGTTCAAGGCACTTGTGACCGAGGCCAACGTGCAGGAGGTAATGTGCGCATACCACAGATATGAGGGCGTGCCTTGCTGCGCCAACGACCGTCTGCTCCAGGACATCCTGCGCGACAAGTGGGGATACACCTCCCTCGTGGTGACAGACTGCGGCGCCATCGACAACTTCTACACCAAGGGCCAGCACGAGACCCATCCTGACGCCCTCTCCGCTTCCACCGCGGCAGTGCTTCACGGCACCGACCTAGAGTGCGGCCAGAGCTTCATGTCCCTCGTGGAGGGCCTCAAGCAGGGCACCGTCAAGGAGTCCGACATCGACATGCATCTCCGCCGCCTGCTCCGCTCCCGCTTCGAACTCGGAATGTTCGACCCTGCCGAGATGCTTCCTTGGTCCAAGCTCGGACCTGAGGTCATCAGCAGCGAGGAGCACGACGCGCAGGCCATCCGCACCGCCGCCGAGTCCATGGTTCTCCTCAAGAACGAAGGCATACTGCCTCTCTCAAAGGATGTCAGGAAGATAGCGGTCCTAGGCCCTAACGCCGACAACCTCAAGATGCTCAACGGCAACTACGGCGGCACCCCTACCGAGGAGCACGCCCGCACCCTGCTCAGCGGCATCGAAAAGATGGTTCCGAACGCCGAGGTGGTCTATGACAAGGCCTGCGAGTTCGTGGACGAATACAACACCGAAGACCTCGTCGGCAGCTTCAACGGCGGCAAGGGAATGAAGGTGCAGTTCTACGAGGGCAAGAGCCTCTCCGGCAGCGCCAAGGTCGAGAACTACTACGACAAGGCCATGAATTTCAGCACCTTCGGAGCCTACGGCTTCGCTGAAGGAGTTGATTCCAAGGAGATTGCAGTCAGAATGAGCGGCACCTACAAGGCCGACTATACAGGCAAGCTCTGCTACAACATCCTCTCCGACAACGGCTACACCGTCAAGGTCAACGGCCGCGTCATCGAGAAGGCCGCCAAGTTCGACCCTCGCCGCCCTTACGGCGTGCGCGCGGTCATCCCTGACTACAAGACCATCGATGTCAAGGCCGGCAACAGCTATGACATCGAGGTTGAATACATCCACGGCGACGGTCCGTTCGCCATGCTTTCAGCAGAGTTCTGCCACAGGGAGTACGCCGAGTTCGGCGCTCTCGCGGAGAGCCTCAAGGACGCTGACGCCATCATCGTCATCGGCGGCATCACCGCAGACTACGAGGGCGAGGGCGGCGACCGTGCCGACATCGAGCTTCCTGCAGTGCAGAGAAGGCTCCTCAAGGCCATGCGCGCAAGCGGCCGTCCGGTAGTCTTCGTCAACTGCTCCGGCTCCGCAATGGGCCTCGAGGAGGTCAAGGACTGCTACGACGCCCTCATTCAGGCCTGGTATCCGGGTCAGGGCGGCGCAGACGCTCTCGGACAGATCATCTTCGGCGACTTCAACCCTTCAGGCCGTCTGCCGATCACATACTACGCTTCCACCTCCCAGCTGCCTGATTTCCAGGACTACAGGATGGAAGGCCACACCTACAGGTACTTCAAGGGCGAGCCTATGTATCCGTTCGGCTACGGTCTGAGCTACTCCGAGTACGAGTACGGCCAGGGCAAGCTCTCCGCTGCCAGCGCCACCGCCGACAAGGGCGTCAGCATCATCGTGCCTGTCAAGAACGTCAGCTCAGTGGACGGCGAGGAGACCGTGCAGGTATATGTGAAGTCCCTCGATCTCCCGGACGCACCGATCAAGTCCCTCAAGGCATTCAAGAAGGTTAAGATTGCCGCAGGCAAGACCGTCAACGTCAAGCTCAGCCTCGATGCCGACTCGTTCTCATACTACGACGGAGAGGACGGACTCGCTCCGCACTCCGGCGAATACCAGATCCTCTACGGCTCATCATCAGCCGACAAGGACCTGCAGGCACTTGACTTTACACTGCTTTAGGGTATGAAAACCTGTTTTAAGATAATAGCCCTCGGGCTGGTGCTCGGAGCCGCCGCTTCCTGCAGCTCAGTGCCGCCTCTCGTATATGAGGTGGAGAATACCCAGGCCGCCTACAAGACTCCCGAAATGAATCCGGACGGGCTCACGACCCCTCAGGAGAGCCTCCCTAACCCGCTTGCCTGGGCATCCGGCAAGGGCGAGGTAAAGAATATAAAGGAATGGTCAAAGCGCAGGGCCGAGATCTCCGCGATGATCCAGTACTACGAGACCGGCATCAAGCCGAGCGTGGCTCCCGGGGACATCAGTGCCAGGATGAGCGGCGACTCGCTCTATGTCGATGTGCGCGTCGGCGACCAGACCCTGAGCCTCAGCACCTACATCATCTACCCGGAGACCGGCGAAGGCCCGTTCCCGGTGATGATCGGTACCTCCGTGATGTCGCTGCCGCGGCAGATCTTCGAGGACAAGCCTGTGGCAATGATGATTTTCCACGAGAGGCAGGTGACCAACTACGGCCAGTGGGGGCCTCACGCCTCCCGCGGTTCGTATGAATTCGACCGCCTCTATCCTGAACTTCAGGAGAACGGTGCCTATATCGAGTGGGCCTGGGGCCTCAGCCGCATCATCGACGGCCTCTGCCAGCTCGGACCGGAGAAGACCCGCATCGACACCCGTCACATCGGCGTCACCGGCTGCTCCTATGCCGGCAAGATGGCACTCTTCTGCGGCGCCTTCGACGAGAGGGTAGCGCTTACAATAGCCCAGGAGCCGGGCGGTGGCGGAGCTGCTGCCTGGAGAGTTTCCCACACCCTCGAGGGGGTTGAGGACCTTGAGCACACCGACTACAACTGGTTCAAGAAGAGCTTTCGCGACACCTTCTCCGGCGAGAGGGTTTCCAACATCCCTTACGACAGGCACGAGCTCTGCGCCATGGTCTGCCCGAGGGCGCTGCTCATCCTCGGCAACACCGACTACCAGTGGCTCGCCGATGAGTCCGGCTATGTATCAGCCAACGCGGCCCGCAAGGTCTGGGAGCGCTTCGGCATCGCCGACCGCATGGGCTGGTCCATCGAGGGCGGCCATCCGCACTGCATGCTCCCTGAGTCCCAGTACCCTGAGGTAGAAGCCTTCGTCGACCGCTTCCTCCTCGGCAAGGACGATGTCAACACCGTGGTCATGAAAGCCCCGATGTTCGAGGATGTGAATCTGGAC
>CAVAID010000013.1:0-40137 GCA_963588685.1 bacterium
GAACTCGAGGATGGAAACGACCTTTCCGTGATATACTGTGCCGACCTCAGGCACTGCACAGATGCCCTTGATCCAGTCGAGAGCCTTCTGCATGTTCTCCTTGTTGTCGGAAGCCACGTCAACTACGCCCTCGGTCAGGTTGGTGCCCGGGATAGGCTCCTCGGTGATGGTGATGACGGTGCCGGTCTCCTTCTGAATCTTCTGGATGGTCTCGCCGCCCTTGCCGATAACTGCGCCGATGAACTCGGCAGCGATGCGGATCTGCTCGATGCGAGGTACGAACGGCTTGTAGTCCTCACGAGGCTCGCTGATGGTCTTCATCATCTCGCCCATGATGTGCATACGGCCCTGGCGTGCCTGCTCAAGGGCTTTCTCAAGCACTTCGTAGGAGAGTCCGTCCACCTTGATATCCATCTGGGTGGCGGTGATGCCGTCGGCGGTACCGGTCACCTTGAAGTCCATATCTCCGAGGTGGTCCTCATCTCCGAGGATATCGGTAAGGATGGCGTAGCGGTCATTAGGGTGCTGCTCATCGGTGATGAGACCCATCGCAACACCTGCTACAGGTTTCTTGATCTTGACGCCGGCGTCCATAAGAGCGAGGCAGCCGCCGCAGACTGAAGCCATTGAAGATGAGCCGTTTGACTCAAGAATATCGGATACTACGCGGACTGCGTAAGGATTCTCCGGAGCGAGCGGAACTACCGGCTTGAGCGCACGCATAGCGAGGTTGCCGTGTCCAATCTCGCGGCGGCCTACGCCTCTCTGGGCCTTGGCCTCGCCGGTGGCGAACGGAGGGAAGTTGTAGTGGAGGACAAACTGCTGGTCGTCCTGGATCAGCACCTCGTCCATCTCCTTCATATCCATCTTGGTGCCGAGGGTGACGGTCGCAAGGGACTGGGTCTCGCCGCGGGTGAAGATGGCTGAACCGTGGGCGCAAGGCAGATAGCCTACCTCGCACCAGATAGGGCGGACCTCGTTGCATACGCGGCCGTCCAGACGGATGCCTTCGTCGAGGATGAGGTTGCGCATGGCTTCCTTCTCCTCAGCGTGGTAATATCTCTCCACGAGAGGGGTCTTCTCCTCGAGCTCCTCCTCAGGGATGGTGGCGAGGAACTCCTCCTTGATGGCCTTGAAGCCGGCCTCGCGCTCCTTCTTAGGCTTTGCGGCCTTGGCGAGAGCGTAGCACTTGTCGTAGCAGAAGTCGTGAACCGCCTTGCGGAGCTCCTCGTCCTGCACGTCGTGAGGATAGTCACGCTTGTTGACATCGGTGCCGAGCTCGTGCATCAGCTCCTTCTGTACGCGGCAGTGCTTCTTGATTTCCTCGTGGGCGAACTTGATGGCCTCGAGCATATCGTGCTCGCTGACCTCGCTCATCTCGCCCTCGACCATCATGATGTTCTCCTCGGTGGCGGCGACCATAAGCTCGAGGTCGCTGTCCTTCATCTGGGAGAAGCTAGGGTTGATGACAAACTCACCGTTGATGCGGCTCACGCGGACCTCTGAGATAGGGCCTCCGAAAGGAAGGTCAGAGGTGGCGAGAGCGCAGGAAGCCGCAAGGCCTGCCAGCGCGTCAGGCTGGGTATCCTTGTCGGCTGAGATAAGGGTCACATTGACGAACACTTCGAGGTGGAAGTCCTCCGGCCACAGAGGGCGGATAGGACGGTCGATAAGACGGGAGATGAGGATCTCGTAGTCACTTGACTTGCCTTCCCTCTTCATGAATCCTCCCGGGAAGCGTCCGGCTGAATAATACTTTTCCTTGTAATCTACGGTCAGCGGCATGAAGTCGGTACCTTCCTTGACTTCGTCCGCTGCTGTAACGGTGGCGAGAAGCATAGTGCCACCCATCTTTACTACGGCTGAACCTGCTGCCTGCTTCGCGAGCTTGCCGGTCTCGATCTCGATCACGCGGCCGTCCGCAAGCTCAATTCTTTTGTTGATGATGTTCATTATTGTGTTTCTTTACGTCTTTCCGAAAAAAGGGATGGTCCCTCCTACAGGAACCATCCCTGAATCTTTCCTATCTTGATTATCGACGGAGACCGAGCTCCTTGACGATGTTTCTGTATCTCTCGATGTCAACCTTCTGGAGGTAATCCAGAACCTGACGGCGCTTGCCGACGAGGCGGAGAAGAGAACGGCGTGTAACCACATCCTTCTTGTTCTTCTTCACGTGCTCGGTAAGGTGAGCGATACGGTAGGAAAATAAAGCAACTTGACTCTCTGGTGAGCCGGTGTCCTTATTAGACTTTCCGTACTTCGCGAAAATCTCTTGCTTCTTCTCAGGCATCAAATATTCAGCCATCTTAGCAAAAAATTAAAGTTAATATTTCAAATCTTTACCCTCCGAAGGATAAAGCCTGCAAATTTACATAAATTTCCGCACATTCCAAGCACATCGCCCGAAAAATCAGGCAGATTCGCTCTATTCTTCAATCTTCTCGATGAGCGGCAGCCCCTTGAATCCGAGCAGCGCGTTGTAGCGGCGTATCACCTCGTCCACGCAGTCCTCCCAGGAGCGCACAATGGTCCTGGAAGCCTCCAGCCCCGCCTTGCGTATCCTTTCCCTGTCGGAGGAGAGCGAACGCAGCAGCGCAGCCATCTCGGAAGCGTCATTGTCCACGAGGAAGCCGTTGTAGCCGTCCGTGAGAATGGTGGAGGCGGTAGCTCCCTTCGCCATCACCGCAGGGGTGTGCAGGGCGGCGGCCTCCCTCACGACGAGCGGGGCATTGTCGTAGAGCGACGGGAAGAGGAAGAGGTCCGCGGCGGCGTAGTAGGTGGTAAGCCTGCTGCGGTCGGTGATCGAGCCAACGAAAGTAACCTTGTCGTCAAGGCCGCGCTCGCTGACCAGGGCCTTCATCGCCTCGGCCGCATAGCCCACGCCTATGAAGTACATCCTGAACGGCAGGTCCTTGAGGAGAGCGAGCGACTCGATGATGAGGCGCGGATTCTTCTCCCAGATATGCTGGCCCACGAAGAGCAGCACGAACTCGTCCTTGCCTATGCCAAGAGAGGCGCGCGCATCCGCGAAATAGCTGTCCGGGTAGTCGGCGACGAGGTCGGAACCGTTGTCCATCACCTCCACGCGGCCCTTGTAGCCGTATTCACGGATAACATCGACCACCGATGCCTGCGGCACCCAGACGAGATCCGCCTTCTCGTAAAAGTCAATGATGTATTTCACAATCATGTTGACCGCCGCATTCGGCAGCACGCGCGCGAAATCGTCGCGGTACTTGGAATGGAAGGTCGCCACGAGCGGAATCTTCTCCAGCCGCGCGAGATGCAGGGCGGCGGCGCCGGAAGTGAACGGGCAGTGCGCGTGCACGATCTTGAAACGGATCTTCGCCATCTTTGCGAGGAACGCCGGGTCGATCTCGGCGATGCCGGTCACATACGGATGCCTTTTCGGTACAGGCACGGAGAAATAGTCAAACACCTTGTAATCAAGGGATTCGTAGTCGGCGCCCGGAACGTTGGGCGTGATCACGCAGGTGCCGCCGACCTTCTTCTGCATCCAGTATGCATAGTTCTGCATGCACACCGACACCCCGTCCATCACAGGCGGGAAGCAGTCGCAGAAGAGGCCCACGTTGACCTTCTCGGGATTGAAGATGTTGGCCATAATCGAATGTTATTTTACTCCTAAACCGATGAATGCAAGGTTGCCCGTAAAGTAGAGCACCGCGAATGCCACGATGAGCAGCAGGAGGATTCCTGCAACCCACTTTGGCCACTTGGGCTTCTCTTCCTTGTACGGGTCGGTAAGGTTGAGTTTCGGATACCTGGCGACTCCGGTGAGGCGGGCGCCGAAGAGTATGTTGACGAGAACCTTGGAGTTGATGGCCCAGCCGTTGGCGTTGAGCACAGGTCCGAGGTTGCGGCAGCGCAGCTTGCTCCATGCAAGGAAGCAGGACGGGCCGGAAATCAGCAGCATGATTATCACTACCGCCAGGAGAGTCTTCCAGAGCCCTATGCCGGCGATTCCGGCAGCGACCTTGGTAAGAGCCGAGCCGATGTAGCCCAATGCCATGCCCAAGGCCGCAAAGATACCGGCGAACTTGGCGATGTCGAAGCCCGTGGTTTTCTTGTCGGCGGCTGCGGCGTCAGTGCCCGGAGTGGAGGCTGCCGCTGCTGTGGCCTTGGCCTGGAGGTCGGCGGTTATCTTGCTGTCCTTCTCAGTGGCGGACTTGTTGATGAGGCCCACGCAGAAATCCCAGAACTTGCGGTAAGGGGACCAGAAGGCCTGACGGATGCTGATCGGGTTGTCCACAACCTTGGTCACCACTGCATCCCAGCTGTTGCCCTCGCGGTCATAGAAGATGCCGTTCTTGCCCGGACGGAGAGCTGAAATCTCCCCGGCGGTAAGCACAGCCACGATGTCCATGGTCTTGCCGAGCTGCTTGGAGGAGCAGCCGCAGTAGATGAGGAACATCCCGCTGAGCTTAGCCATATCGGCGTGCTTGGACATGTCGGTCACCTTGATGCAGAGCTCGCAGCAGCGCTGGTCGATGAAGAGTCGGCCCGCCTCGAAGTCGGCCCTTACGCCCGGCTCGTTGGAGTAGAAGTCAGTGAATATCACATAGTTGCGGAGCAGGTGATAGAAGTCGCGGTAGAGGAGCATCAGCTTCTTGACTTCATCGATGGAGTCGGCTTCGCCCTTGAGAGCGAGGTCGTCTGCGACGAGAGCGAGCAGAGCCGCCTTGCCGTCGGCCGCGAGTACGGCACGTACTTCGTCGATGCCGAGAGCCTCGACCGCATCGCCTTTCTTTGAAGAAGTCCAGGCAGCGTAGGCCGCGAATCCGCCGACGATTTCTGACCACTCGGCCTCGGTGATGCCCTTGGCGCCCTTGTGCTTCACATCGAGCACGAGGCTCTTGAGATTATTGAAAGCAGCCTGCCAGGCCGGGTTGATGCCGTCGAAAGGCAGCACTCCGTCAGCCTCAGGGCGGGCGATAGGGCAATCCCCTATCTTCGCTATGTCGTCCACGCTGACTGCCACGGCTGCGGCTGCATCCTTGTCATAGCGCAGAAGGCTGCAGCGGGTGAAGTAATCGGCAATCTTATCCTTGAGGGCGTTTACTGCGGCGTAGGCTGCGGCGGTGTTGTCCCCGTAAGGGAAAATCCCGGCCTTGTCGGCATCTGCGGCATCCATCCAAGCTGCATAGTCTGCGCAGGCGGCATAGAAGGCCTCGATCTGCCCGGCATTCACTCCCGGCTCGCCGCTGCGGTCGGCTGAAGAACCGATCTGCGAGATGACCTCGGATATCACTTTCTTGAGGCCCTCGCCGTCCGCGGTGGCGGCAGTGATGACGCCGTCGCCGTTAAGCTTGGTACCGGCGAAGATGGCTGCGCTGTCGGAAGCCTCGCCGAGGGTAATCACATCCCCCTCTTTCCCAAGGTCGGAGAGTATCCGGCGGGCGGAGTCGTGCAGGCGCTGCCCGAGTTCGGAGGAAGTGTCTATGTTATTGATGTCCAGACTGCTCTCGCCCTTGAGTATCGAATCTTTGTCCTTGATGACGGAGGTCAGCCATTCTGCGGCGGAGACGACCTCGGCGACCTTGATGCGGCCGTCCTTGTCGGTGTCGATGTAGTCAAGGGTGCGTCTGTCGAACTCGAGCGAGTCCACAGGGCAGCTGAGCACGGTCCAGAGCTTCTGGTCGAGCTCGCCGAGATGGGCTATGTCCTCGCCCGAGGCGATGTTTACCCTGATCGCTCCTCCCAGGGAGCAGTATTTCCAATCGTACTTGTTGTCCATAACAGATTTGGGTTAATTGTCGAATATTATCGCGAAAATAAGAATTATTCACCAGATTAAAAAAGGTCATCTGCCACAATCAGACTCTGGATGATGTCGCTATGCGCGTTTTTCTTCAGTCCCTCGCTCGTCACAAGGGTAAGGATGATGGATTTTTTCGTGCCGGTTTCGTTGCGGAACACTTCGACGCGGCGCTCAAGTTTCTTCCGCTCCTCGCTGTCAATCTCGTATTCCGAGCGGGAATACTTCATCTCACACAGGTTCACGGCATCATCCTTCCTGTCAATGAGAAGGTCTATCTGCGCTTTCGGAGAGGAGGATGCGCTGTACCAGGAGCACGCATTGGCCTGTACGCCCCAGATGCCGAGGGCACGTTTCATCCTGTCAAGGTGCGAGAGACACAGTTTCTCGAAGGACAGGCCGGCCCAGGTATTGTAGAGCGGGCTGTTCAGGGAGTGAGTCCAGAATTCCGGGTCGTGATAGGTATTGTTCTTTATAAAGGAGAAATAGAACATCGTGTAGAAATCCACTAACTGATACATCGTCTCCGACGGCAGGCGCCTTTCCGGCGAGGATGTCCGGGAATAGGAAAACGGGAGGTAGGTCCGGACAAACCCGCACTGCTCCAGTTCCTCAAGCACAGTGCTGAACGCACCGTTGTCCTGAAGCCCCGTGCGACGCAGAAGTTCCTGACGGGTCATTCCCTTGCCCACCTGAGAGAGCGCGGTGACTACGGCGATATAAGGCTCAGGCTTCTTGAAGAGCGCCCGGTAAAGTGCCGAGAACTCATCCCTGAGTTCAGAATCCTGTCCGAAGAAGAGCCTGTCGATATTCTGGGCAAGGCTCAAGGATTTGTCCATCAGGGAGAAATAATATGGTATACCGCCCATCACCATGTAACATTCGACAATCTGCCTGCGGGAATATCGGAAACCGAAATGCTCGAAATAGCGCTCACAGTCGCCCAAGAGGAACGGCTCGACCAGAATCTGGTGGGTAAGCCTTCCGTGAAGACCCCCTTTGCTGTGTATAAGGTTGCCGATCATCCAGGAGGTAGCGCTTCCGCAGACAATCAGCTTAATGTCATCGCGCAGAGATGCCCAGCTGTTCCAGAAATTCTCAAGCGCAGGCACGAAGCCTGACTTGGCCCTGTCCATCCAGGGAAGTTCATCGATGAAGATTACCTTCCGGCCCTTAGGCAGCTTCTCTATCTGAAGGGCAAGAGAGTTGAAAGCAAGAATCCAGTTATGCTCCACCTTAAGGTCATCAAGGCAGAAGCAGCGCTGCATCGCGACTGCGAAATTCACAAGCTGGTCACCTTTGGTTGCGTTGTATATCCCGGTAACGTGGAATGCAAATTTGTCCTGGCAGACTTTACGCACAAGGAAGGTCTTACCCACACGCCGGCGGCCATAGATGGCGACAAACTCAGCATGGTCCGAATTCAGATACGACTCAAGTCGCTCAGTTTCAGACTCTCTGCCTATAAGTACGGTGTTCATAAGCAAATTATTTTCTGCGCAAATATACTAATTTTACCGTATTAGCGCAACTTATCCGATTATTTTCTGCGCAAATACCAATTTCTGGGCCATTAGCGCAGAAAATCCGGGGCGGGGTGAGCGGTCGCCGAGCCCCGTCGAAGCGCCGCCCGCCCCTCGACAGGCCGCAGGCAAAACCTCTACAATAACTCTATAAGCACGATTTAACAATTCTGTAACGCAAGACGCAAAGCATTGGGGTACAGACATTTAATAAAATTAAAAATCTATACTTCCCGCGCGGCGGCTCCGCGGGTTTACTCTACTTTGCGATTTTTGTCGTACCTTCGGGAAAAATACGCAAGGCCACATGTTCGGGAAACGGAAAACTGATACCCTCATAGAGAATATCGACAGCTATTTCGATGCCATCGACCGCTCGCTCCTCGTCTATAAGGAAGGAGTCAGGAACTACCTGTATGACTCCGGGAAGGAAGAATTCGAAAGCAATCTCAAGAAACTCTCCGAGCTGGAGGCTCAGGCCTCGGAGCTGCGCCGTGGGATAGAGGAGGTCACCCGCTGCGCGCAGGAGATCAAACGCACGGTATTCCACAAGATGGACAAGCTGAAGCTCAGCGAGAAGTTCCACCTCAGGTACTTCGCCCTGCACATAGAGAACCTCTCCAAGGCAGCCGACGGCCTCGCCGACCAGCTCGCAGTGATGTCAATCCGGAGGACGATGTAGGATGAGGGAGGCTGCGGCCATAACTCTGATGCTCGTCATCACGGTGTGGTTCTTCCTCAAGGAGTACCCGTCCGTGGCCGGCCTCTTCGTACCGACCTGCGCCCTGCGGAGAAGCGGACTTGAGGGAGTGGAGAACATCAACTATCTCCAGGCCATCAAGAGGGTCATAGGCATGTCAGATAAACCATTGGCAAACGAATAAGCGATTATGGGACAGGAAATTGAAAAGAAATTCCTCGTAAAGGGCGACTTCAAGTCAGAAGTCACTAAGGCCACCCGCATCACCCAGGGCTACCTCTGCTCCGTACCGGAGAGGACCGTGCGCGTCAGGGTCAAGGGCGACAAGGGCTACATCACCGTCAAGGGAATAGGCAACGACAGCGGCGCAAGCCGTTTCGAGTGGGAGAAGGAAATCCCGGTCGAGGAGGTGCGCGAACTGCTCAAGATCTGCGAGCCGGGCGTCATCGACAAGACCCGCTATCTCGTACCTAAGGGCAACCATACCTACGAGGTGGACGAGTTCTACGGCGACAACGACGGACTTACCGTCGCTGAAGTGGAGCTCGGCGCAGAAGACGAGGCATTCGAGCGTCCGGAGTGGCTCGGGGCTGAAGTCACCGGCGACAAGAAGTACTACAACTCTATGCTGATGAAGAACCCTTACAAAAATTGGAAATAATTTAAATTGAGAAGATTATGGCAGAGGAACGCACACACGCATTCGACCCGCTCGACATGAACAACTACCGGATTGAGAAACTGCCCAAGATGCAGAAATCCGGCCTGCCTCAGCTCAGCCTCGCCTTCCCGGTGGCCATGCTCATCGAGCACGTATATGTGCTTCCGTTCAACAGCAAGCCGGCGGCGCTGCTCTACAACACCAACCAGTATAGCTGGAGCGACACTTTCCGCTTCGGCATCGTGATGATGGTCATCTCCTGGCTACTCATCCTCGTCTGGGGCGAGACCGTGCTGCACTGGCTCGGATACACGCCGTTACTCTTCTGATTATGATTACCTTACAGGCCAAGAAGCACGACAGTTTCTCTGTCGAACTCAAGTTCGGCTTCGTCTCCGACGGGACGGAGAAGATCAACGACTTCGCCGTCAACACCTGGCTTTTCCTCCTTCAAGAGCGCCCTCAGGGACAGCACCAACCGCCTGCGCAGCTGCAGGGGCCGGGCCGAGATTGACGGGGCCTGCCGGAGCTACTGCACGCTCGTGGGCTCGATCCTGGACGAATACCGCTCGCTCTACCCGCTCACGGAGAAGATTCCCGAGCAGCAGCGGCACCACTTCGCGGCGGTGGACGAATACCTCAACCACATAGTAGATGTCAAGGTGCTTAGGGTGGTCAAAGACTTGGACGGCAAGGGCGACCCTTCCCTCGCGGACACCCGGCAGGCCGTGGTTGACTTCATTTTCCGCGAGAAACAGTATGCCTCCGGGCGGGGCTTCGAGGCCATCAGCGGCGAGCCGGCCCATGACCGCGAACTGGTCTATTACCACAGCATACAGAAGAAATACATAGAGAGCGACCTCTACATCAGGCTCAACAAGCGCAAGGACGGAGTGGCCGTGCAGCAGCTCTACTACAGCATAGCCGCGGGCGTGGCGATGATATTCGCCACCGCCGTGGGCTGGGCCACGCAGGTAAAGTTCGGCAACATCACCGGACCGCTCTTCGTGGTGCTCGTGGTCAGCTATATGATGAAGGACCGCATCAAGGACCTGATGCGCTACTGGTTCGCCCACAAACTGGTCAACAAATACTTCGACAAGAAGGCCGACATCACCATCGGGAGCCGCCGGGTCGGCAAGATCAAGGAGGCGGTGGACTTCGTGTCAGGGAGCAAAATCCCGCGCGAGGTGATGGAAATCAGGGAGAAGAACGCCGCCGTGGACGACGAGTCGAGGGTATTCGAGGAGAATGTGCTGCTCTACCGCAAGCACCTCGTGCTGGACCGCAACGGGCTCCAGGCCGGCAACGAGTACCCGATGCGCGGCATCAACGAGATAATGCGCCTGCACCTCAACCGCTTTATGCAGAAGATGGACAACCCGGAGGTGCCGGTCAGCGTGATGGACGGGGACGGGAGCATCTCCACCCTGCGCGTGCAGAGGGCATACTGCATCAACATAGTATTCCAGCTCAGGCATCTCGAGCAGACGGAATACCGCCACCTGCGCATCGTCCTGAACCGCAGCGGCATCATCCGCGTGGAGGAAGTAGGCAAGCCAGTCACCGGCAGCAATTCGACCTAAATCGGAAATAATTCGCCATAGTCTTCGGAGGGCTTGGATAAATTTGCGGCACGAAGACTACAACATTAAAACTAACTTATATGAAATTACATTCGCGCATCATCGCAGCCCTGATGATGACTCTGATTCCCGCCGTTTCCGCCTTCGCGCAGCTGAAGGTCAGCGGTACGGTTAAGGATAAGGCCGGAGAACCTGTAATCGCCACCCCTGTGCAGATCAAGGGCACATCGAGGGGCGAAGTCACCGACCTTGAAGGCAACTACAGCATCAACGCATCCCCCGACGACATCCTCGTGGTCACGGCCATAGGCTACAAGACGGCCGAAGTGCCGGTCTCAGGCCGCAGCAGGGTTGACATCATCCTCGAAGACGATGTCGAGACCCTCGACGAAGTGGTGGTCGTGGGCTACGGTGTACAGAAGAAAATCAACCTTACCGGAGCGGTCGGAGTCACCGACTCCGAGGCTCTCGAATCCCGCCCGGTATCCAATGCCGCATCAGCCCTGCAGGGCCTTGTGAGCGGTCTTGAAATTACCTCCCGAAGCGGCTCGATGGAGAAGACCCCGACGATGAACATCCGAGGCACGGCCACCATCGGCGAGGGCACCTCCGGCAACCCGCTCGTGCTCATCGACGGAATGGAGGGCGACCTCAACTCCCTCAACCCGCAGGACATCGAGAGCGTCTCCGTGCTCAAGGACGCGGCGGCGGCCAGCATCTACGGAAGCCGCGCGCCGTTCGGCGTCATCCTCGTCACCACCAAGAGCGGCAAGGAGGGCAAGATGCAGATCAACTACAACAACAACTTCCGCTGGGGCACGCCGGTGGTGAAGATGCAGCAGATGGACTCATATATGTTCGCGAACTACTACAACGAGGCCAAGCGCAACACCTCCAACAACATGACGGAGACCGTCTTTACCGACGACACCATCGCGCGCATCCTCGCCTACCAGAGGGGCGAGATCACGACCGTCTTCCCTATGCCGGAGAGCGGCACCCAGTGGCAGGACACCTTCCACACCGCCAACGCCAACACCGACTGGTACGACGTCTTCTTCAAGGACTGGAACTTCTCGCAGGAGCACAACCTCAGCGCGAGCGGCGGCAACGACAGGATCACCTTCTACACCTCCCTCAACTACATGCTCCAGGAGGGTCTGCTCAACCTCGGCCGCGAGGATATGGGCCGCTACAGCGCCACCGGCAAGATTAACGCCAGGCTGACCGACCACCTCAAGCTCGGCTACTCGGTGCGCTTCATCCGCGAGGACTACACCAAACCGTCGGCGATGAACGACGGACTCTACGAAAACCTGGCCCGCCAGAACTGGCCTAACCTGCCTCTCTACGACAACAACGGCAAGCTCTACTCCAATGTATGGCCGGGCCGCGACTTCCTCCAGGGAGGCACCTACGACAAGGTGACCGACAACATCTACCAGCAGCTTTCCGTGGCCTTCGAGCCGATTAAGAACTGGGTAACGACGCTTGAAGTCAACTACAAGATAATCTCCCGCGACACCAAGCAGAGCAACCTCGCCACCTACAACTGCGACATCTACGGCGAGCCTATAGGCATGGACAAGGCCACCACCTCCGTGAGCGAGGCGCGCTACAGCGAGAACTTCTTCAACAGCAACCTCCGCACCAGCTACAGCTTCTCCATCGACGACGCGCACAACTTCGCCCTGATGGCGGGCGCGCAGGTGGAAGACCTGATGCAGAAGCAGTACGGAGTCACGGCCTACGGCCTTGTGGCAGAGTCACTTCCGGAGATCAGCCTCACCACCGGACTCGTCTGGGACAGCGCTTCGCAGTCCTGGGTCAAGAAGGACCTCAGCCCTTACGGCTACCGCAACTCCTGGTCCACCGCCGGATTCTTCGGCAGGGTCAACTACGACTACAAGGGCCGCTACCTCTTCGAGGGCAACCTCCGCTACGACGGCACCAGCCGCTACCGCGGCGACCTCCGATGGAACCTCTACCCTTCGTTCTCTGCCGGCTGGAACATAGCCCGCGAGCCGTTCTGGGAGCCATATCAGAGAATAGTCGATACCTGGAAACTCAGGGCCTCCTACGGCAGCCTCGGCAACCAGAACACCAACGGCTGGTATCCTACCTACCGGACATTCTCCCCGTCCACCAACAGCGGAGCGTGGCTGCAGAACGGAGCCAAGACAACTACCATCGGCGTGCCGGCGGCCATCACCACCGAGCTCACCTGGGAAAAGGTGCGCAGCTGGAATGTGGGTACCGATTTCGGTCTGTTTGACAGCCGCCTCAGCGGCTCGTTCGACTACTACACCCGCTACACCGTCGATATGATGGGCGCCTCCCTCGAGCTCCCGTCCATCCTCGGCTACACCACCCCCAAGACCAACAACACCGACCTCAAGACCTACGGCTGGGAGTTTGAAATCTCCTGGAAGGACCAGCTAGCCGGCGGGCTCTACTACAGCGCCAAGTTCCTCCTCTCCGACGCCCAGACCATCGTCACCCGCTACCCGAGCAACACCACGGGCTCCATCCGCCAGTATGTGCCGGGCCGCAAGATTGGCGAAATCTGGGGCTACGAGACAGTGGGCATCGCCCAGAGCCAGGAGGAAATGGACGCCTGGCTCGACCAGCTCGACGAGAACTACCTCAACTGTTACGGGCACTACCCTAGCGAGCTCCGCCAGGGCCAGTCGGCGCTCGGCAGCGGCTGGGGCGCTGGTGACATAATGTACCGCGACCTCAACGGCGACGGACGCATCTCCACGGGCGACAGCACCATAGACAACCACGGCGACCTCAAGGTCATCGGCAACAGCACCCCGCGCTTCCACTTCGGACTCGACCTCAACTTCGCCTGGAAGGGCGTGGACCTCAGGCTCTTCTTCCAGGGCGTGATGAAGAGGGACTACTGGCAGAGCAGCTCCTATTTCTGGGGCGCCAACACCGAGCCGGAATGGTCCGCGGCGCTCGTCCAGCACCTCGACTTCTACCGCGATGAGAACTCCAAGCTCGTGCAGGACGGAGTGATGGAGGTTAACCGCGACGCATACTACCCGAGACCGTCATTCGACCGCGGAGGCGAGGGCAACGGCAGCAGCGGGCGCAACCACCAGGTGCAGACCCGCTACCTGCAGAACGCGGCCTACATCCGCCTCAAGAACCTCCAGATCGGCTACACCCTCCCGGAGAAATGGACCAAACCTCTCAAAATCGAGAAGATGAGGGCATACTTCTCAGCCGAGAACATCTGGACCGGGACCTCTCTGGCTAAGATGTTCGACCCGGAGACCATCGACGGAGGCAACAGCAACAGCGAGAAGGACTGGCGCACCTACAACAACGGCAACGCCTACCCTCTCTCCACCCAGCTCTCCTGCGGTGTAAGCATAACATTCTAATCTACAATACAATATGAAACACGCATATACATTCCTGGCCGCAGCGGCGCTGCTGCTCTGCTCCTGCAACGGATGGCTTGACAAACAGCCGCTCTCATCCGTAACCCCGGACCAGTATTTCACCAACGAATCGGCGGTGCTCGCCTTCGTGGACGGGCGCTACACCGACTTCCTGCCTAGCCACGGCGGATGGTCATCCATCGACGGCTATGACTTCGGGCGCTTCCAGACCGACGCCACCACGGACGATGTGATCAGCGCCTCCGGGCCGGGCGACAAATACCTCGGACTCTGGCTCGTGCCCCAGACCGGCGGCGGCTACAGCTTCAGCAATGTCTATAAAATCAACTGGTTCCTGGACCAGATAAAGGAGCGCTACGAAGCGGGCGAAATCTCCGGCGACAAGTCCAATATCGACCGCTACATAGGCGAGGCCTACTTCCTCAGGGCCTACGGCTACTTCTCGCTGCTCAAGTCGTTCGGCGACTACCCTATCGTGACCGAACCTCTCCCTGACCGCAAGGAAGAGCTCATCGCCGCAAGCGTCCGCAAGCCGCGCAACGAAGTGGCACGCTTCATCCTCTCCGACCTCGACAAGGCCCTGGAGCTGATGGGCACGAGCAAGATGGCCAACACCCGCATCGGGCAGGACGCGGCCCTGCTGCTCAAGTCCCGCGTGGCCCTCTTCGAGGGCTCCTGGCTCAAGAACTTCGACGGCACGGCCTTCGTGCCGGGCGGCCCTGACTGGCCGGGCGGAAGCTCCTACAGCTACCCTGCAGGTTCGCTCGCAGCGGAAGCCGAGTGGTTCTTCACCCAGGCTATGGACGCCGCAGCCCAGGTGGCGGAGCACACCTCCCTCACCGACAACACCGGCCTCGTGCAGCAGAGCCAGGCCGAAGAGGCCAACCCTTATATGGACATGTTCGGCACGGAGAGCCTGCTCGACAACCCCGAGGTAATCCTCTGGTGCCCTTACGCCAGCAACCTCGTGGGCCACAGCGTGGTAATGTTCGCCCAGAGGGGAGGCAACGGCACCGGCCTCACCCGCGGCCTCGTGGACAGCTACCTCTGCAAGGACGGCCTCCCTATCTATGCCAGCCCGCTCTACAGGGGCGACAATACCTTCGAGAATGTGCGCACCGACAGGGACTCCCGCCTGAGCTGCTTCCTCAAGCAGCCGGGGCAGAAGAACTACATCTACCCTACCGACGAGGCCAACCAGGCGATAGAAATCGAGCCCGTGCCGCAGTTCACCGGAGCCACGGTCACCTACTGTACCGGCTACTCCACCCGCAAGGGCAACTCCCTCTACCAGAAGCAGGCCGGGCAGCGCTCCAGCACCACCGGCTGCATCACCTTCCGCTCCGCGGAGGCTCTGCTCAACTACATCGAGGCCTGCTATGAAAAGAACGGCGCCCTCGACGCCAAGGCTTCCGAATACTGGCGCGCCCTGCGCAGGAGAGCCTGCGTGAGCGAGGACTTCGCCGCCACGGTCGCTGCGACCGACATGTCCCGCGAGGCCAAGGGCGACTGGGGAGCCTACAGCGGCGGCAAGCTCGTGGACGCGATGCGCTACAACATCCGCCGGGAAAGGCGCAACGAATTCAGCTCCGAGGGCATGCGCTGGGACGACCTCATACGCTGGAGGTCCCTCGACCAGCTCGTCACCGCCCCGTACAACCCCGAGGGAGTGCACATCTGGGCGGCCGAGATGCAGAAGATCTACTCCGATGCGGGCATAGTCCTCAAGAGCGACGGCTCCTCCACGAGCAATGTCTCCCCCAAGTCCGCGAGCGAATGGCTCAGGCCTTACCAGTTGACCGCCAAGCAGCAGGGCTACAGCGGCCTGAGCTGGAAGATGGCCTACTACCTGAGCCCGATCAACGCCAAGGAGTTCCTCCTCACCAGCAGCGACGGGCACGACAAGGACTCATCCCCGCTCTACCAGAACCCGTACTGGAGCAAGGATGCCGACACGGCCCCGCTGAAGTAAAATTCCCGGAAATTTTCTATCATTGTGAAAAATTCTTCTGATTGATGCACATACACAGGTATTGTTCTATCATATTGGCAGTGTTTTGCTGCGCGGGGTCTCTCCCTGCGCAGCAATTGTCGTTTCATAACATATCCTCCATCACCCCGCTTCCGTCCGTGGAAGTGCGCAAGCTCTACCAGGATTCGGACGGCTATCTCTGGATTTCGACCTACGGCGGCCTGCTCCGCTACGACGGCTACGACTTCCTCTCCATCAAGATGGACAAGTCCACCGGGCGGCAGCTGCTCTCCTCCTCGGTCAATATGGTCCGCGAGGACGCCTCCCACACCCTCTGGATCGGCACCAATGACGGCCTCTTCGCGCTCGACAAGTCCAGCGGAACGGTCTCCAAGGCGGAGGGGGACATCCTGAGCAACAGCCATATAGAGGCCATCCTGCCAACCCCCGACGGCAAGGTATGGGTGGCCACGAACATGGGCCTCTTCGTGCAGACCGAGCCTGGGCGCGGCTTCGAATACTGCACCGACGGGACCTGGGGCATCCTCCCGACGGACATGAAGGCGCTGGCCCTCGACGACGCCGGCTACCTCTGGATAGGCACCTGGGACGACGGGCTCATCCGCTACGACATCAAGGCGCGCAAGTCCCGCTACTACCTGCGGACTCCGGAAATCCACTCCTCCCACACTCTGCTCATCGACTCCGACAAGAATCTCTGGATAGGCACCTGGGGCTCGGGGCTCGTGAAGCTGCTCAACCCATACAGCGACGCCGAGCCGGAGCTAATGTGCTGGAGAGCATCCTCTTCCGACCGCAGTTCTATACTCGATGACATAATCTACACCCTCGCGCAGAACCCCGCCGACGGCAATCTCTGGATAGGCTCGCGCAGCGGAGTCAGCGTACTGAGCCGCAGCGACTTCTCCAACCCGCAGGCGAAGTTCAGCAACTTCTCGCCCACCGACGGCAGTCTGCCCTTCAACGAGATCAACTCCATCATCTCCACCAAGGACAACACGATGTGGCTCGGCTCCCGCGGAGGAGGCGTTTTCTACACCTCCACAAGACCGAAAGCCATCGGGAGCGACCCGCTCGACGGGATAAGGCGGCGCTACGGCACCAGTTCCGTGAGGGCCCTCTCGCTTGCCCCTGACGGGGCGCTCAGGCTCAGCATCGCGGGCCACGGCTTCTTCAGCTATGACCCTTCCACCGGGCGCTACAGCCACTGCGAACTCGACGCCATCCAGGATTTCCTGGAACTCCCGGGAGGCGAAGCCCTCATCGGCACCGAGCGCGGCATCTTTCGTACGCACGGAAACGGAATGCCCGTATTTCTGGACATCAAGGGCTTCAGCGACCCGTTCATAACCCGATTCTTCAGGAGCTCTGACGGCAGCGTATGGATCGGCACGCGCAAGGGCCTCGGGATGCTCCGTGACGGGGAATTCATCCCGCTCGGAGGCCTGCTCGCCCCGGGACAGAGCGGGACGAGAGGCTACGAGGTCTATGACATCGCCGAAGACGCCCGCGGCAGGCTCTGGGTCGCAACGGCGAGCAACGGAGTTTACCGTCTCAAGCCGGGAACGGACGGCTGGGCCATAGACCGCATCGCCACCCCGCTTACCGATGGCGCGCTCTGCCTCTTCGTGGACAGTTCTTCCCGAATCTGGGCCGGCACCCAGAACGGACTCCTGCTGCTCAGGGGCGACGGGACGGCATTCTCCCAGGTCAGGGAAGACGACCCCTTCCTCTCCAGCGGCACGGTCGTGACAAATATATGGGAAGACAGGCGCGGCAGCCTCCTGCTCGCCACCAACAGGGGCCTGATGATTACCCGCCCCGACAAGGACGGGGCGTGCGGGGAGGTGCACATCTACTCCGAACGGGACGGCCTGCTGGACTGGTGCTTCCCGCGCCACACGGCAGTGACCAGGAGCGACGGCACGGTAATCCTCGGCTCGGGGCACGGGCTGCAGTACATCCCGCTGATGGACATCCCGACCGAGGGCGGAGGGGCGGAAGTCACGGTCACGGACTTCAAGGTATTCGACCGCTCAATCCGCGAGCTGCCGGTAAAAGTGCGCAGCGACATCACCCCGTCTGCCATAGACAGGTCTAAAGAATTCAGGCTCAAGCACAACCAGAACAACTTCACGATAGAATTCTCGCTGCTCGACTTCCGCAATGCCGAATCGGCGATATATTCCTACAAGCTGGACGGCTACGACCCCGACTGGGTAACGGCTGACGCACGGCACAGGACGGCCTACTACAACAACCTCCGCCCAGGCACCTACCACTTCCTCGTCAGGGCGGCGGGGACCGACAGCGGCTGGACGCGGCCGGCCGATATTGCCGTGAGCGTAAAACCGGCCCCGTGGGCCACCTGGTGGGCGTGGTGCCTGTATGTGGGCACCGCGCTCGCCATAATATTCTTCTTCCTCAAGCTCAGCCTCAACAGGATGCAGATGCAGAAGCGGCTCGAGCTCGCCGAGATCAACCGCAAGAAGTCCGAGGAGCTCAACCACACCAAGCTGCAGTTCTTCACCAACATCACCCACGAGCTGATGACCCCTCTCACCATCATCATCGCCGCAGTGGAGGAGCTGCGGGAGGAAGACCCGTCAAAGAAGCAGTACAACTTCATCACCGACAATGCGATGCGGCTGATGAGGCTCATCCAGCAGATACTCGAGTTCCGCAAGGCGGAGTCCGGCAACCTCAAGCTCAAGGTGATGCAGGGGGATGTCAGCGCCTTCGTAGGCAGCTGCGTGGAGGCCTTCCGCCCGCTGGCCGAGAAGCGCCATATCAGCTTCAGTTTCAGCCCGGCCTCCAAGACCCCGATCACCGGATATTTCGACTCCGACAAGCTCGACAAGATACTCTACAACCTGCTCTCCAACGCCGCCAAATACGGCCGTGAAGGCGGCAAGGTGGATGTGAGCATCGATAAGGACATCTCCGGGCGCAACCTCATCCTCAAGGTGAGCGACGACGGCGAGGGGATGAGCCCGGAGCAGCTGGAGCACCTCTTCCAGAGGTTCTACGACGGCGACTACCGCAAGCACAATACCATCGGCACGGGCATCGGGCTCTCGCTGGTCAAGAATCTCGTGGACCTGCACCACGGCACTATTTCCGTTGACAGCCGCAAGGGCGAGGGCACCGTTTTCACGGTGCTGCTGCCGCTGAGCAGGGACGCCTACACTCTCGCCGAGAGGGAGGACTTCAGCAGCGAGGCCGCGCCGCAGGAGCAGACCGACGCCGTTACGGCGGAAGCCCCGGCAGCTTCCGAAGCATCCCCGGAGAAGCCTTCCGTGCTGGTCGTGGAGGACAATTATGACCTCCTGCAACTAATCCGGGAGCATCTGGAGCGGAACTATTCCGTCACCACCGCCCTCACGGCGGACGAGGCTCTCCCGCTGCTCAAGAAGAAGGAAGGCGGATTCAACATAATCCTCTCCGACATAATGATGCCGGGGATGAACGGATACGACTTCTGCGCCACGATAAAGAAGACTTTCGAGTGGTGCCACATCCCGGTCATCCTGCTCACCGCCAAGCAGACCTCGGCCGACAAGATAGCGGGCTACGAGGTGGGGGCGGACGCCTACCTGACCAAGCCCTTCGACCTCAAGGTGCTGGACGCCGTGATAGCGGGGCAGCTGCGCCGCATCGAGCGCACGGGGGCGGACTACCGCAGGCAGATAGTCTTCACTCCGGGCGAACTCCACTACACTTCCATGGACGAGAAGTTCCTCCGGAAGGCCGTGGACTATGTCAACGCGCACATCGGCGACTTCGACTTCAGCCTCACCGAGTTCACGGAAGCGATGAACATGTCGCGCTCCACGATGGCCGAGAAGATGAAGAGCCTTACCGGGATGACCCCATCGTCCTTCGTCAACGACATCCGCCTGCGCACCGCCGCCGCCCTCATCGGCAAGAGCCAGGGCAAAATCAGGGTATCCGACCTTGCATACGAGGTGGGCTTCAATGACCCCAAGTATTTCTCCACCCTCTTCAAGAAGAAGTTCGGCGTCTCCCCGGGAGAATACTCGGGGACCGGCGGTTATTGAGCTTGTCGAAATGCCCTGCGGCGCGTTTCTTACAATAGGAAAGTCAGATACGCCGGAAGGTAGGTAATGTTCCCCTCTTTCGTGTAGTCCTTTGTATAGATGAGGTATCTGTCATTTGCCACTCTCGATGAGAACTTTTCGCAAAAGACATTCAAGGATACATGAGTCCTGTAGGATGATGACTTTACTTCTATCGGGACAATCTTGGAACCTTTGGAAAGCAGAAAATCTATCTCGTAGGAATGCTTGCCGCTTTCAGTAGGCCAGGTATGATAGAAGGGTTCCTCAAAATTTGGGACCCCAAAAGGGGCCGGGAGGATAATCCTCTCGGCCCCACTTGCCATATATGAGAAGTTTTACTAGTTCTCAGGTGAATACCTGCGGTGTACATTGAACTCCTTGCCACCCTTCTTGCCCTTGAGGTCCACGATGGTGATGGAGCCGTCCTTAGGGTTGTAGTAGCCCGTGCCGGTCTGGCTCTCGTAGCCGTTGCTCTTGTACCAGCTGAGGCCGCTCGCCTCGGATGCGCAAGGCACCGAGTGGAGGATGTCTATCTTCTTGCAGCCGGCGAACTCGCCCTCGGTAACTTCCTCGGAGGTAAGCTGCATCGTGATTGCAAGGTAGAAGTAGTTGGCCACCTTCTTGCTGTCCACATAGCCTCCGATAGCGAGGATGGAGTCATCGGTGTATTTGTCAAAGTAGTTCTTGAGCACCCAAGGGTCAGTTCCGTTGTAGAATACGGAAGCCGCTGTCTTGGCCTCATATTCCTCTCGGGTGCAGATATATACGCCCTTGACTTCGTTCTCCTCGCAGGTCGGGGTGTAGCTGGTGGAGTGGTGGGTGTCGTCGCTGAAGAAGGTGATGCTGTAGGTCACGTCGGTGGCGATGCCCTCCTTGACAGGCTTCACGGTGACGGCAATCTCGGCCTTCTTGCCCTTGGTGTCGCTCACCGCAACGGTGGTGCTGCCTTCGGCTATGCCGTTGATGGTGATGATCTTGTCCTTGTAGGATGCCGTGGCGATGGAGGCGTCGGCAGGCGTGACGGTGCAGTCGCCGTTGCTGTATTCAACCGTGACATTCTTGCTCTGGCCAACCTGCATGGATACGGTGTTGGTGGAGAGGGCGATGTCGGTGGCCGGCATATAGGTACGGTTCCAGTTGAAGTCGTAGCCCCAGCCGAGGTGACCGGCGCAGTTCTCAATGGTCACCGAGCCGTCCTCAGGGTTGTACCAGCCCTTGCCCGGAGTCTGGGTGTAGCCGTCCCACTCGAGGTCGGCGGAGATGCAGGATGAGAGTATCTCCACCACCTTGCAGCCGGCGTGCTCGGAGTCGTCCTCATTGAGGATACGGGCGGCGATGGAGGTGTAGCCGTACTCGTACTTGTTCTTCTCCACGTAGCCGTAGAGGAGGAAGACGTTAGGGTCGTCCACGAGGGCGAAGTAACTCTTGATGGTGCCGTCGGTGAAGGTGGCGGCGTGGTTCCTGCCGTTGTCGAAGTCGTCCTTGGAGACTGTGCAGGTCCTCTCCTTGAGGATGTTGCCGTCCTTGTCGAGGACATTGTAGAGCACCTCGGTGTCGAGCGCGACGGATGTCACAGGGTCGCTGAGCTTGAACTCGAGCTTCGCTGCGGCGTTGCGCTCAGCCTTGACCGCCTCCTCCACAGGGAACTCGTAGGAGCCCTTGTCGGTGGTGAGGGTCACGGTACCCTTGTAGCTGCCCGGAGCGACGATCATATAGACATCGGCAGCGGTTGCGCCGAGGGTGATGCCCTCAGCGAGCTCGACCTTGGCGCTCTTGCCGTCGATGCCCCTGATGGCGAAAGTGGTCTCAAGCGAAGCGTCAACGACCTGAAGGTCAATGGAGAACTTACCCGCGAGCGGGGTCTCGGACTCGAATGACACGCTCTTGAGCACTTCGCTCCCGGCCTTCTCGGAGATGATGCTGAAGTCGATGGCTGAGCCGAGCGCGAGGAGCTTGATGCCCGCGCCGGATGCCGCAGGAGCGGCCACGCAAGGCATGGCTGAGAAGTCAGCGCCGTTCTGTGCGGCAGGGATTTCGAGCGAGGCCACGCCCTTGGACACCTGGGCGGAAGCCGGATAGAAAGCGCAGACCTCATCGGTCTTCCCGAGCTCCTCGGAGAGCTTGAGGGTAATGCTCTTGACAGGGTCCTTGACGGCGACTTCCGCCTGGACGGTCTTGTCCTGAGAAGGGATATAGACTCCGATCTTGTCGCCTGCGGCGAGGGCCTTCGCCATGCTCTCTGCACTTACGCCGAAGGTGTAGCTGTACTCTTCGGGCTCGGCGGCAGGCTTCGGATCTTCCTTCTTGCAGGAGGCCGCGATGACGGCGGCCCCGAGCAGAAGCATCAGAATTTTTCCGTTAAGTTTCATATTTTTCGGCAAGTTAGGATTGACTATTTTGAAGGGGTGTATTTGCGGTTGAGCTTGAACTTCCAGGTAAGGCTGTTGCCCCAGTAGAGTCCGCCCTCGCAGTCTTTGAGGGTGATGCTGCCGTCTGAAGGGTCATACCAGGCGGTTCCCGGACGTGAATAGTACTTTCCGTCTTCCCAGCCGAGGGCTCCGGAGATTGCGGAAGCGAGCACGGTCACTACCTTGCAGCCCGCGTGCGCGGAGTCGTCATTGTTGGTAACCTGCACTGCCACAGAGGTATATCCGGTATCGGCAGTCTTGCCGTCGGCGATGTAGCCTCCGAGGAAGATCACGTCCTCGTCAGGGTTGAAGGTGGAGATGTACTCCTTGACGGCGTCGTTGTTGTAGCCCTTCGCGTTGTCGGCGTTGTTGTTGATGTCAAGCACGGAAGCGATGTTGGTGCCGGTGACCTTGGAGGTGAGGGTCGGGTCCCACTGGTGCCATCCGCCTGAGTTGTAGGAGTATCCCTCCTCGCTGCTGAAGACCTCGATGTCGTAGGTGACGTCGGTAGGGATGGCGTTCTTGCCGGACTTGGTGACCTTGACCTGCAGCGGTTTGGCCTTGCCTGCAGCGTCGCGCACGGTTACCATAGTCGCACCGGCCTTGATGCCCTCGATGGAGATGATGTTGTCATTGACCGTTGCGTTGAGCAGGCCTTCGTCGGCCACCGCGAGGCTGTAGCCGCCGTTGCCGGAGGTGATTTCCACGGTTTCGGTTTCGCCCGCCTTGACCTCGACTGAGCTCTTGGTCAGAGTGAGTTCCTTTACTTCCCCTTTTCCGCCTTCGTCGGTGCCGCCGTTGGAGTTGTCCTTCTGGCAGGAAGAGAAGAGGGTAAGCGAGGCCGCTGCCACCAGGCAGGCAGCCGGAATAATTGCATACTTTTTCATAATTGCGTATTAGTTAAATGGTTATGATTGTTGATGTTAATTGTCTGCAGGGAGTCTGTCCTTCTGGTACACCCTCACATAGTCGATGAGGTATTCCGCCGGGAAGAGGCTGTTGTCGATGGTGCCGCCGTTGTTGCCGCCGATGGCGAGATTGAGCCAGAGGTAGTGCCCGAAGCCGTCGGTGCTGTAGCGGTAAGGGTTCTCATAGTTGCCGCCCACGCCCTTGTTGAAGGTCTCCGCCACGGAAACTTCGTTGAGCAGGTCGCCGTCGAGGTAGATTCTCACCCAGTCATAGTCCCACTCGAGCAGCCAGATGTGGAATTCCTGCCTCCAGTTCGGGTTCTTGCTTTCGAACTTGGACATCGGGTGGCTGGAGGAGCGCCAGGTCGGAGAATAGCTCTGGGTGCCGCCGAAGGCCACATTGGCAAGGATTTTCTCGCGGTAGTATTCCATTATGTCGAGCTCGCCGTTCTGCGGCCATGACCAGGTGTTGCCCACCTGCCAGATGGCAGGCCACATGCCGCCGCCGGTAGGGATCTTGGCCCTGACTTCCACGCGTCCGTAGCAATAGACGAACGATTTGCGGGTGGTGAGGGAGGCTGAGGTGTAGCTGTGGGTCTTGCCGTCGCTTCCGAGGTGGTTGCGGCGCGCCACGATGTGCAGGCAGCCGTCCTTGGTAAAGGAGTTCTCGGCGCTCCTGGAGTAGAACTGGTCCTCGTTGTTGCGGATTTTGGAGCCTTCCTCGTAGGTCCAGACCTTGCTGAGGTCCTCGCCGTCCTCGTTGAATTCGGCCGAGAATACCAGCTTGTAGTCGCCGCTCATATCGGGAGCCGGGGCGGAGACGGTGAGCTCGTCACTCCAGAGGTAGCCCCCGCCCAGATCGGCGAATCCCTGTACGGAATAGGTCGAGTACTTGTCAGCGTCATTTATTGTGCAGGTCATGTCCTCCCCTTCCATAAGCACATAGGTCGGGTCGTCATGGGAGGATTTCTTCTTGTAGGTGATGCCCTTCATCTGGGCCTCTCCGGGGATGTTGATGCAGAGTTTCACCTGGATTTGCGTGCCCTCGCGGCCGAGAAGCTCCACTTCCACGGCCTTGCCGGTCCTGGCGGAGATGGCTTCGCTGCTCACTGCGCTGTCCCTGCCGACCACGTCTGCGTAAGCCGTTATAAGGTAGGTCTCGCCGCGGGTAAGGCCGCTGAAAGTCACGGTGTGAGTGCCCAGAGGGTCACCTTCAATCATCTCGTTGAAACTCTGCTCGGCGCCGGTGCACTGGACATAGGCGAAGTTGACGGTCTCCGCGCTTTCTATCCCCACATTGACGGAGAGGGATTTTTCGGAGATTGCCACGAGGTCGAGTTTGACGGAGGTGTCGCCGCCGTTATTGAGTTTGCCGCTGCAGGCGGACAGTGCCGCCGCGAGCAGGGTCAGGGCGAGAGTGAAATTCATTAGAGATCTGTTCATCGTCATTAATTATGAGTTTATCCTTGGCCGTCCGGAGCTTCCGGAACAGCGGTGCTAAGGTATGGCGATGAAAGCTCAAAGAGGTTGAATTATTTCCGAATTGGGTCGAAAGCGACGGGCCCGGCGCTTCGACAGAGCTCAGCGACCGTATCCGGGTGGGCGGTCTCGGATTGCTGTCGAGGAGAAGCGATGCGAGACGCGCAGCGACTCGCGGGGTTTGGGGTTACCCCAATAAACGAAGTGCCGCCACCTTCCCAGGCAGCGGCACACCAATAATGAGTATTCTATTAATGTTTAATCAAAACGGTACTTGCTGTCCCTTCTTATAGCATACACTGTGCCAAAGTTGAAAGTACAGTCCACAGAAAATTCCGTTATGCGAAAATCGCATCAAGGTCTTTGGAAATATTGTAGAGTCCGGCGCGGATGCGGTCCTCCTGACGCTTGCGCGGCTTGGTCCCGTGGGCATAGGCCCAAAGCTGCTATTTGTTTCATAATTAACTATTTGAGCCCAATTTCCTTAGAAATTCATCTATTGTTTTGCGCTGTACATCCGCTCCTCGGAGAAGGAGAAGAAGCAGTCGTCGCAGATGACTACATGGTCGAGGAGGTCGAGGGCGCAGGCTTCGGCGGCCTTGTGGAGGGCATCGGTCTGCTTGATGTCGGCGGCGCTGGGATGAGGATTGCCGCTGGGGTGGTTGTGGACCAGAATGATGCCAGATGCGCTGCGGTCCAGGGCCAGCCGCACCACCTGCCGCACGTCGATTACAGTCGCGCGCCCTCCGCCGCTCGTCACCCTCTGCTTCGAAGTCAGGTAACTGCTGTCGTTGAGCAGCAGAATCCAGCATTCCTCGTGCTTGAGGCCCTTGAGCAGGGGCAGCATGACATCGAAAACCATCCGCGCCGTGACCAGCGGCTTCTTCTCGACGGACGAGCCCTCGGAGAGGAAGCGCTTGCCCAGCTCGAACGCCGCGAGCACCGAGGAGGCCTTGGCAAAGCCTATCCCGGGCACGGAACACATCTTTTCGGCAGGGAAGTTGAAAAGTTCGCTCAGACGCCCGTCGGCCATCGCAAGCAGTCTTTGGGAAAGCTCCAGCGCGCTTTCGCGGCTGTTGCCGTTGCGCAGAAGTACAGACAGAAGTTCGCCGTTGCTGAGGCTGGACGCCCCGCGGGCCATCATTTTCTCGCGAGGCCTTTCGCTCTCGCACAAATCTCTCATTTTCATAGTTGTAAGCAACAATTAATCCCGCGCGCACCGTGCACGCAGGGAGACAAATATAATTAAAAATTCGTATCTTCGCAATCCAAATTCCGACAATGATGCTTTTCAATTTACTTCAGATGAACGGGCCGACCCCGGAGGAGATTGCCGAGCGCGCCGACTCCGCCAAGGTTACCATCGAACAGTTTGCCGAAAACCTCGCCAAAGACCCGAGCACTACCCTCCAGAATCTGGGACAGGACGCCATCGAGTTCGGCATCAAACTCATATTGGCCATCCTGGTCTATATGCTGGGAGCGTGGCTCATCGGCAGAATCAAAAAGTCGCTGACCAAGGTATTCGCCCGCAAGAACACCGATAAGGTGCTGTCATCCTTCGTCATAAGCATCACGACCATCACCCTCACGATACTGCTGATTACGGCAGTCATCGGCACTCTGGGCGTCAACACCACCTCGTTCGCGGCGCTGCTGGCGGCAGGAGGCATGGCCATCGGCATGGCGATGAGCGGCACGGTGCAGAACTTTGCCGGCGGCATCATGATACTGGCGTTCAAGCCGTTCAAGGCAGGTGACTTCATCGAGGCGCAGGGCTACTCCGGCACCGTAACGACGGTCTCCATCACCAGCACCACCCTCACGACCACCGACAACCGCACCATCATCATCCCCAACGGCACCCTCATCAACGGCAATATCAACAACTTCTCCCGCAACCCTGTGCGCAGGGTCGAGTGGAACATCGGGGTGGAATACGGCACCGATGCGGAGCTCTGCTGCAGCAAGCTGCTGGAGCTCGTCAAGGCCGACCCGAGGGTAATCGACAGCTCGGTCAAGGGAGCGGCCGACCCGAGCGCGGTCATCACGCAGCTCGGCGACAGCGCGGTGGTATTCACCATCAAGGCCTGGGTCAGGACCGCCGACTATTGGGACGTGCTCTACGACTACAACAAGACAGTCTATACAGAGCTCCCGAAAGCCGGCATCAACTTCCCGTTCCCCCAGATGGATGTGCATCTGAAGAATTCGTAAAACTGTCACTTCCATTCACAGACATGGGTTGTCAGAGCCTCTCTCCGAGTCCTCAAGATTTCATTTCTGCAGGGACTGGCCGGGCGATAGTGATACTGAGGCACATAGAATGATGATTGCTACGGCCACCCCCACCTCACGAAGGGGGACTGGCCGGGCGAAACCAGTTCTGAACGTGCTGAGAGACCAAATGCCCCGGCCAGTCCCTGTAAGTCGCGCCTTGATGCTTCGGTCCCTCGACAGACAACCGTGGTCGGTCGCTGAGAGAGTCGAAGCGCCGTCCCGGCGCCGTAATTTGTCGGCACGAAATTTGTACGAAAATACGGAATTGTTCGAAAATTCGACAACGACAAGGCAAGGCACGGCAAGGCGAGGCTCGGCGCTGCAAGGCACGGCCAAAACCGAACAAGGCACGGCAAAGAAAAATGGCAGACAAAGTCAAAGAAGCAATCCTCAGCGCGGGCGCGGAAGCGTTCGCCCAGTACGGCTATGACAAGACGACAGTCGAAGACATAGCCCGGCTCGCCCACAAGGCGAAAACCTCCGTCTATTACTACTTCAACGGCAAGGCGGACATATTCAGAAACGTCCTCACGGCAGAATTCGGCAAACTCATGGACGAGCTGGAGCCGGTGCGCAAACTCCCCGAGAGCCACAACCCGGTCAACCTCCGCAACTACCTCAAGAAGCGGATGGAACTCATCACCTCCTCCCCTCTCTTCATGAGATTCGCCCCGGCCGAATACAACATCGTCAGCAGCAGCTACGGCACATCCATCCTTGAGGCGCGGGCGGAATTCGACAATTGGGAGAAGTCCTACTTCAGGGAACTCTGCGCCTACGGACGCGAGCTCGGCATCCTCAACTCCGGGATAAGCCCGGACGCATTCGCCGATATGCTGGAGATGCTCCTCAAGGGCGTAGAGGTCCAGTTCACCGTTACCAAAGACAAGGCCGCCTCCCGCACAACCTACAGCGAAATGGTTGATTACCTTATAAAATGCAACGAAAACAATGAATAATATGAAAAAGACACTCTTCACCCCGGCGCTGACGCTCCTGCTCGCGCTCACGGCACTCTGCTCCTGCTCCAAGGAGGGCACGGAGCTCTTCGAGGGCTACTATTCCTACAAGCTCAGCGGTGAAATCACCCTCACCGAAATCATCGAAACCGAAGAAGACGGAACCGGCGACGCCGACAGCCAGACCGAAGGCGACCAGACCGGCGACACCGGCAGCGACACCGGAGAAACCGCAGAGCCTCAGGTACTTACCCTGACCCTCACTCCCGAGTCCGGCCAGATGAACATCCTCACCCGCGACAAGGACGGAGGCAAAATGGTGATAACCCTCAACGCGATGGGCGGCGACGCCACCACTCTCGAAGCCAGCGTCGAGGACGGCAAACTCGTCATCCCCGCAAGCGACAAGTACTTCAGCTCCGAGCTTCTCAAATTCAAGCTCAGCATCAGCGGCGAGGGCACCAAGCTCAGCGACATGGTGCTTATGGACCTCACGGCAGCGGAGACTGAAATCAGCTATCTCGGCAAGAATTACACCCTGACCGACAGCAAGATAACCTGTGTAGCAACATCCAACGACCGATGAAAAGAGCTTATATCATAATTTGCGCGGCATTCCTCGCGCTGCTCCCATCCTGCAAACGCATCGCGGAAATAAAGGGCGAAAGCCAGAAAAGGGAACCCGTCAGCGTGCAGGTGCAGGAGGTCAGCTTCAGCGACAACAAGCTCAGCGCCAGCTACGTAGGAACGGTGGAGCCGTCCAAGTCGGCCATCGTCTCCAGCAGGCACTCCGGCACCCTCGCCTCGCTCAAAGTCCGCAAGGGCGAGCGGGTAAGCAAGGGTCAGACAATAGCCGAAGTAGAATCCCAGAACGTCAAAAGCGCCTATGACATGGCGCAGGCAAGCCTGGCCCAGGCCGAAGACGGCTACCGCAGGGCGCAGCAGGTACACGATAGCGGGAGCATCGCCGACGTCAAGATGGTGGAGGTGGAGGCCAAGCTCAAGCAGGCCCGCGCCGCAGCCGAATCCGCTTCCAAGGCAGTGGAAGAATGCACGATAAAGGCACCGTTCGCCGGAGTCATCGACGAAGTCATAGCCGAAGAGGGTGTCAGCGTCGATGTCCTCGGGCCGGTAGTGAGACTCGTGGACGTCAGCAGGCCTGAGATACACTTCTCAGTACCGGAAAATGAAATCGGCGGCGCCGCCGAGGGCAAGCGCATAAGCGTAGAAATCAGCGCGCTGGGCCTCAGCGACATAGCCGGCCGGATCGAGTCCAGGGGCGTAATCGCCTCCCCGCTCTCCCACTGCTACGAATGCACCGCGGCTCTCTACGACATTCCGCAGGGCCTCATGCCCGGGATGGTATGCAAAGTCAGCCTGAGCGGTAGCGGGGAGACAGGGGCCACGGTCCCTGCATCCGTCATCCAGACCGGCAGCGACGGCCGCTATCTCTGGCTCGTCAGGGACGGCAAGGTCTGCAGGCAGACGGTCACCGTGGGCGGATTCAGCGGCAAGGGCGTGCTCATCACCGGGGGCCTCAACGACGGCGACCTGGTCATAGTGCGCGGCTACCAGAAAGTTTCTTCCGGGATGGAAGTCAAGATTGAACAGTAATGGAGCAGAACCGCAAATCCGTGATAGAGTGGACGATACGCAACAAGCACATCGTCTATCTCATACTGTCGCTGCTCATCCTGCTCGGCATCTGGGGCATACGGGCCATCAACAAGGACGAATATCCGACCTTCGAGCTGACCCAGGGCCTCGTCGCCGCGGTCTATCCGGGTGCATCGTCCGAGCAGGTCGAGGAACAGGTGGCCAAGCCGCTTGAAGACATCCTCTTCGCGATGAAGGAGGTCAAGAGGGACAACCTCAAGATAGTCTCCAGGGACGGCATCTGCTACATCTATGTGGATGTCACCACACCCATAAAGAAGAAAGACGAAGTCTGGTCCAAGATCCGCCTCCGCCTCAACGAGGCCAAGTCCACCCTCCCTCCGGGAGTGCTGGCGGTGATAGTGCTGGACGACTTCTCCGCCGTATCCTCCACCCTTATAGCGATGGAGTCGCCGGACAAGGACTACGGTGAACTCCGCGAATACGCCGAGGAGCTCGGGGACAGGCTGCACAAGATTCCGGAGCTCGGAAGCTTCAAAATCTACGGTGACGTAAGCGAGGAAATCGCGGTCAGCGTGGACCTCGAGAAGCTCTCCGCCTACGGCATCAGCCCTGCTTCACTCACCCTGGGCTACCAGACCTCCTCCCTGCAGGTACCGAGCGGCACCTTCGAGACCGACTACGCCAACGCACCTATCCACATCAGCTCCCTCGTGGAGAGCGAACAGGAAGTGGCGGACAAGATAATCTTCAGCGACCCTTCAGGCAATGTCATCAGACTCAAGGACATAGCCACCATCGAGAGGCGGGTCGGCAAGGCTTCTTCCCGCGTCAGCTACAACGACGGCGGCGCGACCCTCATCCTCTCCATCGAGATGCGCGCCAGCAACAATATAGTCGCCTTCGGAGATGAGGTCAACAAGGTGCTCGCCGACTTCGAGCAGGAGCTCCCGGACAGTGTCACGCTGAGCAAGATCACCGACCAGCCTAAGGTGGTGGGGAATTCGGTATTCTCATTCCTCCGGGATCTCGTCATCTCGATGCTGGTGGTCATCTTCGTGATGCTGCTCCTCTTCCCGATGCGCTCCGCGCTGATTGCCAGTTCCGGCGTGCCGGTCTGCACCGCCGTTGCCATAGCGATAATGTATCTCACCGGCATTGAACTCAATACCGTCACGCTGGCGGCGCTGATAGTGGTGCTGGGAATGATTGTCGATGACTCCATCATCACGATGGACGGCTATATGGACCACCTCGGACGGGGCAAGGGCCGGCTGGAGGCTGCGGTCGCCAGTTCGCACGAGCTCATTCCTCCTATGGTAATGGCCACGACTGCGATCTGCGCGATGTTCTTCCCTACCCTCGGGCTCATCTCCGGCTACCTCGGCGACTTCATCAAACTCTTCCCGTGGGTGATTACAATTGCCCTGATGACTTCGCTGCTGTATGCCATCTTCGTGGTGCCGTCGCTGGAGGTCCGCTTCATCAAGACCGCCCGCCCGGGCAGGGACAACATCATCAGCCGCGCGCAGAACGTGTTCTTCAACGCCCTGCAGAAAGCCTACAACAAGGCTCAGAACTTCTGCTTCCGTTTCCCTAAGATGACCATCATCGCGGGCGTCGTGGCGGTAGCGCTGGGCATCCTGATGTTCAAGGGCCTCACCATCCAGATGATGCCTAAGGCCGACAGGGACTTCTTCGCAATGGAGGTAACGCTCGACAGCAATGCCGGGCTCGAGCAGACCCGCGAGGTGACCGACTCGCTGCAGAGGATGATGCTCCGCGACAAGAGGGTCAAATCCGTGACGGCATTCATCGGCAGCAGCGCGCCGCGCTTCACGGCCACCTACTCCCCGTCACTGCCGTCGCCTAACATCGCCCAGCTGATAGTCAACACCTCCTCATCCAAGGCGACCACCGAAATCCTTCCGGAATATACGGAGAAATACCAGCACTACTTCCCGGACGCGCTCATCCGCGTCAAGCAGATGGATTATCAGGCAGTTACGCCTGTCGAAATAATCATCAGCGGCAAGGACTGGGAGCAGATGAAGTCGGTCTCTGACACCATCCGCAACTATATGCGCACGCTCGACGACGAACTCCAGTGGGTCAACAGCACGGCCGACGGCTACAGCAGCAGCGTGGAAGTCACCCTCGACCCGGAGGAATCCACAAGGCTCGGAGTCAACAAAGCGATGCTTTCCCTCTCGCTCGCCGGGGCGTTCAACGGCCAGACCATCGCCACCCTCTGGGAGGGCGACAAGTCCACCCCGATCAAGCTCTACAGCCAGTCCGTATCGGACGGAATGAGCTACGAGGTCATCGGCGACCAGCAGGTTGCGACCTCCATCCCGGGGCTCTATGTGCCTCTGCGTCAGGTAGCTGACATCGAGCCGGGCTGGACTCCGGCGCAGAAGACCAGGCTCGCGGGCGATGAAGTCATCATAATCTCCGCCGACATGAAGTTCGGCAAAAGCCAGCCTGTGGCTATGGAGAAGGTGCAGAAGTTCGTGGATACGCTCCAGATGCCGGAAGGCGTCAAGGTCGAGTTCGGCGGACTTTCATCCGTCAACGAGACTGTCATCCCGGAGATTGCGCTCGCATTCATCTGCGCGGTTGCGGTTCTCTTCTTCTTCCTGCTCTTCCATTTCAGGAAGATTTCCCTCGCGCTGACGACCCTCGCGCTGAGTTCCCTCTGCCTCTTCGGAGCGTTCTTCGGGCTCTGGGCGTTCGGCCTGGACTTCAGCATCACCGCGGTGCTCGGCCTCATCAGCCTGGTGGGCATCATTGTGCGCAACGGAATCATAATGTTCGAATATGCCGAGGAACTGCGCTTCGGCGAGGGGCTTCCGGTCAAGGAGGCGGCCGAGCTGGCAGGCAAGCGGCGTATGAGGCCTATCTTCCTCACTTCCTGCACCACGGCGCTCGGAGTGCTGCCTATCATCATCACCGGCGACCAGCTCTGGCTGCCTATGGGAGTGGTGATCTGCTTCGGCACCCTGCTTACCGTAATATTTATAACCTTGATTATGCCGGTATCCTACTGGCAGATCTTCGCCAAGGACAAGCGTCCCAAGGAGGTAACAGAATGAAAACCAAAGCATTGATAATAGCCGCGCTGATTCTTTCGCTGCCTGCGGCGGCGCAGGAGAGCCTCGTGCTCAGCATCGACCGCTGCCGCGAGATGGCGGTGGAGCACAACAGCGGAGCCGTAAACGCGGCGCTGGACGTGGAGGCGGCGCGCTACCAGAAGCAGGAAGCGCTGACCGAGTACTTCCCGCGCATCAGCGCGATGTCAGTTGGCTTCTGGTCCCTGAACCCTATGCTCGAAATCGGGCTCAAGGACATAATAGGCAACAACGACTACAGCAACAATCTGCAGAACGAGCTGCTGATGCAGGGCATCAACCCTAAATATACGGCTCTGGAACACGGCTACGGCGCGTCCGTCAACCTGCTCCAGCCGGTATTCGCCGGGGGCAGGATAGTCAACGGCAACCGCCTCGCAGCCCTCGGAGTGGAGGCCGCTCAGCTGCAGAAAAGCCTGCAGGAGCGCAAGACCGGCGAGGAAATCGACGATTACTATTGGCAAACCCTCTCCCTCGAGGAGAAGCTGCTGACCCTGGGCGAATTCCGCGAATTGCTCGACACCGTCTGCAAGGACGCATCCTCTGCCCGCGCCGCGGGACTTATGACCGAGGATGAACTGCTGCAGGCCGAGCTCAAGCGCAGCGAACTCCGCTCGACGGAGATAAAGCTGCGCAGCGGCATCAGGCTCAGCAAGATGAACCTCCTCAACGCCATCGGGCAGGACTACTGCGTGGTCGAGGGGGCCGCCTCCGAGGGGAAGCCATACATCGATGACATCCGCCTCGAGGACGAGGACGGCGCGCTCCAGTCTCCAGAGCGCTATTATGTGCCGGAGGAGAAGATTTCAGCTTCGATGGAAGAGGCGCGACTGCTTGAGCTTCAGGTGGATGCAAAGAAACTGGAGAAGCAGATGCAGCTCGGCGAGACCCTGCCGCAGCTTGCGGTCGGAGCCTCCTACGGCTACTCCGACCTGATAGGCAAGGCGCGGTTCAACGGCACGGCATACGCGACGCTCCAGATACCGATTTCAGACTGGTGGAAGACCTCCCGCAAGCTCAAACGCCTGCAGGTGCAGATTGACAAGGCAGAGAACGAGCAGGCTCAGCTTGACGGGCAGCTCACCCTGCTGGTGAGGAAGTACTGGATCGAACTGACTTCAGCCTGGGACGAATACGAGGTCGCACTCGACTCAGAGCGTGCAGCGGAGGTAGCCTACAGGAGCGTGAAGAGTCACTATGACGCCGGCCTCGTGCCACTCTCAGATCTGCTGCAGTCGCAGGCTAGCTACCGCCAGAGCTGCAACGGCCTGACCGATGCGCGCACCGCTTATCGCAAGGCGCTCAGAGTCTGGATGGATATAGCTGACTTATAATACGATAGCCACTACGCCGGAGACGGCGAGGAAGGCATAGACCACTTTGCGCAGCAGCCGGATGCGGATGTGCTTGAAGAGCTTGGAGCCGAGCCAAAGGCCCAGAATCACAGCGGGCAGGGCTATGGCCCAGGACTCCAGCACCGTCCCCGTCACCAGCCCGGCGCGGGCGCGGAAGACGGTCATCATCGTGTTGCCCACGAGGAAGTACCACTGCGTCAGGGCGATATACTCCTCCTTGTCGTAGGTGGAAGAGATGAAATATATCACGGCAGGAGGCCCCTGCATCGCGAAGAGCCCGCCCATCAGGCCCGAGAGCGAGCCGAGGCCTATCTGCACCGGCACCGTAGGCTTGATGTGTATCCTCTCGCTGAATACGAAGAAATAGATGCTGATGCATATCAGCACCACCCCGAGCACATGCTTGAGGGAGCGGCTGTCCACCTGCCTGACCAGCTCGACGGCGAAGAACGACACCAGGAGGAAGGTCAGCAGTATGGGAAGCAGCTTCTTCCATGGGACAATCCTGAAGTGCCTGATTGCCGGCACGAGGGCAGTGAAGATGGCGAGCATCCCCGACAGGGCGGTCGCCTCGCCGTATGACGGCATCAGGTAGGGAAATACCGTCATCACGATAATCCCGAAGCCGAAGCCCGACACCCTCTGCACGCCGCTCGCGAGCAGCGAGATGAGGAAGAGAATCAATATGGTCGGGACTATGCTGTTCATACAGCACAAAGATATACATTTTTTCGGTCCCCGAGCTTGTCGAGGGGCCGATTAGCCTGTCGAAGCATCAGGGGCCCTATTCTCCTTGGAAGGTTGAATACGAAGGAAACTTTTGCTCCAAGATACCAATATTTTCGGCAGGAGTTACAACAAAAGGCTTTGCTGGAAAGTGTTTAATGTTTCCGGTTACGAGATACGAGCCTTCTTTGGACATGGTAATCTCATAGAATACAACATCTTTCGGATCCGGGAAGTATTCTTCGCCCGCCTTAGTCCTGTCAAGACACAGGCCATCCATCACAATAGCCCGAACTATCTTGACTGGATTTGAATCAAGATTTTTGGAGATGAGGGCTGAGACAATGACATTGGTATCGATGACCGCATAGATTTTCTTTCCATTGCGGGCATTCTTGATTTCTGCATTGATTTCGTCAAGCGCCCCTCGACAGGCTCGGGGCCGGGCTTATCCCGCGCTGCCGAGCGACTTGCGGTAGGCAACCGGGGTGACGCCGGTGTGGAGCTTGAAGTAGCGGGTAAAGAAGGAGGTGTCGTTGAAGCCGTAGTCCCAGGCTATCTGCTTGACCGGACGGTCGCTGCCGCTCAGCTCAATCTTGAGCTTCAGGATGACATAATGGTCAATTATCGCCTTGGCATTGTGCCTTGCTACCATCTGCGAGATGGTATTGAGGTACTTGGGCGTGATGTTGAGCGCCTCGGCGTACCAGTTCACGTCCCTCGACTTGCGGTAGTCCTGCTCAAGCGTCCTCATAAACGAGTCGAATAGCGCCCTCTTGCGCTTCGAACCCTCCAGTGGCGGCGCCTCGCCCGGAAAACGGATGAGGTAGTCGTGGAAGCCGATGAAGAACGCCTTCATCTGGCAGGTCACCAGGCGGTTGATACAAGTGCAGCCGGACTGCCGGAAATACGTCCCGAGCAGGCTGAATATATTCGAAACTATCTCTGTGACAATCGTTTCTCCGCCACGGCACCGGTCCTCGCGCAGTGACGAATAAACAGTCTGTTCCATATCCAGACTCGCCTCCCGAAGAATCGACGGGCTGAATGTAAGCGCATCGAAGGCAAAGTCCGCCGACGCCCCCTCAACGGCCACAAGGTCGCCGGGGAACAGCACCAGCACCGCCCCCTCCGACATCGCCGAAGGCTTGTAATTCACGAGCACCGTAGCGCCGCCCCGTCTGCAGAGCAGCAGGGCGGCGTTTCCCATCATCCCGTCCGAACAGATCCGCCCGCAACCGGAGAGCGAACTGAAGAGCCTGGCCTCCGCGCGGACCGTCACTTCCTGATCCATAACCGTTCTTTTTTGTGCCACAAATATCGGCAAAAATGTCAGTAGTTTCCCATATAGTTCTGAAATATCCCATTTTCGACTAAAAATGTGCAATTCCGGAGGGCATTTTTCGAGCTACCTTTGCAGCCGAAAATGACAGTTAGTAGATGACAATTACTTCGATGATTTGCGCCGCGACAGTGATATTCGCCGGCGCGCAGCAGGGGGAAGTGCGCGATTCGCTGAGGCTCGGAATAGAAGAAATATTCGAGATGATCGACTCCGGCAACAGAACCATAGCCCTGCTCGAGACGGCCACCAGAGCCGCAGAAGAGGGAGTGAGCGCTGCGAAGAGCGCCCTATATCCCGAGATCGACGCCTCGCTCAGCGCCAGCTACAACGGTGACGCCTTCCTCTCCGAGAGGGATTTATCCGGATGGACCAGGGCGGAAACCCCGCACTTCGGCAACAGCTTCACCCTCGATGCCAGCCAGGTGGTCTATGCCGGCGGCGCCATCAAAGCGGGAATAGAGATGTCTGAATATCAGGTCGAACGGAATCGCAACACTCTCAGCAGCACGCGCTCGTCGCTGCGTCTGCTGGCGGCGGGGCAGTACCTCGACCTCTACAGGCTCAATAATAACATAAAACTATACCGGGAGAACATTTCTCTGACCGAGAAACTGATATCCGAAATCCGCGTCAAGAGGGAGCAGGGACTCGCCCTCCCCGATGACGTGACCCGCTACGAGCTCCATCTCGAGACCCTCAAGCTGGAGCTCCTGCGGCTGAGCAACAACGCGGAAGTGATGAACTACCGCCTGTGCAATACGCTCGGTCTCCCCGAAGGCAGCGTGGTCAGCCCCGCGCTGCCGGAGAGGGACACTCCTAAGTACGCTGCCCTCACCGAGTGGCAGGAAGCCTCGCTGCAGTATTCAACGAGCATCCGGGACGCCGAGATTTCCCTCAAGACAGTTCAGACCCAGGAGAAGATAGTCAGGGCGGGAATGCTCCCCTCCGTCGCGATAGTGGCGCACGAGGGCTTCAACGGACCTATAACCTTCGAAATCCCGCCCATCGACAAGAACATCAACATCTGGTATGTAGGCCTGGGAGTCAAGTACAACTTCAGCTCGCTCTGGAAGTCCCGCGCGACGCTTCGCAAGTCCCGGCTCGAATCGGCCCAGGCGCAGCAGGCCGTCGGGGTTGCGGAGGAGAACCTCCTCAACGAGGTAAAGCAGGCCTACACCGACTACCTCCAGGCCTTCGACGAGCTCGAGACACGGCGCAAGAGCCTGCAGCTCGCCGATGAGAACTATCAGCGAATCTACTTCAGATATATGGAGCAGCTCGCCCTCGTGACCGATATGCTGGACGCATTCAACGTCAAACTCGACGCCGAGACCGGGGTATCCGACGCCGAAGCTGAGATAATCTACAGGCTCTACCGTCTGAAATATGCAGCCGGATTACTGTAAACCAAGGAAAATTATGGCAAACAAGAAGACAATAAAGAGAATCTACAACGCAGTAGTAATCATCATACTGCTCGCCGGAGTGCTGTATGTGTGCTCCCGTTTTGTCCACTTCGGCAGAGTGGAATACACCAACGACGCCCGCGTGGACAGGCACATCGTGCCGGTCAACGCCCGCGTGCAGGGCTTCATCAAGGAAATCCGTTTCGAGGACTATGCCCATGTGAATAAGGGGGATACGCTCGTCATAATCGACGATTCCGAATACAGCCTGCGGCTCGCGCAGGCAAGCGCCGACCTGGAGAAGGCGCTCTCCGGCAAATCCACCGACGCCGCCGGACTCAAGACCGTGGAGAGCAATGTCACGGTGTTCGACTCCGGCATCGAGGAGGCAGCTGAAAACCTCCGCAACGCCGAAAATGACTACCGCCGATACAAGGCTCTGGTCGAGAAAGATGCTGTGACCCAGAGGGAATTCGACGCCGTCGAGACCCGATACAAGACCGCCAAGGCCCGCTACGAGCAGGTGCTCAAGCAGCGCAACTCCGCCGTGCTCTGCAAGGAGGAGCAGGCGGGCCGTCTGGGCCAGAGCTCTGCCGTGGTGCAGGCCGCGCAGACCGCCCTTGAGCTCGCCAAGCTCAATCTCTCGTATACAGTGATTGTGGCTCCTTGCGACGGCCGCATAGGCCGTAAGGACATCCACCTCGGCGAGCTCGTGCAGCCGGGAAGGCTCGTTGCGCGCATCGTTGACGATGCCGGGGTCTGGGTGGTCGCCGATTACCGTGAGACCCAGCTCAAGCACATAGCCGTGGGCAATGAGGTGAAGATCAAGGCTGACGCCATCCCGGACAGGGAGTTCCACGGGCGGGTTGAGTCCATCGCCGCCGCCACCGGTTCGGCCTGGCTGAGTTCGCCGGTCAACAACGCCACCGGCAACTTCGTCAAGGTGGAGCAGAGGGTTCCGGTGAGGATAAGCCTTACCGACCTCGACGGAGAGTCCGCGGACAAACTGCTCGCCGGCCTCAATGTGGAGACGGAGGTGCTCTACTAGTATGCCGGCTCCGTCAATGGAATTCTCGATGCCGATGTATCGGGAATTCGTCCCGAAGGCGATAAGGCCCTGGATTTATGTCTTCTTCGCGGTAGTGTTCCAGCTCAGCGGAGGAGTCTATCTCGGGCAGGCCGGCCAGATGGCTTCGGCGACCTCGTTTATGCGGGAGGACATAATGATGGTGGGGCTCTGCGGAGTGCTGGGGGTGTGTATGCCGTTCCCATTCCTCTTCAGGTTCAAGTTCCGCTTTACCAACCGTCAGCTGCTGCTCAATGCCGCTACGATTATCGCCGTCTGCAACTTCCTCTGCCTCGAGGTACACAGTCTGCCGCTGCTCTGCGCGATTTCGTTCACGGCGGGATTCTTCAAGCTATGCGGCACATTCGAGTGCATGTCCAATATCCAGCTCTGGATGGCTCCCGGCAGGGATTTCACCATATTCTTCCCGCTCCTCTACATAATTATCATCGGGGATATGAGTCTCTCTTCCTGGGTGGCGAACCATCTCTGCTACTGGTTCGGAGGCTGGGAGGCGATGCACTGGTTTATGATCGGGTTGCTGCTGCTGGTGCTGCTGCTCGTGTTCACCCTGACCCGCAATGTCAGGCTCGGGCCCCGCGTGCCGCTCGTGAGCCTCGACTGGCTGGGCTGCGCTCTCTGGTCGTTCACTCTGCTGGAGGCCATCTGGCTTTGCACCTACGGGGGCTACTACAACTGGTTTGACTCCCCGATATTCTGCCAGATCTGCGGGATGCTGGTGGTGACGCTCGCGCTGAGCATCTTGAGGATGATGAGGATCAGACACCCCTACATCGCGCCCAAGACATTCGCCAACAATGGACTGGCTCCGGTGCTGGTGCTCTTCGCGGTGTGCGAATTTATGTCTGCCGGTTCGAAGTCGCTGCAGAACGTCTTCCTCGGCTCAGTGCAGGGCTACGGCTCTATGACGCTTAGCGCCCTCTCGCTCGTGGAGTGGGTAGGGATAGTGCTGGGCTGCCTCTTCGTGATATTCTGGATCAAGGTGCTGAAACTCAAGTACACCCGCCTGCTCACGCTCGGCTTCGTGGCACTGCTCTGCTATCACCTCATCCTCTACTTTATGATCTCGCCGGACGCCAGTCTGGAGATGTTCTACCTCCCGACTGCGCTGAGGACTTTCGGCTATGCAGTGTTCTTCTCGGTTCTGACAATCTACCTCGAGGAGATGATGCCGTTCACGCACTTCTTCCGCGGGCTGACGGTCTGCGGCTTCATCCGCAACGGGCTCGCGGAGTCGGCGGCTTCGGCGGCGTATTCGCAGTCGCTGCGCTACTATGTAGCCGACTATGCCGGCCGGCACATCACGGGCGTCGCTTCGGAACTGACCGGGCCTTCGGCTATGATGTCCGGCATCAAGACTCTATTCGGCTGGACCTGCCTCGTGGGATGCGCGGTGCTGCTGGTCTTCCTGCTCTACGATGTGGAGCCGGTCCGCAAAACCTTCAAAAAGATCCCTTCCTGGAGGACCCTGGGCCGGAAGTTCTACCACCACTATATTGTGCGGTAATGCGGCGCTTCGACAAACTCGACCGTCAGTCGGTCACATCCTCCACGGCGGTCCAGCCGGAAGGGATGCCGGAGGCGGAGGAAGTCGGCAATTCCAGAGTAGAGCGCTTGTGGACGGTGCCGACGGCAGCCGCCTTTTCTAGCCAGCCGTCAAAAGCGCTGCTGTCTTGAACTGCCTGAAGCG
>CAVAID010000014.1:0-40109 GCA_963588685.1 bacterium
GAGCGGAGAGGGCAACCAGGCCGCCCCCCTGGCCGATTCCGTTATGTATTCCTATGCGGCGTACATGCTGACTTCGCTGGAGCTGGAGGATGTGATGACTTCGGATTTCATCGACTCCAGAAGCTGGTATTTCGAACGTCTGCAACCGCGCTACGAGCGCCTGCGCTCCGATATGGACAAGCTCACCTCCGTTATTCATCAGGACCTGGTGCGCAACTCCGCCACCTTCGAGAGAGGGTTCTACCGGAGCATCATCCCGGGCATAGTGGCTGTGGGAGTGGGACTTATGCTCGTGCTGATGCTGCTCTTCTTTATCCTTGCCTACTATGTCAACCCTCTGTACAGGATGCTTGACGCGCTGAGCGCATACCGCTCTACTGACAAGAAATATACGGTTCGCTTCGACGGGGACGACCAGCTCGCCGAGCTCAACGAGGGCATCTCGGAGCTTGCGGGCGAGAACCAGCAGCTCCGCCGCCGCATCAGGGAGATCCATAAATGAACTGGAAGGTAATCAGCAGAAACATAGGCTCCGCGCTGCTGGTCAGCGCGCTGTTTATGTTCCTCTCGGTGCTCGTGTCGATGGGCAGCGGCAACGATTCGGCGCTCGCCGCCCTGTCGATTTCGTTCCTTATAACCTTTATCGTCGGCATTTTCCCCTTCATCTTCGTGCGCAGGGCGTCCGCCATCAGCCTCAAGGAGGGCTACGTGATTATCACTCTCTCCTGGCTGCTTTCCTTCGTCTTCGGCATGCTTCCGTATGCGCTCTGGGGCGGCCCGTTCACCCTGCAGAACGCCTGGTTCGAGTCGGTGAGCGGCTTCACGGCCTGCGGCGCGACGATTCTGGACAGCGTGGAGTCGCTGCCGCGGAGCCTTCTCTTCTGGCGCTCCTCCACCCACTTCATCGGAGGTTTGGGAGTCGTAGTTTTCCTGCTTTTGATTATTCCTGAGTCCAGCCCGATGAGGATGCGGCTCACGAATATGGAGCTGACGGCGCTCGGGCGTGCCGGCTATTCGACCCGTCCCAACAAGATAGTGTATGTGTTCGCATATGTGTACCTCGGCATTTTCGTGCTGGCGTTCCTGGGCTATCTGCTCGCCGGGATGGGCTGGTTCGACGCCGTCTGCCACGCGATGAGCGTCGCGGCGACGGGCGGATTCAGCACGCGCAACGCTTCCCTTGCCGCCTTTGACTCGAGAGCGGTTGAGGCAGTGACGATGCTCTGTATGTATCTGTCTTCCATTCACTTCGGACTCATTTACATATCCGTCATAACGCGTTCCCTCAAGCCGCTGCACAACCCTGTCATAAAGTTCTACTCCATATCCGTGCTCGTCGTGGCGTTCGTGCTTTCGATAGGGCTGCGGGCCGCGAATCTCTGCCCCAACTGGGGCGACGCGCTCTGGAATGCGCTGTTCAGCACGCTCTGCGTATCGTCCACGAGCGGATTTGCCATTATGGACAATTCCCTCTGGCCGATGTGGATGACGGGGCTGCTGCTCTTCACTGCGGTTATGTGCGGTACGGCGGGCTCCACGAGCGGCGGTGTCAAGGTGGACAGGATTCTGCTGCTGTTCAAGTCGATAGGGCGTTATGTGGACAATATCCTGCACCCTTCTTCTGTCAATGAGGTCCGGCTGGGAAAGCGTCTGCTGAGGGCTTCGGATGTGGCGCCGCACCTGCTGTACATCTGTCTCTATGCGCTGGTCGCACTGGTCTCGATTTTCCTCTGCCTCTGCGCCGGCATCGATGCCGACAACTCTCTGGTAGCCACGGTGATGAGCCTGAGCAATGTGGGCCCTGCCTGCGGCGAACTGGGCACTATGGGTTCATACAATGCCGTTTCGCTGGCGGGCAAGATGGTGCTTTCGCTCGACATGTTCCTCGGGCGTATTGAAATTTATCCTGTGCTCGCGGTGTTCGGGATGCTTTTTGACCGTCACAGGGGATGAGCAGCCGTGCCGATACGCTTCTGGAGCGCTTTCTGAAGCGCTTTCCCGGCGAGCCGACGCCCTGCCAGGCCGCTTTCTTCCGCGATATGGCGGAGTTCGCTACCTGCGATGACGGCGATATAATGGTGGTCAACGGCTATGCGGGCACGGGCAAGACTACGGCTGTGGCTGCGGTGACGCGGGCCCTGCGCGAATTCGGGATTCCTTCGGTGCTGCTGGCTCCGACGGGCCGCTCCGCCAAGGTGCTTTCGTCGGTCTGCGGCCGCCCGGCTTCCACCATTCACAAGCATATTTACCGCCAGAAGAGCGTGGGCTCGGACGGCTACGGGAGTTTTTCCCTGGCTCCCAACAAGGCGCGCTGCACCCTTTTCGTTGTGGATGAGGTGTCGCTGATCGGGATTGACGCCGCCGCAGCCGGCTCCGCCGCCAGTTTCGGGAGCGGCAATCTGCTGGAGGACCTGGTCGCGTTCGTGCGTAACGGCGTGGACTGCAGGCTATTGCTGATAGGCGACGCGGCTCAGCTGCCTCCGGTGGGGATGGACGCTTCGCCGGCGCTGAGCAAGGATTATATGGACGGCTTCGGGGGAGTGCGCTACTGCACCCTGACCTCGGTGGTAAGGCAGGCGGCGGAGTCGGGAATACTGCGCAACGCCACTATGCTGCGCGAGATTATAGCAACGAGTTCTCCGGAGGATACTTTCGACGATATCAAGCTGGACCTCAGCGGGATAGATGATGTGGAGAGGGTTAGCGGGGCGGAGCTGATAGATACTCTTTCCGATGCCTATTCGAAGTTCGGAGAGGACGGGACGGTGGTGCTCTGCCGCTCCAACAAGCGGGCCGTGCGCTACAACAACGGCATCCGCGGGATGGTGCAGTTCAAGGAGGAGGAACTGGTGCGGGGCGACCGCCTGATGATAGTTAAGAACTGCTACCAGTTCGTGGAGGATGTCAAGGGGCTGGACTATATCGCGAACGGGGACATCGCCAACCTGGTGAGTCTCAACCATCACGAGGAGCGTTACGGGCTGCATTTCGCGGATGCGGTGCTGGAGTTCCCGGACTATGACGATGTTTCCATCAATGCGAAGGTGTGCCTGGATACGCTTGTCTCCGAGTCGGCGACGCTTACCCGCGAGCAGCAGAACGCTCTGTATCAGGGGGTTTGCGAGGACTATGCAGACCGGGGCACGAAGCGGAAGATCTGGGAGGCGGTGCGCGAGGACAAGTATTTCAATGCGCTGCAGCTGAAGTATGCGGAGGCGATTACCTGCCACAAGTCGCAGGGCGGCCAGTGGGACTGCGTCTTTGTTGACTGCCCGTTCTGGCTGCCGGAGCAGAGCGTGGACGATCTCAAGTGGCTCTACACTGCGCTTACCCGCGCCGTGAAGAAGGTGTATCTGGTTAATTTTAAGGATGATTTTTTTATGTAGGACGGCGCGCCCGTAACGCGGTCCGAACTGGCGACCGTCGGCCCCCGAGCCTGTCGAGGGGCAGAGGGGAATTTTGCCAATCTGAATATGATTGGCTATTTTTGTAAAGACAAATTCCAGACGAAGATGAAACGTATCATTACCATACTACTGCTCCTCGGAGCGATGTCCCTGCCGGGCGGCGCGCAGGACGCTAAAACGACGCAAAAAATCTATGCCGGGATACTCGAGGGGATGAACCCGACGGAGCGCAATCTGACCCCGTCGCCGGACGGCACGATGGTCGCGTTTACCCGCGGCAACGACCTCTGGGTGCGCTCTGTGGCCGATTCCACCGAGACCCGCCTTACCTTCGACGGCTCGGAGCTCATTCTCAACGGCTACGCTTCCTGGGTGTATTACGAGGAAATTCTGGGCCGCGCCTCCAACTACCGCGCGTTCTGGTGGAGCCCGGATTCCCGCAGGATAGGATTCTACCGCTTCGACAATTCCGCTGTGCCGATGTTCCCGATATTCTCGCCTTTCGGGCAGGTCGGCTCGCTCTCGCAGACCCGCTACCCGAAGGCCGGGCAGACCAACCCGGAGGTGCGTGTGGGCATAGTTGAGGCTTCCGGCGGCGAGATAGTCTGGGCGGACTTCGACCCGGAGGTGGACCAGTATTTCGGCATCCCGTTCTGGGGCGCCGATTCCAGGGAAATCTACATTTCCCGCGAGCCGCGCAGGCAGAATACCCTCGACCTCTATGCAGTGAGCGTGCTTGACGGCAGCCGTCGGCAGGTCTATCACGAAGAATACCCGACCTGGGTGGAATGGATTGAGGGAATGATATTTACGGACAAGGGCCTGTATATGGCGCGCAATTTCGAGACGGGCTGGGAGCAGATTTATTTCCTCTCCTACGACGGGACGCTCAAGCGGCTCACTGAAGGGGAGAACTGGGACATCAGCCTGCTGAAAGTTGACGAGAAACGGGGGAATGTGTGGTTTACGGCGAAGCGCGATTCCCGCCTGCACTCCACGCTCTACCGGCTCGACCGCAAGGGACGCATCACGGCGCTTACCGACCCTGACTATAATCTGAGGGCAATCAAGATAGCCGATGACGGCAAGACATTTACCGCCGACATCTCCAATGCGCGCGAGCCGTGGAGGGGTATCAGCGGACGCACGGACCGCTTTGACTGCAAGGTGGTTACGGACACTTCGACCGTGGACCCGGCATCCCGCCCGTCGCCGCAGATAGTCAAGATTGAAAACGACGGCTTCGACCTCTATGCGCTGATGTCGCTGCCGCGGGATTTCGATCCTTCACGCAAATATCCGGTCGTTATGCAGCTTTACGGCGGCCCGGGCACCCCTTACGTGCGCGACAGGTGGAACGACCGCGACGCTTCCGACGCCTGGTGCTATGACAACGGCATCATCTATATCGTGGCTGACCCGCGTTCGAGCGGGGAGAACGGGCGCAGGGGTATGGACCAGGCGTTTCGGCGGATGACGGTGATTGAGCTTCAGGACTATATAGCCTGGGCGAAGTGGCTGCAGGCGCTGCCGTATGTGGACGGTTCGCGCATCGGCGTGGAGGGATTCTCCTTCGGTGGAACGACCACTGCTATGCTGGTGCTGCGTTATCCGCAGTATTTCTGCTGCGGGGTCGCGGGCGGCGGAGTCTATGACTGGACGCTCTACGATTCGCATTATACAGAGCGCTTTATGGATACGCCTCAGGCCAATCCGGAGGGCTACGCGGAGGCTAGCGTTATGACTTTCGTGCCGGGAGTTTTCGCTGCCGACAATGCGCTGAAGCCTGCTCCTCTTGCGCTCAAGCTTACCCACGGCACGGGTGACGACAATGTGCATTTTCAGAATACGCTGCAGCTTATCGACGCCCTGCAGAAGGCGGGCTACCAGTTCGAGCTGATGATCTATCCCGACGGGATGCACGGCTACCGCGGCTACCAGCACCTCCACGACCGCGAGTCAGACCATATTTTCTGGACCAGCCGGCTGCTGCGGTAATTGCCCCGAGCCTGCGGTTGCTTTGTGTTGGCCCCCGAGCCTGTCGAGGGGCGAAGCATCGCGGGGACTGGCCGGGCTAAAATGCGCCAGAGGCCTGTAGAATGATGATTGCTCCGGCCACCCCCGTCTCAGAAAGGGGGACTGGCCGGACAAATCCCATCCGGAACGCGCTGAGAAGCCAATCCCCCCGGCCAGTCCTAGCGGAGAATTTCCCCGACGATGAGCAGCTTGCCGGCGGAAGTGCTGCAGCCGAAGATGTGGTGCGTTCCGCCACCGCGGACTGCCATCCGTTTGCGGAGCCCGTCGCTGCTGAGCGGCAGATTGCGGGCACTCACTTCGGCATCGGGGTACAGCTTCCCCAGCGCCTTGACCGCCTGCCCGCTGAATTGGCGCACTTCCTTGATTCTGAATATCTTGAATAAAGCTCCCAGCGCCCCGGACGCCGCATCCTCACCGATGTAAAGATGCGTTGACGGGGCGAGTTTGGCGAGGCCGAAGCGGCTGCAGATCAGCTTGTAGGCCCCGGACTTCATCAGGGCGCCGCGCGGCTCGAGCAGCAGTTGGCCCGGTTGAGGCTCGGGGCAATAGGTGGCCTCGGCTTCGCGCTCCTCATCAGGGGTAAAGCTGAACTTGCCTGAGTCGCGCAGGCTGACATTGAACGGGGTGGAGTCGGACCCGTTTGCGCCGCACAGGCTGACATCGTATGTATTGTGACCGGACGCCCCCTCCGCTCCGAGTTCCCTGGCCGTGACGGTGTAAGTGCCTGTGTGACCGCGCCTAAGCAGGCAGAGCAGCTCCTTGACTTCAGAGCGAAGGCTGATGATGTGCACCTGCTCCAGGCATTCTCCCAATTCGCCTGCAATCAGGCTGATGTCAGCCATTGGGGAGAGCTTCAGCAGTACGGTGCCTGCTTTGGTGAGCAGCGTCGGCAGCAGGGGACGGATGTCGGGGGAGCAGTCCTCCAGGCGGAAGACTTTGCGGCCCGCGCCGTCGCGCCTCGCCGGGTCGGCGAAAATGACATCGCATTCCGGCAACTCCACCGCCGGTCCGACTTCTTCGTTGCGCACTTCTATATTGCTGACTCCCAGTCGCTTGAAATTCCGCGCTGCGGCCTGCACCAGCTCCGGCGAACGCTCGTAGCTGATGACCTTCCGGGCTATGCCGGAGAAGGCGAGGCTGTCGATTCCCAGGCCGCAGGTGAGGTCGCAGAGAGTGCCGATGCCGCCCGGGAAGAGTCCGGCGAGCAGGCTGCGCTTGAAGAGAGCGGTCTCTTCCGAGGAGCATTGCTCCAGCGGGAGCGCTCCCGGAATCTCCAGCGGCTCGAGCCCCGCCGCCTTGCGGGAAGCGGACGCCGCGGCCCAGGACGGAAGTTTCCTCCCCGTCCGGCGCTCCGTCTCGGCGTCGATTCCGCCCAGTATGTCGGCAAAACTTTTTTTCATCTCTTCTGCCCTGCAAAGTTAGCAATAATATCGTCGGGCTGCCGTCCGGGTAGGGAAGTTTCGGCCCCCCGGCGCTTCGACAGGCTCTGCGACCGCAGCCCCTCGACAGGTTTGTGGGCCGCAGATTTAAATATAAATTTGTAACGCGCAGAAATTTTACTACCTTTGTGATTTAGTGGGAAAATTAGAGTTAAACTAAGTCCGAAGTTGATATCAATGAAAATGACCAAATGGCTGTCTCTGGCAGCGCTTGTGATGATGGCAGTGTCGTGCGCCGCGCCGAAAGCCGCATATTTTATGGACGCCCAGCTGGGCGAGGAGGTGAAGGTACCGTCCGCCGAAGACATCAAGCTCCAGGAGGGAGACAAGATTTCCATCATCGTCAACAGCCGTGACCCGATGCTGACCAATCTATTCAACCTGCCGATCGTCTCCAACCAGATCGGCGGCAGTTCCAACTCTTCCGTCGCCAGGGGAATGACCGGATACACCATCGACAAATACGGGGAGATCGACTTCCCGGTGCTCGGCAAGCTCCATGTGGCAGGGATGTCCCGCAGCGAAATCGCCAGCTACATCAAAGAAAGCCTCATTTCGCATGACCTCATCAAGGACCCGGTGGTGACCGTGGAATTCGAGAACCTCACCATCTCCGTGCTCGGAGAAGTCAACAAGCCGGGCCGCATCTCCATCGACCGTGACCGCATCTCCATAATGGACGCCATCAGCATGGCAGGCGACCTCACCATCTACGGACAGCGCGACAGGGTGCTCGTCCAGAGGGAGGAGAACGGCTCCAAGATATTCTACCAGGTCAACCTCAACTCCTGCGCAGACCTCTATGCTTCGCCGGTTTACTACCTGCGCCAGAACGACATAGTCTATGTCGAGCCTAACGAGACCCGCGCCCGCCAGTCCACCGTCAACGGCAACAACATCCGTTCGACCTCATTCTGGCTCTCCCTCACTTCCGTGCTGACTTCAGTCACCGTGATGATATTGAACGTGATAAAATAAAAACCGAATATGGAAAACACCCCTGCCAATCCGGTCATCGAGCAGGAAAACGACTCCCTGCGCATACAGGACCTCCTGTTTCTCTGTCTGGCCAAATGGAAATGGTTCGTACTTTCACTGGTCGTGTGTCTAGGACTTGCGGTAGCATATATCCTGCGCACCCAGCCCGTATATACCCGTACAGCCTCAGTGCTCATCAAGGAGGACTCCAAAGGCAAGACTATCTCCTCCGACCTCGGCGACTTCTCCAACCTCGGACTCTTCCAGTCCAAGACCAATGTCAACAATGAAGTTATAGCCTTCGCGTCGCCTGCGACCATGGCCGAAGTCGTGAAGCGCCTGCACCTCGACATCCGCTACTACGCGCCGGGCACCTTCCACGACAAGGTGGCCTACGGTCTGAACCTGCCGATCCGCGTGGAACTGGCCGACCTGATGGAGGACGACGGGGCTTCGTTCACCCTTAAAATCCATCCGGACAGCTCCCTGACCGTGAGCGAATTCATCCTCAGGGACGACAAGGTCAAGACCGAAGGAGACTGCGTGGGCAGGCTCGGCGAGCCGTTCTCCTCTCCGATCGGAGCCATCCTCGTGCAGCCGAACGAGAACTATGTGGCAGGTGAAGAATACACCTTCTACATCCGGAAGAGCATCCTCTACTATGCCATCAGCGCCTGCTGCGCCAACCTCAACGTCGAGCTCAACAGCGACAAGGCCACGGTAATCGACCTCACCTACAAGGACAATTCCCCTCAGCGAGCCGAAGACGTGCTCAACACCCTTATAAGCGTGTACAACCAGAACTGGGTAAAGGACAAGAACCAGATTGCGGCGAGCACGAGCATGTTCATCAACGAGCGTCTGAGCGTCATCGAGCGCGAACTCGGCAATGTGGACAATGACATCTCCTCCTACAAGTCCGAGCACCTCATCCCGGACGTGCAGGCCGCATCCAACCTCTACATGACCCAGGGCAACCAGGCCAATCTCGAGCAGGTCAAGGTGCAGAACCAGCTGTACATGACGCGCTATGTCCGCGACTACCTCATCAACGAGGCCAACCGCTACCAGCTCCTCCCGGCCAACTCCGGCATCGAGAGCTCTTCCATCGAGAAGCAGATTTCCGAGTACAACACCCAGCTTCTGCAGCGCAACTCCCTGGTAGCCAACTCTTCCGTGAGCAACCCTCTCGTAGTTGACATGGACGCCGCCCTCGAGGCGATGCGCAGCGCCGTCATCACTTCCATCGACAACCAGATCGTCACCCTCAACGCTCAGATCAAATCCCTGCAGGAGACCGAGGACAAGGCGACCTCCCGCATCGCATCCAACCCTACCCAGGCCAAGTACCTCCTCAGCGTAGAGCGTCAGCAGAAAGTCAAGGAGACCCTGTACCTCTTCCTCCTCCAGAAGCGCGAGGAGAACGAGCTCTCGCAGGCCTTCACCGCATACAACACCCGCATCATCAACCCGCCTTACGGCAAGCGCAAGCCGACATCCCCTGTCAAGCGCAACATCCTGCTGCTCGCCTTCGCGCTCGGCCTCTGCATCCCGCTCGGCACCATCTATGTAATGGAGGTCCTCAATACCCGCATCCGCGGCAAGAAAGACCTTGAGAACGTGACGATTCCGTTTGCCGGCGAGATTCCTCTCCTGCCATCCAGGAAGAAGCGCCTCAAACTCCCCGGCAAGACTGAGGAAGATGTGCGCCGCATAGTGGTGGAGCAGGGCAACCGAAACGGTGTCAACGAGGCGTTCCGCGTGCTCCGTACCAACCTCGAGTTCATGATGAACAAGGACAGGGAGCAGAAGGTGATGATTGTGACTTCGTTCAACCCGGGCTCCGGCAAGTCCTTCCTCTGCGCCAACATAGCAGTCAGCTTCGCCATCAAGGGCAAGAAGGTGCTGGTAATCGACGGAGACCTCCGCCGCGGATCGACTTCAGAGTTCGTGAACTCTCCGCACCACGGTCTGAGCAACTATCTCTCGCATCAGGAGGATGATCTCCAGGCCCTCATCCGTCCGATGAGCGGCGTCGCGAACCTCTCCGTCCTGCCTGTGGGCAAGATGCCGCCTAACCCTACCGAGCTCCTCTTCGACGCCCGTTTCAAGGAGGCGATTGAGAGCCTGAGGCCTCAGTATGACTATATCTTCATCGACTGCCCTCCTATCGAGATTGTGGCCGATACCCAGATTATCGAGACATTTGCCGACAGGACTATCTTCGTGGTCCGCGCCAACCTGCTCGAGAAGAGCATGGTGCCGGAGCTGGAGAAGCTCTACAGGGAGCAGAAGTTCAAGAATATGACCCTTATCCTTAACGGCTCCGCTCCTGGCGCCGGCCACGGCCATTACGGCTACAGCTACGGCTACCACTACGGTTACCATTACGGCTACGGCGAGAAGGGTTACTACGGCTCCGCCTCGAAGAAGAAGGAATAACCCATGTGGCCATTCGGCGGCAAAAAATCAATGGAGCAGGCGGGGCTCCTGAGCGGATATACGGACTGGCACTGCCATCTGCTCCCCGGAGTTGACGACGGCGTCGGCACTCCTGAAGAGACCCTGGAGATACTCAAGCTCTACGAGTCCCTCGGAGTCGCAAGGGTATATCTTACCCCGCATGTGATGGAAGACATGCCGAACAGCCCGGACGACCTCCGCAAACGCTTCGCCGAGCTGCAGAAAGCCTACGCCGAAGCCGGCGGAAAGATAGAACTCCACCTCGCCGCCGAGAATATGCTCGACTGCCTCTTCGAGGACAGGTTCGATAAGGGGGAAGTGCTGACTCTGGGAGAGGGGAGACTGCTCGTCGAGACCTCCTACTTCACCCCGCCGATGAGCTTCCACTCGCTGCTCGAGCACATAAAGTCGAAGGGCTATTTCCCCGTGCTTGCGCACCCGGAGCGATACATCTATATGGACGAGAAGGAGTACAAGTCCCTGAAGGAGATGGGGATACGCTTCCAGCTCAACTGGTATTCGCCTGTGGGCATATATGGCCCCGAGGTAAAGAAGAAGTCCGAGTGGCTGCTTGCTCACGGCTTCTACGACCTCTCCGGCAGCGACACCCACCGTCTCCGCATCCTGCGCTCCGCGCTTTCGCACGAGGCTCTCCGGGGCTCCACCATAGCCCGGATGGAAGACCTGATGCGTGACGGCTCGGGCGAATAGCGGATTTGCAGTTTTTACCGGAAATTCATAACTTTGGGAAAATAATTTCCCGACTTGCGAAATATGAAAGAATTCGAATTAAGGGCACAGAGCTGGTTGGAGGGAGACTTCGACCAGGAAACCAAAATCAAGGTACAGCAGCTTCGCAGCGGCGACCCGGCCGCTCTGGAAGATGCTTTCTACAAGAACCTAGAATTCGGCACCGGCGGTCTGCGCGGGCTGATGGGCGTAGGTACCAACCGTATGAACAAATACACCGTGGGAATGGCCACCCAGGGGCTTGCAAACTACATTCTCAGCCACTGCAGCGACCCTGACCCTAAGGTGTGCATCTCCTATGACTCCCGCAACCACAGCAAGGAGTTCGCCCGCATCACTTCCGACGTGCTTTCCGCCAACGGCATCCACGTCTATATTTTCGACAACATCCGCCCTACGCCGGAGATGAGCTATTCGGTACGTCTCAAGGGGGCGGTGGCCGGAGTGATGATTACGGCTTCCCACAACCCGAAGGAATACAACGGCTACAAGGTGAGCTGGTCCGACGGCGGGCAGGTTACCTCCCCGGTCGATAAGGAAATCGTGGCCGAGGTCGCTAAGATTACCGACCCGTCAATGGTGAAGTTCAAGTCCGGACTGCGCTGCGGCGAAGTCGAGGCGATGGGCGCCGACGTGGACGAGAAATACCTGCACGACCTGCAGTCGCTGAGCCTCAGCGGAGACCTCTGCCGCAAGCACTCCGACCTCAAGATAGTCTATACACCTCTCCACGGCTGCGGCGTGCGCCTCATACCTGAGCTGCTGAAGCGCGTAGGATTCACGAATATTATCCATGTGCCTGACCAGGACATCTCAGACGGCGATTTCCCGACCGTGGTCTCTCCTAACCCGGAGGAGCCGGCGGCCCTCAAGATGGCCCTCGACAAGGCGGAGGAGACGGGAGCCGACCTCGTGATGGGCTCAGACCCTGACGCCGACCGTCTCGGCATCGCGGTGCGCGACAATGACGGCAAGATGGTGCTGCTCAACGGCAACCAGACCGCTTCCATCCTTACCTACTACATCCTCAGCCGCCGCCGCGAGCTCGGCACTCTCGGGGAGGGCAAGTATGTAGTGAAGACCATCGTCACCACGGAGCTCATCACCGATATATGCAAGAGCTTCGGAGTGCCTGTATATAACGTGCTTACGGGATTCAAATACATCGCCGAGGTGGTCAAGCGCCACGAGGCTGACGGCGAGTTCGTCTGCGGCGGCGAGGAGAGCTATGGCTTCAATGTGGGCCAGTTCGTCCGCGACAAGGACGCTCAGGTGGCCGCTATGATGGTGGCCGAGAGCGCAGCCTGGGCAGCAGAGCAGGGACTTACCCTCTACCAGCTGCTCCAGAAGATATATTCCGAGTACGGTTACCGCAAGGAAGGGCTCGTGTCAGTGGTCCGCAAGGGCATCTCCGGCGCAGCCGAAATCCAGAAGATGATGGCCGACCTGAGGAGCAACCCTCCTAAGGAAATGTGCGGTTCGCCGGTATGCAAGGTGATCGACTACCTCGAGCCGGAGAAGACCGGACAGCCGTCATCCAACGTGCTGCAGTTCTTCGACGAGGCGGGGGATGTGGTCTCAGTGCGTCCTTCCGGCACGGAACCTAAGATCAAGTTCTATTTCGGGGCCAAGGGTGCAGACGCCGACGCGAAAATCGAGGCTCTGAAGAAGCAGTTCTGCGCCTGACGGCCCGGAACTAATAACGGCCCGGAACTACCCGGCAGAATCAGTATGATTTTTACACCAGAGTGCGAGGGGACATCCTTCGCACTTTGGCTTTTGTGCCGTGCAGGTGTAGCGGCCGTGCAGAATCAGCCAATGGTGCGCGATGGGGCGCTGTTCCGGGGCGATGTGCCTCTCGAGGTCCTTTTCCACTTCCAGCGGGGTCCTGCCGCGGGAGAGCCCGAGCCTTCGCGCCACGCGGAATACATGCGTGTCCACGGCGATTACGGGCTCGCCCCAGGTCACCGAGGCTACCACATTTGCCGTCTTGCGCCCCACTCCCGGCAGGGTCATAAGCGCATCGATGTCGGACGGCACCTCGCCCCCGAAATCGCTGACCAGTTTGCCCGCCATTCCGATAAGGTGCCGGGCCTTGGCGTTGGGGTAGGAGATTGATTTGATGAGGCTCAGCACTTCTTCGAAGGATGCCCGGGAAAGGCTTTCCGGGTCTGGAAAGGCCTCGAAGAATGCCGGCGTAGTCATATTCACCCGCCTGTCGGTGCACTGCGCGGAGAGCATCACCGCCACGAGCAGCTCGTAGGTGGAACTGAAATGCAGCTCCGGCTCTGCCACGGGCTCGTTCTCGGTAAACCAGCCGATGACCCTGGAGTATCGTTCCTTCAGAGTCATACGATTTCCCTGCACGCCTCGTCCCCGGTCTCGAACACGCGCCCCGGGTAGCGGGAGCAGATGCTCCGGTTGTGGGTCACCATCACGATGGCGGTATTCTTCTCCTCGTTTATCTTCTTGAGCAGCTGGAGGATGCCTTCGGCCGTCTCCTCGTCGAGGTTGCCGGTCGGCTCGTCGGCTATGATGACTTCAGGGTCGTTGAGGATGGCGCGCGCGATGGCGATGCGCTGCTGTTCGCCCCCGGAGAGCTGGTGCGGCATCTTGTGGGCCTTGGTGCCCATCCCGACGGCGCCCAGCACCTCTTCGATGCGCGCCGAGATGCGGCCCGCGTCCTTCCAGCCGGTGGCCTTGAGCACGAAGCTGAGATTGTCCTCCACCGTGCGGTCCATCAGGAGCTGGAAGTCCTGGAATACCACTCCCAGGCGGCGGCGCAGGTAGGGGATGTCCTTGCTCCGGATGCTCTCCAGGGCGTAGCCGCAGACCGTGGCGCTGCCTCCGCCGAGCGGATTCTCCGCCGTGATTGTGCGGATGATGGAGGTCTTGCCGCTGCCGACCTTGCCTACGATATAGACCAGCTCGCCGGCGAAAATCTGCATGTTGAGGCCATATATGACCGTGTTTTCGCCGTTGAGTATGTCGGCGTCGGTGAAGGATATGAGGGGTGTCGGATTCTCTTCCATAATTTTCTGTCTGTGACGGCAAATTTAACGAAAATTATGAGTAAATTTGTCAAATTAGGAATGATGTATTTGATATGAAACTGAAATCCATACTGGCCGTCCTGGTCGCGGCCTCGCTGATATCTGAGGCCACCCTCTCCGCGGCGGGCGATGACGCCCTGCGCTACCGGCAGGCGGTCGAGCTCTACAACGGCGGGATGTATGACAGGGCACTGACTATATTCGAATCCCTGCCCGCTTCTCCGCTCTCCGACGGATACGCCGTGCTCTGCTCCGTCAAGATGCGCAGCGAGGACTATCCGGAGCGCATCGCCGACTACGACAGGACCTATCCTTCCTCCGTGCTGACGGGCCGCATCCGCTGGGAGAACGCCCGGCTGCTCTTCGACGCCGGCAGCTACGGCGAGGCGTCGCTCGAGCTCTCCAAGGTCAATTCCGCCGCGCTGGGTTCCGGCGAGACTGCGGAATACATCTTCAAGTGCGCATACTGCGAATTCACTTTCGGGCGCTACCCTGAGGCGCAGAACCTCTTCACCGTGCTCGAGGCCCTGGACTTCTCGCAGTACACGGCACCGGGCCGCTATCTCTCCGGCGTAATCTACTACTACGACCGCAAGTTCGCGGAGGCCGAGGCCAAGTTCTGGAAGGCGTCCGTGGACCCTAGGTTCACCGAGCTCGCAGAGTTCTATATCGTTGACTGCGAGTTCAATCAGAAGAACTACGACTTCGCCGTCCGGGAGGGCGAGAGAATATACCAGAAGGCCCCCAAGGAGCGCCGCGAGCGGCTTGCGAGGATCATCTCCGAGTCCAGCCTCATCCTCGGCGACAACGAGAAGGCGCGCCAGTACTACGAGGACTTCACCCCGGAGAACATGAACCGCAAGGACTATTTCTACGCCGGTTCGGTGCTCTATTCCGTGCACGACTATCAGGGCGCAATCGAGAACTACACCCGCATGAGCGACCGCAGCGACTCGCTCGGGCAGATTGCCAACTACCACCTTGCCAACGCCTACCTGCGCACCCGCAACCAGGTGGCGGCGATGGAGGCGTTCCGCGACGCTTCGGATGTGGACTATGACCCCGAGATCACCGAGGACGCGGCGTTCAACTACGCCAAGCTTGCCCTCGACCTCAACAAGGACACGGGCGGATTTACCCGCTACATCAAGCGCTGGTCCACCCGCAAGAGGGGGACGGCCATCTACAGCTACATGGCCCTCGCAGCCCTATACGACAGGGATTATGCCGGAGCAGTGGCCGCCTACGACAATATCGACGACCTCACCCCGGACATGCGCATCAACTACACCAAGGCCAACTTCCTCCGCGGCGAGCAACTCTTCGCCAGCGCCTCCTACCGGGACGCGATCCCGTACCTGAGGGCGACTGCCTACTATCTGCCCAAGACCGACCGTCTCAACCAGTTCTCGCGCTACTGGATGGCCGAGGCGAGCTACCGCTCCGAGGACTACGCCACCGCCGCGAGACTCTTCACTGAGCTTTACAACGCCGACGCGCTGGACGCCATGCCTGAAGGCGAAGCCCTTGCCTACAATGTAGCTTACGCTTACTTTAAACAGCAGGACTACGAGGCAGCGGCGCGCTGGTTCGACAGCTGCATCTCCTCCGGCAGCGCAGCCTACCGCGAGGACGCCATGGTGCGCAGGGCCGACTGCGACTTCGGAAGGCGCGACTACAAGGCCGCCATCGCCTCCTACCAGAAGGTAATGTCGGAGTACTATACCCCTGACAACATCTACCCGTACTACCAGCAGGCCATTTCCTACGGCCTCTCCGGCGACCGCAAGCGCAAGGTATCCACCCTCCTGCATGTCGAGGACGCATCCCCGCAGGCGCCGATGTATGACGCAGCCTGGTACGAGCTGGGCAGGGCCCAGATGGACCTCAAGAACAACAACGACGCCATCCGCAGCTTCACCCACCTGCGCAACACCACCTCCGACCGCACCTGGAAGGCCAAGGCGATGATAGGTATGGGAATGGTGTACCGCAACATGTCGAAGTACGAGGATGCCCTCGAAGCCTACAAGCAGGTAGTCGCCGACATGCCTCAGAGCGAATATGCCGAGGAGTCGATGAAGGCCATCGAGTCCATCTACCAGAAGATGAAGCGCCCGGACAAGTTTGTGGAATATGTGGAGAGCAACGCTCTCAACGCCTCCAAGACCGATGAGGAGAAGGAGAAGATGTACTTCAGCAGCGCCGAGCAGCTCTATCTCTCAGGCAGTTACGCCGAGGCCATAAGCGCCATCCAGAAGTTTATGGACTCTTACCCGCAGAGCACAAGCATGCTTCAGGCCGAGTTCTACCTCGCCGAGTCATACAGGGCCACGGGCGAGAAGGAGAAGGCCTGCGACCACTACTCCAAGGCCATGCTCTCCGACTCCGGATACTCCTTCGCCGAGATGTCCCGTCTCAGGTACGCCCAGATTTCCTATGAGCTCGAGCGCTACCAGGATGCCTACAGGGGCTATTCTTCCCTGCTCGCCGTCACGAGGATGGACGAAAACAGGACGGAGGCCCGGCTCGGAATGATGCGCTCCGCCTACAGGAGCAAGGACTACAATTCCGCCATTTCCGCCGCCGACGCCGTGGCGAACGACTCCGCAGTGAACTCCGACATAAGGCGCGAGGCGCAGTACATCAAGGCGAAATCCTGCCTCGCCACCTCCCGAAGGGATGAGGCAATGGGCATCTTCGCCGCGCTCGGGGCCAATCCTTCGACCTCCGAGGGCGCCGAGGGCCGCTATATGACGATACGCAACCTCTACGACACCGGCGACTTCGACAAGGTGGAGTCCGAGGTGTACAGCTTCTCCCAGACCGCCGGCGCGCAGTCCTACTGGCTCGCCAAGGCCTATCTCGTGCTGGGCGACAGCTTCGTGGAGAGAGGCCGTTACGAACAGGCCAAGGCCACTTATGAGAGCATCCGCGACGGCTATGAGTCCGAGGCGGGCGGCGACGATGTGGCCGACAATGTGGGCAAGAGACTCGAGCGTCTCGAAAACTTGATGAAGAAGTGATTATGAAAACAGGATATGCATTCTTGTCTGCCGCGCTGCTGCTTGCGGCCGCTCCGCTCTCAGCGCAGGGCATAAAGCAGAGCGTGGAGGTTACCAACGAATATGTGGGCCGCTTCGCGGATTTCCAGAAGCAGGGCCCGACCATGAGCGTGCCGGACTCGCTGTACAGCTTCGACTACAGCTTCGACTATTCGGTCTTCGAATCCCCGTACAGGGGAGCCTACGAGTTCACGCCGTATGAGATAAAGCTTACCCCGGACCCTATAGCTTACGACGGCCGCAAGTTCGCGCTTCGCGCCGGAGCCGGCTATACCCTGCATCCGGTGCTCTATGCGGCTTATACCCCGATCTGCCGTACCGACCTGGGACTCAGCATATATAACCGCGGACGCGGCTATTACGGCCGCTCCTGGTATGACCTCCGCGATGAGTTCGGAGTCAGCGGGCATTATCTGAGCTCTGCAGGCCGCCTGCGCTACAGCGCCTCCTATGACGGCGGCTTCGCCGGCAACGCCGACGCGCGCTCGTCCTACCATTCCGGCGGCTTGTCCGCCGACCTCACCTCTCCGGACAGGAGTGGCTCGTTCTTCGCCTACAAATTCAAGCTCGATTACCGATATGGCACCGACGGCGTGTATTCCAGCCTTGCAGTGCCTGCGGCGGGGATGCTCTATATGGGCAATGTAGATGAGCACGATGTCCGTCTGGGCGGCTCTCTCGGGCCGGTTCTCGATGAGCAGTACCGGTTCCTGCTGGATTTCAACTTCAACATGCTCTTCCTCTCGGACGGGCGTGACGGTTGGGACGGGCGCACTGCGGGCCTTGCCACGCTGACCCCGCACCTGAGCTTCCTGCTCGGGATTGTCGATTTCGATGCCGGCCTGAGGCTCGACTACCTGACTTCCGCATCTTCGTTCACCCTTGTCCCTGTGCTCAAGGCCTCGCTCGAGCTGGAGAATCTAGGGATGAAGCTGTTCGCAGGGATGGACGGCGGGCGCAGGCTCAATTCCTACTATTCCCTCAAGACGCTCAACAGCCTCTATCAGCGTAACGACGCGCCTGACGCGTTGCGCGAGAGGGTTAATTTCTATGGCGGAGTGCAGGGCAAGGCAGGCTCGTATCTGCAGTATGCCCTCAAGGGCGGATATGCTCTTATGGACGATGCTCCGCTGGATGCCGCCCAGTGCGGTCTCGGCTTCGGGAGCTACAAGCTCGCCTACGCCGACCTTTCCCTCGACTGGATTTCCGAGCGGCTCACCGCCGACGGCAGGCTGCATTTTGCGCACACCGCACTCAGCTCCGACCGGAACATCTTCGCTCCGGCGATGTTCTCCGGTGACCTGAGCATCAAGTATAACTGGCTCAGGCGCATCTATGCCGGAATCACGGCGGAGGGCGCGTCAGTGCGCAGAAGCACCGGCGCTTCGACCCCCGATATCCCGGGCTATGTGGACCTCGGCCTCTGCGGGGAATACAGGTTCAACAGTCGCTGGGGCGTCTGGGCGCATCTTGGCAACCTGATCGGAATGTCCATCGAGAGGCATCCGGGATGCGTGGAGAAGGGGCCTTACTTTACCGCCGGAATCACTCTTAATTTGTAGGAATTTTAGTATATTTGTAGGATTTTTGAATTAAATAATAACGATGATAGAGAAAGAAGAGATGAAGCGTGCGGAGGAGCAGTATTCCGCCAACAGCATTCAGGTGCTCGAGGGCCTCGAAGCGGTCCGCAAGCGCCCGTCAATGTATATTGGAGATATTTCCGAGAGGGGACTCCATCACCTTGTGTATGAGGTAGTTGACAACAGTATCGACGAGGCGATGGCAGGCTTCTGCGACAACATCGACGTGCAGATACTCGAGGGCAACTCCATCCGCGTGGCCGACAACGGGCGCGGTATCCCTACCGGCATGCACGAGAAGGAGCACCGCTCCGCGCTTGAGGTCGTGCTGACCGTCCTCCACGCCGGAGGCAAGTTCAGCAAGTCCAGCTACAAGGTCTCCGGAGGTCTGCACGGCGTGGGCGTATCCTGCGTCAACGCGCTGTCCGACAGCCTTACCGCAGAGGTCCACAGGGAGGGCAAGATCTTCAGACAGAACTACTCCAAGGGCAAGCCGCTCGGACCGGTCGAGGTAGTGGGCGAGTGCGAGGACACCGGCACCATCATCACCTTCCATCCGGACAAGGAGATATTCACCCAGACGATTGTCTATAAATACGATACGCTAGCCGCGCGCCTACGCGAGCTGTCCTTCCTCAACAAGGGCATCAAGATCACCCTCACCGACAGGCGCGAGATGGTGGACGAGTTTGTCGAGGACCCTGCCACCGGTGAGTCCAAGGCCAGCGGACGCAAGATCTACCGCAGCGAGGTCTTCCACTCCACCAAGGGACTCAGCGAGTTCATCGAGTACCTCGACGCGGGCGCGCAGACCCTCATTCCGGACCCTATCTGCGTCAACTCCGACAAGATCATCCCTATCGACATAGCCCTTCAGTACAACAACGGCTATTCCGAGAAGATATATTCCTATGTCAACAATATCAACACCATAGAGGGCGGAACCCACCTCCAGGGCTTCAAGATGGGCCTCAGCCGTTCGCTCAAGCAGTATGCCGAGAAGAACAAGCTCCTCGACAAGTTCAAGGGCGAGCTCGCTCCGGAGGACTTCCGCGAAGGTCTGACCGCAGTGATTTCCGTCAAGGTGGCCGAGCCTCAGTTCGAGGGACAGACCAAGACCAAGCTCGGCAACACAGAGGTGACCTCGGCCGTGTCCCAGGCGACTTCCGCAGCTATGGAAGTCTATCTGGAGGAGCATCCCAAGGAGGGCAAGATGATCATCGAGAAGATCGTCCTCGCCGCCACCGCGCGCGCAGCGGCCCGCAAGGCCCGCGAAATGGTGCAGCGCAAGAGCTTCATGAGCGGCAGCGGAATGCCGGGCAAGCTCGCCGACTGCTCCAACCGCGACCCGGAGAAGTGCGAGCTCTTCCTCGTCGAGGGAGACTCCGCGGGCGGTACCGCAAAGCAGGGCCGTGACCGCGAGACCCAGGCCATCCTGCCTCTGAGAGGTAAGATCCTCAATGTGGAGAAGGCCGCCGGCGACAGGGCCTTCGATTCCGAGGAAATCCGCAACATCTACACCGCGCTCGGCGTGACCGTGGCGCAGGAGGACGAGACCGGAGAGAAGCATATGGACCTCAGCAAGCTCCGCTACCACAAGATCGTCATCATGACGGATGCCGATGTCGACGGTTCGCATATCGCCTGCCTCATCCTGACCTTCTTCTTCCGCTATATGTTCGACCTCATCAAGAACGGCTACGTCTATCTCGCCACACCTCCGCTCTACCTCGTCAAGAGGGGCAAGGAGGAGATCTACTGCTGGACAGAGCAGCAGCGCGAGGAGGCGGCCTTCACCCTGGGCAAGGGCACCGACAAGGGCTATACCGTACAGCGTTACAAGGGTCTGGGTGAAATGTCCGATGAACAGCTTTGGGACACCACAATGAACCCTGCCAAGAGGCGCCTCCGCAAGATCACCATCGACAACGCTGCCCAGGCCGAGCGCACATTCTCGATGCTGATGGGAGACGATGTGCCGCCTCGCCGCCAGTTCATCGAGGAGAACGCACACTACGCCAAGATCGACGCATAACCCCTTCCGCAGATGGACAAGCTCTCCAGGTTCAAGGTAATAATTCCTCTCGCCATCGTATTCGTCGCGCTGTTCGCGGCCCTGCCGAGGAGTTCCAAATTCCCCTACGACTACCGCACGGGGAAGACCTGGAGGTACGAGACCCTCTTCGCGGAATTCGATTTCCCTGTCTATAAGACGGCCGAGGAGCTCCGCGAGGAGCGCGCAGCCGCCACCGTGGACATCACCCCTTACTTCAAGTTCTCCGAGGACATAGCCAACAAGAACATCAGCGCCGCCGAAGCCCTCGAGCTTGGCGGTCTGAGAAGCGCAGTGGTTTCCGGGCTCCGCGCCATCTACAACAAGGGCGTGATTGCCGACACGGAGGAGCTCAGCGCCGACGGCGTGCCGGAGTCCGAAGTAATCTATCTCCAGAAGAACAAGCGGGCCTACAAGATGCCGCTTACCGAAGTCTATAGCAAGACGGGAGCGATGTCCAAGCTCCTTGCCGACCTGGGCGAGGTGAGCGAGGTCAATCTCGACTCCCTCTTCAGGGCAGTCGGGGCCTACGACCTCATCGTCCCGAATGTGCTCTATGACGCGCAGACTACCGAGCTGGTCAACGCCGACGCCGCGGGAAGCATCTCCCCGACCTCCGGATATGTATCTGCAGGTCAGGTGATTGTCTCCAAGGGTGAGATAGTGACTTCCGAGATTGCGCAGATGCTCGACTCCTACAAGCGGGAGTTTGAGGCGAATGTGGGCTATATCGGCCCGCTGGCCCTGCTTCTTCTCGGCAACTTCATCATCGCCGCGGCCCTTACCCTGCTGCTCTTCTTCGCCATCAGGTTCAGCTGTCCGGGAGTATTCGCGGACACGCGTTATCCTTATATCGTTACCGTATTCCTGCTTTCGGCGCTCGCTGCGCTGATAATTGCCCGGGTCAACGAGGGCCTGCTCTGCTTCGTGCCGTTCACGCTCTTCGCCCTGATGCTTCAGGCCTTCATGGAGCCGCGCGAGATTGCTCCGGTCTATGCCGTGTCGCTCGTGCCGCTGCTGCTCTGCACCGACAGCGGAGCCGTCCTCTTCGTTATGTATGCCGTTGCCGGACTGGTGATGATATTCATTTTCAAGCATTTCCAGCAGGGATGGAAACAGTTTATCGCCGCGATGATCACCTTCGCCATCCTCGCCTGCATCTACCTGGGATTCAGGGCCGCGGACGCGGTGTCCGGGGAGATCTGGGGCGTGCTTATCGCCCTCTTCGCCGGTTCGCTGCTCGCCGTCGCGGGCTACCCGCTGGTTTATCTCTTCGAGAGGATATTCAACCTCGTGTCCAATTCCCGCCTTGCGGAGCTCTGCGACACTTCCAGCCCGCTGATCCGCACCCTCGAGCAGAAGGCTCCCGGTACCTTCCAGCATTCACTGCAGGTGATGAACATGGCCGATGCGGTGGCGCGTGCGCTGCATCTCAACCCTGACCTCGTCCGCGCCGGAGCGCTCTACCATGACATTGGCAAGACCCTCAACCCGCAGTGCTTCGTGGAGAACGAGTCCCTGCTCAACAAGGACGAGTCCCAGAAATACCATACCGACCTCACGCCGCTCCAGAGTGCCCACGACATCAAGAGGCATGTGACGGACGGCATCGAGATAGCCCAGAAGAACCGCATGCCGCGGCAGATTGTGGATTTCATCGCCACGCATCACGGCACTACGCTGGTAAGGTTCTTCTACAACAAGTTCCTCAAGGAGGGCGGCGACCCTGCGCTGGAGCAGGAGTTCCGCTACGACGGGCGCAAGCCTGTGACGAAGGAGCAGATAGTGCTGATGCTCTGCGACAGCATCGAAGCGGCGTCACGCACCATCCGGGAGAACACCCCCAAGGCCTATTCCGACTTCGTGGAGAACATAGTCGCCGGCAAGATGGAGGAGGGGCAGTTCGACAGCGCCGACATCACCATCAGCGAGCTCAACACGGTCAAGGAGACCCTCAAGCAGTACCTGGCGCAGCTCAACCACGAGCGCATCGCCTATCCAAAGCATAAATTGAACAAAAAATAGTTATGAACGTACAACAGAACAACATTGACGAGCTCAATCTCGAGCTCAACGTGAAGATTGAAGCCGCCGACTATGCGGACATTTTGAAGAAGAAGCTCTCAGAGCGCAGGCGCAACGCCGAGTTCAAGGGCTTCAGGAAGGGAATGGTGCCTGCATCAATGATTCAGCATGTCTATGGCGAACAGTGCCTCGTGGAGGCCGTGAACCAGGTGCTTGGAAATGCTCTTGACGAGCACATCTCCAAGAGCGGGCTGCACCTGCTCGGCGAGCCTCTGACCTCAGAGAAGCAGGGCGAGCTCGAGTGGAAGGCCGGCAATGACTTCGACTTCGTCTTCGACGCAGCCGTCTCCCCTAAGGTGGAGTTCGAGGTGGAGAAGGACGACACCGTGCCTTCTTACACCGTCTCCATCGCCGCCAAGGACAAGACTTCAATGGCCGAGAGCCTCAAGAAATATTATGAGGAGAAGAAGGAGGAGAAGTCAGAGGAGGACATCGACAAGGAGGTTACCGAGCGTCTCGAGTCCCAGTACAAGAACGAGGCCGAGTGGAGGCTTACCAAGGATATCCGCGACTACTTCGTGGGCAAGGCCAATCTGACCCTGCCTGAAGCCTTCCTCAAGAGGTGGCTCATCACCGCCAATGCAGGCAAGGTAAGCGCCGAGGATGTGGAGAAGGAGTTCCCTGGATTTATCGAGGACTTCAAGTGGCAGCTTGTCAGGGGATACCTGATGGACAAGTACGGCTTCAAGGTGGAGGAGTCCGACCTCCGCGAGGCCGCCCAGGCTTACGTGACCTACCAGTACGCGATGTACGGCATCGGCAATGTGCCTAAGGAGATGATCGACGAGGCTGTGGTCAACATCTTGAAGGACCGCAAGCAGATCGACCGCCTCGTTGAGCAGGTAGAGGACCGCAAGGTGCTCGAGAAGCTCAAGGAGGAAATCACCCTCAAGCCGACCAAGATCACCGCTGCCAAGTTCCGCGAACTTAAATAATTGCAGCGATAATAACCGGTCCGGCACGGGAGAGCGCTTCCGCGTCGGACCGTTTTTGTATAAATATATGAAAATCAGAACTATACTGGCATCGGCCATCCTGGTCCTTGCTTCGCAGGCCGTCTTCGCAAAAGACGGCTCCAATGTGGTGGTCTCCCCGGACGGGCATCTTCGCGCTACCGTCACCGTGGGCAGCACTATCAGCTATATGGTATCCACCGACACCGAGAACCTCCTCAGCCCGTCCACAATTTCGATGACCCTCTCCGACGGAGTGGTCTTCGGAGAAGGGGACAAGGTCCGCAAGGTAGTCCGCAGGAGCGTCGATACCGTCATCCCTGCCGTTGCCTACAAAAAGGCGGAAGTCAGGGACAATTTCAACGAGATGACCCTCGTGTTCAAGGAGTTCTCGCTGGTATTCAGGGCCTACGACGAGGGCATCGCCTACCGCTTCGTGTCCAGGCTCAAGAAGTCCGAGGTGGATGTGATTTCGGAAAAGGCCGAATTCAATTTCTATGACGACTGGAAGGCATACATCCCTTATGTCAACGGCAACAATTCCGGCGACTTCGAGAAGCAGTTCCAGAGTTCTTTCGAGAGCCTCTACAAGGTTTCCCGACTCTCCAAGTGGAACAAGGAGAAGATGGCGATTCTTCCGCTCGCCGTGGCCGCCGACAGCGGTACCAAGGTGCTCGTGATGGAGGCCGGTCTCGAAAACTATCCGGGAATGTACCTCTACAACTCCGACGGCGGTTCCATGCTCCACGGAGTCTTTGCCCCTGTGCCTAAGACCACAAAGCAGGGCGGCCACAATATGCTTCAGCAGAAGGTGATGTCCAGGGAGGACTACATCGCAAGGGTTTCCGGCAAGGAGGAATTCCCATGGAGGGTCATCATGGTGACTTCCGACGATGTCCAGCTTGCCGTGAACGACATGAACTGGAAACTTGCCCGTCCGGCCGCCGCGGATGCGGATTTCAGCTGGCTCAAGCCGGGCAAGGTGGCCTGGGAATGGTGGAACGCCTCCAATCTCTACGGGGTGAATTTCCGCGCTGGCGTCAACAACAAGACATATCAGTACTATATCGACTTCGCCGCGAGCAAGGGCATAGAATATGTAATCCTCGACGAGGGCTGGGCTGTCAACAAGCAGGCCGACCTCATGCAGGTGGTGGACAGAATCGATCTCCCGATGCTCTGCAAATATGCTTCCGACAGGGGCGTAGGCCTCATTCTTTGGGCAGGATACTGGGCGTTTGACCGGGATATGGAGGAAGTCTGCCGCCACTATTCCGAGATGGGCGTCAAGGGCTTTAAAGTGGATTTCATGAACAGGGACGACCAGTACATGGTGCAGTTCTTCTCCCGCGCGGCCGAGACCTGCGCCAGGTACCATCTCATGATTGACTTCCACGGCTCATACAAGCCGGTCGGGCTCAACCGCACCTGGCCTAACGTAGTCAACTACGAGGGCGTGCACGGCCTCGAGAAACTGAAGTCCAAGGCTGACGTGGACCAGGTCACCTACGATGTCACCGTACCTTTCATCAGGATGGCTGCGGGCCCGATGGACTATACCCAGGGCGCCATGCGCAACGCGACGCGCCGGAATTATCTTGCGGTCAGGTCCGAGCCGATGAGCCAGGGCACAAGGTGCCGCCAGCTTGCGGAATATGTAATATTCGACTCTCCTCTCAATATGCTCTGCGACTCTCCGTCCAACTACCTCAACGAGCCTGAGTGCACCGACTTCATCGTTTCTGTCCCGACCGTCTGGGACGAGAGCCTCGGAGTCTGCGGCAAGATAGGCAAGTACATCAGCCTTGCGCGCCGCAGCGGTGACGACTGGTATGTCGGAGCTCTCACGAACTGGGACGCCAGGACTCTCACCCTGGACCTCGGCTTCCTCGGCGAAGGCGAGTGGGAGATGGAGATTTTCCGTGACGGAGTCAATGCCGACAAGGCTGCCTGCGACTACCGCAGGGAGTTCGCTCCGGTCCCGGCAGACCGCAAGGTCAGCGTGAATATGGCGCCCGGCGGCGGCTGGGTCTGCAGGATTAAAGCTGTTAAATAACATGAGAAAGACTATATTCAGCCTTGCCGCGCTGCTGCCTCTGCTGCTTTCCTGCTCGGGCGGCGACTGGACTGATGCCTCGCTTCCTGCGGAGAAGCGTGCCGAGCTGCTGCTCAGACAGATGACTCTCGAGGAAAAGGTAGGGCAGATGTGCCAGTATGTGGCACCGTGCTATGTGGAGCCGGGCAAAGGCTCCGCCCACAAGAACATAGACGCCACCGACGACAATCTCGGCAACGCCGACCTTGCCGAAAAGGTGCGCCGTGGAGAGGTGGGCGCCTTCCTGCATGTGATGACGAGCGACGAGGCAGTGGCCCTGCAGAAGCTCGCCCAGCAGAGCAGGCTGCGGATTCCGCTGCTTCTGGGCATCGATGCCATCCACGGCAACGCCCTCATCGAGGGATGCACGGTCTATCCGACCAATATAAATATGGCTTCCACCTTCAACCCCGCCTTCATGGAGAAGATAGGTGAGGAGACCGCGTTGGAGATGCGTCAGAGAGGCCTTTTCTGGGCGTTCGCCCCGAACCTCGACATCGCCCGCGACGCCCGCTGGGGCAGGATGGGGGAGACCTTCGGAGAGGACGCGCTACTTACTTCCGAGATGGGCAAATATGCCATCTGGGGCCTTCAGGGCCGTGACGGCAAATATTCCGGCGACCATGTGCTCGCCTGCGCGAAGCATCTCATAGCCGGCGGCGAACCGGCCGGAGGACTCAACGCCGCTCCGATGGACATCTCCGAGCGCAAGCTAAGGGAGCTTTACCTGCCGCCTTTCATCGCTGCAGTCAAAGAGGCCAAAGTAGGCTCAGTGATGGCGGCGCACAACGAGGTCAACGGCATCCCGTGCCACGGCAACAGCCGCCTTCTCGGGGATCTGCTCCGGGGCGAGCTGGGATTTGACGGCTTCGTGGTCAGCGACTGGATGGATATCGAGAGGCTGCATTCCATGCACCACTTCGTGGCCGATTCGACCGAGGCCTTCGTCGTCTCAGTCGAGTCCGGGATTGACATGCACATGCAGGGGCCCAAGTATTTCGAGGCCATCGTTGCGGCGGTCCGCTCAGGACGCATCCCGGAGAAGAGGATAGACAGCGCCGCGGGGAAGATACTCGCCGCGAAGTTCGCCCTCGGACTCTTCGAGAATCCTGTACCCGAGATACCGGAGCACATCAGCGGTGCCGAGGAGCATCTCCAGACAGCTCTCGACGCCGCAAGGCAGAGCCTCGTGCTCCTCAAGAACGACGGACTGCTTCCGCTCAAGGCCCCGCGCAGGATTTTCCTTACCGGACCCAACGCCGACAGCCAGACCATCCTCGGCGACTGGGCCGCTCCGCAGCCCGATTCTGCGGTGCTGACGGTCTATGACGGGCTTTGCGCCGCTTTCCCTGAAGCGAAGATAGACACGCTCTGCTTCGGAGGCAGGATTTCCGATGTCGATGAGGCGGGGATTGCAGCCGCAGGCAGGAAGGCCGCCCAGGCCGACGTCTGCATAGTGGTTGCCGGCGACAACTCCCAGAGGTATTCCGCTTTCGGACGTACCTGCGGCGAGAACTGCGACCGCGATGACCTCAGCCTCCCGGGGATGCAGGAGCAGCTGCTCGAGAGGGTGGCCGCCTCCGGCAAGCCGGTGGTGCTCGTCCTTATGAGCGGCAGGGCGCTTAGCGTGGCCTGGGCCAAGGACAATGTGGATGCAATCCTGAATGTCTGGGAGCCGGGTCAGATGGGCGGACAGGCGATTGCCGAAGTGCTTGCGGGCACAGTCAACCCTTCCGGCAAGCTTCCTGTCACCGTGCCGCGCAGCGTCGGGCAGGTCCAGACCGTCTATAACCACAAGCACTCCCAGTACTCCAGACTCTTCGCCACTTCCGAGACCGGCCCTCTATGGCCTTTCGGCTACGGCTTGAGCTACAGCAGCTTCGAATACTCCGACATGAGCGTCTCAGCCAGGGAAATCAAGCCTGACGGCACGCTCAAAGCCTCCGTAACCCTCAGCAACTGCGGGCCTTACGACGGCGACGAGGTTGTCCAGCTCTATATCCGCGACGAATACGGCTCCGTGACTCGTCCGGTCAAGGAACTCAAGGGCTTCCGCAGGGTGAGCCTCAAAGCCGGGGAAAGCTGCACTGTCGAGTTCGAGATAACTCCGCAGATGCTCGCCTGCTGGGGAGCGGAAGAGAAGTGGAGCGTTGAGAAGGGGACATTCACTGTCCTCATAGGATCTTCGTCGGCTGACGAAGACCTCCTTGCAGAATCTTTCGAAGTAATCTAGTCGGCTTCCGTGGTAAGGACGGTCTGGAACGTTACGCTCTGTCCGGCCTCCACGGTAGCCGTATAACCTGCTACGCTGCAGCCGCTGTAGGCTTCGTCCCAGCTTTCGCTGCCCTGGGCTTCCCAGGAGGTGAAAGTCGGTGTGGCGGAGCCTTCAAGTATATTTACCTTGAGGTACATGGTCTTGCCGGACTGGGTCAGCTTCTCCCGGTCAGCCTCGACATTCACCGTTGCCTCCGTCACCATTCTCCACTCGATCCGGGCGGCCTTGCCGTCAAGCGCCCTGATCTCGTCGGTGATGTAGAGGTCCTTGCCGTTCCTTATCTCCAGGGTCCTGGTGACGGATGCCGCTTCGCCCTCGAAGACCGGGCTCATGTCGAGCTTGCCTCCTTTGGATTCGTCGGTATTCCAGGTCTCCAGCAGTGTCGCCTTCCCGTTTACCCTGTGGTCGGTATCGTTGATTGTAAGCGTGCTGTGGCTGCGGTTGTTGAGCGCCCAGACCCTCCAGCGGTAGGAGTTCTGGCCCAGGGCCCAGTAGTCGCCTCCGATGGCCTGCAGCTTCTCCTGTATCTCCCTGTAGCTCGGCTTGTTGAGCTCACGGGACCAGCGGCAGCCGAGGGCGTCATACACGAACGAGCCGGCGTCCATATGTCCGTGGGTGTGGTTGGCCTTGCCCCCCTTGAAGCCCAGATAGCGGTCGGTGTTCTTGCTGTTCCATTCGGTGCGGAAGAGCCCTGAAGGGACTTCTCCGTCTCCGGAGAATGCCTTTGGGAGCGATGCGGTGCTGACATCGATTACTGAGTCGAGATTGTCAGTCCTGTTGGCGCAGGCAATTGCCACGGGGAGCATTCTGGCCTCGCTCATCGAGTCTCCGTACGGGTTCTCGACGCTGAACGGGTCGGAGACCGTCAGGGTGTTGTTGAGCAGCCTCCACTCCGTGCGCAGCAGCGACGGGTCATTGTAATGCATTGCAAACCACCACATTCCCATCTTCGGCTGGTCCCAGTTGCCGGTTGAATCCCCGTAACTGTACACCTTGCCCTTGACTCCGGACGACATCAGCAGCCACTGCGCCGTCTTTGGCAGGGCGTCGCACTCATCCATCCCGTACAGGGTGCCGAACACCCTTTCCAAAGCCGTGAATATGAAGGTCTGGAAACCTGTCCCGAAGCCCCAGTAGGAGTAGCCTTCCGGGTATATGCCGTCAGGCTCGTAAATCTTCTTGAGCACGCGGCCGTTGTTCTCGATGCAGTCGTTGATGAGCGCCCCCGAATTGGTCTTTTCCTTGCCGTAGATGGCGATGGCGGCCAGCACGGTGCCTCCGTAGCACACCTGGTTCCAGTTGTGCTCGGCTGTCCTGAAATCGGCGCTGAAAGCCGGAATGATGGCGTAATTCAGCAGCCTGTTGCGGATCTTGACCCTGAGGCTGTAGTCCAGCGAATAATAGAGCCAGTCGTAGCAAATCGCCACTCCGGCGGCCATCTGCGCCGCAGTCAGAAAGGTTGAGCTTGCATTCCAGTCAGAGAGCGCCACTACTTGGTTGAGGTCCTTCACCGCCCTGTCGAGGTACTTCTCCTCGCCTGTCATACGGTAGGCGTAGGCGCAGGATGTGAGCCTTTTCATCGCTTTCTTGGCCTTGTCCTGGTTGGTGGAGGTGTTGGAGGTGAAGTTGAGGTCGGTCGTGGATTTGGTCGCCGCCGCAGCGTCCGCTACCTCCATCATCGCGTCGTGAAGTTTGGTAAGCACCCGGTTCCCGGAGCTCCTGTCCGTGACCTTCTTCTGCAGCGAGGTGAAATCCGCGCGGTTCATGAGCACCCTCGGGTGCCCCATATCCTTGAATACGCTCAGGTCTGCGGTCCCCGCAGGGTCGCTCATGCTGAGGTCGGCATCGTCCTTGAATCCGTCCGGGACGGGGTCGTATGTGAGCACCTCCTCCTCAGGTTCATCCGGTTCGACCGGATCGACCTCGCCGGAGTTCGCAGGTTCCTGCTTGGTGCAGCTCTGCGCCGGGATTATGGCTCCCAGACACAGTGCAGCCGCGAGTGCGGCCGCCGCGATAGTTTTCATTTTCATTATTAAAGTTCCCTGTTGTCGGTAAGGATGGTCTGAAACTTCAAAGTGCTGCCCTTTGGCACCGTGATCACATAACCCGCCACGGTCTTGCCCTCGCATACGGTATCCCAGCTGTTCTTGCCCTTCGCTTCCCAGCTGGTGAATTTCGGCGTGGCGGAGCCTTCCAGCAGCTTTACCTTGAGGTAGAGAGTCTTGCCGTCCTGGCTGAGGGTTTCAATATCCGTGCCTGCGGAAACGCTGGCCGGAGTCATCATTCTCCATTCCACGACCGCGTCGCGGTCTGCGGTGGCCGTAATTTCATCGGTTATGTAGAGGTCTTTGCCGTCCCTGAGCTCGTATGTCCTCCGGACGGACTGCGCCTGCTTCTCGAAGAGCGGTGACATATTCATCACCGCACCGCGCGAAGCGGGGGAGTTGAAGACGGAGTCGATGCTCGCGAATCCGTTGACATTGTGGTCTTTGCCGTTGATTGTGAGCGTGCTGTGCGCCCGGCAGTTGAGCCTCCAGACCTTCCAGCGGTAGGAGTTCTGGCTCATCGACCAGTATTTGCCTCCGGCGGCCTTCAGCGCCGTCTCGATCGTGGCGTAGTTGGGGCGGTTGACCTCGGCAGACCAGCGGCAGCCGAGCGCGTCATAGACGAAGGAGCCGGCATCCATGTGGCCGTGGCTGCGGTTCGCCTGCCCGCCCTTGAAGGCGAGGTAGCGGTCGGAGTCGGAGTCCGTCCAGTCGCCTCTTATCATTACCACGGGGGTCTCCCCGCGTCCGTAGAAGAATCCGCTCTTCTCTCCCGCCTCACTCCCTGCGGAGTCCAGATTGTCGATTCCGTTGGCGTTGGCGATGATTACCGGCAGGAATCTTACCTCGGACATCTTAGTGCTGTAGGGATTCGCTTCCTTCCCGGAAGTGTTGTGCAGAAGCTTCAGCTCGCCGCAGAGCAGCGACGGCTTGCCGTAATGGACTGCAAACCACCACATTCCGGCCTTCGGCTGGTCGAAGTTGGAGACCGAGTCCCCGAAGCTGTACGGCCTTCCTCCCACTCCGGAGGACATCAGCATCCAGTCGGCGGTCCGCTCGAGTCCGGTGGAAGAGTCAATCCCATAGACTGTTCCGAACACTTTCTGAAGTTCGGTCAGGATTACGGCTTCGTAGCTGGTGCCGTATCCCCAGTATGAATAGCCTTCCGGATAGACTCCGTCCGGGTCATATATGGCCTTGACTATGTCGGTGTTGTCTGCGATGCATCCGTTGATGAGCGAGCCGCAGTTCTCCCTCTCCTTGCCGTAGATGGCAATCGCGGCTGAGAGCGTGCCGCCGTAGCAGACCTGGCTCCAGTTGCTCACGGCCAGCCTTGCATCGTGGGTGCGGAACGGTATCACAGCCCGCTCCAGAAGTTCCTCTTCGGCCTTGAGCCGGAGTTTGTAGGGAAGGTTATAGTAGAGCCAGTCGTATCCCAGGGACACCGCGAAGGCCATTTCTCCCACATCCAGGAAGTGCTTGGGGTTCCACGAAGGGAAGTTCAGCACCGTCTCCATGTCGCTCACTGCCCTGTCGAGATATTTCTGCTCGCCGCTCATCCGGTAGGCGTAGGCGCAGGCGCCTATACGCTTGAGCGCCAGCCTCGACTGGGTGAGCAGCCGCTTCCCGGCGGCATCGAACTGATACAGTATGACTTCATCTCCCGTGACGGCCTCGTCCGCCGTTTCAATCAGGATTTCGTGCAGACGGCGCAGGGACCGGTTCTGCTCCGGATGCTTCTCCACCTTCGTCTTGAGGCTTTCGAAGTCATTTCTGTCCATGAGGAGCCTCGGATGCTCAAGACCTTCCAGGCGGGAAAGGTCGGCGACTCCTGCGGGAGCGGCCTCGGCGGAATTCGGAGTCTCGGTAAAGACTTCCGCCTGGACCCTCTTTCCGGAGCCGCAGGAAGAAACTGCAGCACAGAGCGCTGCAGTGCATATAAGGGAGATGATTGTGGTAGATGGATGTCTCGGTTTCATAATTTTGCAAAGTTATTAAAAAAAATGTGTAATTTTGCGCTACCGCTAGTGTATGACCATATATGAAGCACTTGTTTTTGACTGTATCTGCAGCCTTGCTGGCTGCAATATGCCCGGTGTCGCTCTCTGCGCAGGAGCCTGCCGGTGAGGAGTATCTTCCTGAGTGGCAGGAAGGTTATCTTGACATCCATACCATTGCCACCGGCAAGGGCGATGCCGCCCTCATCATCATGCCGGACGGCACTTCCATGCTCATCGACGCCGGAGACAACGACAAATGGGGTCCCCAGCACCCGGACGACTCCAAAAAGGTAGGGGAGTGGCTCTCCATCTACATCAGGCATTTCCTCGACCAGGTCCAGCCCGGCAGGGATTACCTTGACTATGTGATGATTACCCATCTGCACGCCGACCATATCGGAGTCATCCGCGACGCCCTTCCCGGCAAGAACGGCTATGACCTCTCCGGCATCACTCTGCTCGGGGAGTATCTCCGCTTTAATAAATTCGTGGACAGGGGCTACCCTGACTATGATTTCCCTTCAAGGGAGAATGTCCTCAAGGCCGACAAAGGCTTTATACCTCATTATATAAGCTTCGTCAACCATATAGCGGAGCAGGGCACGGAGGTCGAGAAGTTCAGCATCGGCAGCTGCAAGCAGTTCAGCCTGCGCTACGAACCAAAGAAATACACCAAAAGCTTCCGGATCCGCAACCTTGCGGCCAACGGCGAAGTCTGGACGGGCAAGGGCCTGAAATCCAGGAAGATGTATAGCGGAGACCCGACTCTCTTCGACGAGAATGTGGTCTCCTGCGTCATAAAGCTCAGCTACGGCAAGTTCTCCTATTATAATGGAGGCGACGTCGCCGGCGGCAACTGGGGAAACAACAAAAGCAAGGAGCGCGACTTCGAGACGGACATAGCGAAGGTCTGCGGCCCCGTTACGGTGATGAAGGCCGACCACCACGGCTACCACGACACCTGCAACGCCTTCTTTATGCAGACCCTCTCCCCGCAGGCCATCATCATCGATGCCAGCCACAAGAACCATCCTTGCGCGGACGCCCTGCAGAGGATGACCGACCCTTATATCTGGAGCGGCAAGCGTGACATCTACATCACCGGGGAATACTCCCGCGCGCAGCTCGGCGAGGAGCTCTGGAAGACCTTCAAGCCGTGCGGACATATCGTGGTGAGAGTCTATCCGGGAGGCGGCAGCTGGCAGGTATTCGTGCTGGACGCCGATTCGCCGGACTACCGGGTCAAGTACAAGACCGGCATTTCTGAGTTATAGTCAGAGGGACGAAACTTGACGAATTTTATCAAAATTTATGCATATCTTTGCAAGATAATACCATTATTAATCATATTGAACACATAATGCAACGAACTTTTATCCATGTGCTGACAGGGGCAGTGACCACACTCCTGCTGCTTTTGGGAAGTTTCAACGCTGCGGCTCAGAGCAAGGGCGCTTCGCGCACCATCACCGGCACAGTCGTTGATACCCAGGGCATTCCTGTAATCGGCGCAACCATCATCCTCGAAGGGAACCAGTCCGTTTATGCTCTGACCGACCTGGACGGCAACTTCACGATGCAGGCCCCGAAGACCGGACGCCTCGTCGTCTCCAGCATCGGTTATGCGACTCTCAACGTCGACCTGAGCGGATCCCAGACCAAATATTCCATCATCCTGAAGGAAGACACAATCCTTCTGGATGATGTCGTCGTGGTCGGATACGGTGTCCAGAAGAAAGAGAGCGTCGTCGGCGCCATCTCGCAGGTGCAGGGCGAGACCCTGGTCAATTCCGGCGTCTCCAACATTACCAACGCCCTTTCCGGAAAGCTCTCCGGCGTCACGACGATGCAGTCTTCCGGCCAGCCGGGCGACAGCGACGCTGAAATCGTCATCCGAGGCGTCTCCAGTTTCGGAAGCAACAGCCCTCTCGTCCTCGTGGACGGAGTGGAGCGTGACTTCGCGTCCATCGACCCGGACGAGGTGGAGAACATCTCAGTTCTCAAGGACGCCTCTGCCACTGCGGTCTTCGGAGCCAAAGGTGCGAACGGCGTGATCATCGTAACGACCAAGAGCGGAAAGGAAGGCAAGCCAAAGATGAAGATCTCTGTCTCACAGGGTTTTGCCAATCCTATCAACATCCCGTCCCACATCGACAGCTACACCACGATGTCCCTGCTTAATGTGGCGGCAATGAATGACCAGAACTGGGACCAGCTTCGTTCGCAGACGGAACTGAATGAATACCGCAGCCCTTCGACCAAGCTCAATTCCATCCGCTATCCGGATGTGGACTGGTTCAGCCTCCTCTGCAAATCTTTCGCGCCGACTACCAACGCCAACTTCAACATCAGCGGCGGTACCAAGTTCGTAAAGTACTTTGCATCCGTGGGTTACACCAATGAAGGCTCCATCTTCAAAAATATGTCCGACGACAAGGTCAGCACCGGTTTCAACTATCACCGTCTGAACTTCCGTACGAATGTGGATTTCAATTTCACAAACTCCACCAAGCTTTCTTTCAAGCTGGGAGGTTCCGTAGGCATCAAGAATCAGCCGACCATCCTCAATTCCTGGGAGACCAAGACCTGGAAATCCATCTTCGGCGCAAGTACCGCCAGCTACCCGGCATATTACCCGTCCTGGGTTATGGACGAAGCGCCGGACACCGACTACCCCGACAAGAGGGAGGACAGGCTGTCAGAGACTCAGGACTTGAACTGCTTCAATCCTTATTCCACCCTGATGGACGGCAATTCCAGCCAGTACACTTCAACCAAGATATTCTCCGATATCATTCTCAATCAGAAGCTTGATTTCATCACCCCGGGCCTTTCCGTGCAGGGGAAAGTTTCCCTGAGTACCTATTATAAATATCTTACCCAGAGTACTTCCTATTCCAGGGCGGTTTATAATCTTACTTTCTCAGATATCGGGACAGATACCAATCCTTGGAAAATGGTCGACAGCGATGACTACGCTTATGTGGACCCTATCCTGACGATGTCCGCCAGCAACTCTCTCCAGGGCGGTTATTATCTCGACCTCTACTACGACCTGTCGTTGAACTACGACCGCAGCTTCGGCGACCACAATGTCACCGGACTCTTCCTCTTCAACCGTCAGGAGCAGGACAAGGGCACAGATTTCCCTTACTACAACGAGGCTCTCGTGGCCCGTGCCACCTATGACTACGCGCACAAGTACCTCGTCGAGCTCAATATGGGTTATACCGGTTCCGAGCGTTTCGCTCCGAGCAACCGTTTCGGTTTCTTCCCTTCAGGTGCGCTCGGATGGGTTGTCACCAACGAAAAGTTCATGCAGCCGCTCAAGCCTTACCTGACCAAGCTCAAGATCCGCGCTTCCGCAGGTCTCGTGGGTAACGACTACGCCGACAACCGCTGGCTCTACATCAGCAACTATTCTACCAGCGGCGGCTATATCGTTGAGGACCAGTCGGCCAACGCTTCCGCCCAGTGGGAGCGCGCCCTCAAGAAGGACCTCGGCATCGAGATGGGATTCTTCAACAACGACCTCACCCTCAATGTCGATCTCTTCGACGAGTACCGCGACAAGATGCTTATCTCCGTGGACAACAATACCCCTATGTGGCTCGGTACCACTTCCAAGGAACTCAACAAGGGCGCCATCAAGAAGCACGGTATCGAGATTGAGGCCAATTACACCAGGCGCTTCGGCAGCGACTGGACCTTCAATGTAGGCGGCAACTTCTCCTTCAACGAGAACAGGGTAGTCTATGCCGACGACGCTCCGTACGCACTGGATCACCAGCGCTCCATCGGCGCGCCTATCGGATCTTCCACCTCCGGTGTCTATCTGATTGACGGCGGTTACCTTACCTCCATCGACGATATCCACACCAACTTCCTCCCGACTTCCGTGACCATGTCAACCGTCGTTGTCGGCGACTACAAATTCCTGGATTACACGGGCGACGGTATCATCAACAAGGATGACACCGGACTGATAAACGGTTCCTATTATCCTCCTTATTCATTCGCCTTCAATACCGGTTTCTCATGGAAAGGTCTGGATTTCAGCATGCTGTTCCAGGGCTATGCCGGGAAATATGTCCAGTATGGCGGCGTCTATGAGTACGCTTTCTTCGAGGACAACTATGTGACCCACAAGTCCGCGCTCAACTACTGGTCTCCGGCCAATACTGCCGGCACCCACAGCGCGCCTCACTACTCCAGCTACTACAGCATCAACACTTCCTGGGCAGGCACTCCTATGATCGAGGGCAAGACCTGGCGACGTGCGGATTATGTCCGCCTCAAGGAGGTAACGCTGAGCTATACCTGGAGCGGAAGAAAATTCAAGAAGAGAACCGGCATGGAGGGCATCAAGGTCTATATCACCGGCAATAACCTCCTCACTTTCACCGATCTTCTCGAAGGCGACCCTGAGTCCAAGAATCTCACGAACGGTGCATATCCTCATATGAGGACGGTCAAACTCGGACTTCAGCTCAATTTCTAATACAGAAGGACAATGAAAACTACAGCAAAATATAGGACTTTGACTTTGGCGGCGCTTTGCGCCCTGAGCTTGTCGGCCACTTCGTGTCTGAACGAGTATCTTGACAAGTCTCCGGATTCCGGCATCACGGAAGCCGAGGTTTTCTCGAAATACGACAATTTCAAGAAGTATTTCACCGCCGTCTATAACGGGCCGGACACCAAGATGAGGCCTTACTATCCTCTGATGTTCAACCTCAATTCCAACAAGTTCACCACTGACGGACTTACGGACATCTGCGATATGGCGCGACTCGGTACCTGCCAGCCGATTAAGCTGGGTGACGGTCAGAGCGCCATCAGGTGCTTCGGCTACAACCACACATCCGACAAGGAGACCTGCAAGGCCGAGTATGCGTGGAAGATTCTCCGCATCTGCAACAAGACCATCGAGAATATCGGCATGCTTCAGGACGCCACCGAGACTGACAAGGAGGATATGCTCGCACAGGCGTATTTCATCCGTGCCTATGTCCACTTCGACATCTTCCGTGTCTATGGCGCGATTCCTTATGTCGACAAGGTGCTCGGAGACGACGATGACTGGGATCTGCCGGCCATCGGTGAGTACGAGTTTATGCTCAAGGTTGCAGACGATTTCCAGACTGCGGCCGACCATTTCAAGAAAGCCGGCAAGATGCGCCGCGACCCTAACAAGAATCTCAGCGCTTCAGACCAGAGCCGCCCGAGCGGAGTTGCCGCGCTGGCTCTGAAAGGCCGTGCGCTCATGTATGCGGCAAGCCCTCTGAACAACCCGGAAGGTGACACTGACCGTTGGGAAGAGGCTGCGAAGGCCAATTATGAGGCTTTGCAGACCGCTCTCGAGTGGGGCTACCAGCTCGTCCCGGCTGCCCAGATGTCTTCGAACTACCACGACACCAAATACACCAAGGAGCAGATCTGGGCTTATTATGGCGGCACCCGTCCGTATAACAACTCTATGTATCAGTCCATTGCGATCAGCATTATCAGTGATGATTCCAAGGTCGGCTCCCGCTGCCCTACGCAGAATTTCATCGACAAGTTCGAGACTCTTGACGGCTATGCCCTCAACACCGCGGAGCAGCGCGAAATAGCGACCGAGGCCGGCTCATACAACGAGCAGAATCCGTTCGCGAACAGAGACCCGCGCATTGACCTGTCAGTCGTTTACAACCAGAAGAAGATTGACGGCTACAGCGATCCCGCTTCCCTGTATGTGGATGAAGACGGCAACTTCGGCGCATGGATGACGGCTCCCAAGGGCGGCACCAATGCTTCCGCAACATATTATTATGAGTGCAAGGCCCTTGGAATTCCTCTGACAAAGTCCGTGAATGTCTCCGTGACCGACCCGCTCGTAAGGCTTGCCGAGGTGTACCTCAATTACGCGGAATGCGCATTCGAGGCATACGGCAGCAGTGACGGTAAGGTTCCGGGTGCCGAGCTTACTTCAGTGGAGGCCCTCAACATCGTCAGGGAAAGGGCCGGCATGCCTGCTGTCAGAGATGAATATTGCAAGGACGCCGAGACCTATCGCTCCCGCGTGAAGAACGAGAGGAACATCGAACTCTGCTTCGAGGGTGACCACTACTACTATGACATCCGCCGCTGGGGAGACGCTCCGGCTCTCGGACGCAGCACCCTTTACGGAATGAGGGCGACCAAGCTGAATCCCGGCTACGATGCGTCCAAGTATCCTACCGGATTCAAGTATGAGAGGTTCGAACTTCCTGCAGGCCGTCAGATTACCTGGAAGGAAGGCATGAATTACATACAGTTCCAGAAATCCGATCTCCAGAAGATGAAGAACTATACTCCTAAGCCGGAGTGGTAGTGAAACATAAATTAGAGCATTATATGAAACATAATATCAATATAGTACGTTTCTTCGCTTCGTTGCTGGTCTGCTGCTTTGTCATGTCCGGTGCCGGAGACTGGAGTGCGTCTGCGCAGTCCAGGAAATCTAAGGCCAAGACGGACAACAATGTCAATGTCGCGGTAAGAATAGTTGATGTTGACGGCAACCCGGTTTCCCACGCGGAAGTGGTTGTGGCGGAAGGCGTCATCCGTGAGAATACGGACTCCGACGGCAATGTAAGGTTTACTGCGGACTCCCGCGACAGGCTTACGATCTCCGCCGCAGGCTACCAGTCCATCAATGCCGCGGTCTCCGCTTTGGCTGACTCGGAGGAAATCACGCTTTATAAGCAGGAACTTTATTCCGAGATGCTGAATCTCCCTTATATGCAGATTTCACAGCGCCACTCTCTCGGCACCACCTTCATCATCAAGGGCGAGGATCTCGAGAAGTATTCTTCCACCGACATCCGCAACGCCCTGACCGCGATCGCTCCGGGAGTTGTCGTCACCGAGAAGAACGGTGCCCCGGGCGTCAGCGTCAAGGGCGATACCAGAGTAAGCGTCACATCCAGGGGGCGCACTCTTATGTATCTCGTGGATGACATCCCTGTGGATATCGACGAAACCCCGCTTGACCCTCAGCAGATAGAATCCATCACCATTGTCCGCGACCTTATGGAGAAAACCCTCTACGGCTCTACCGCCGCTCAGGGTATCGTGAGCATCAAGACCAAGAGGGGAGTGGCCAACAACCGCTATGTCAACGCCTTCGTCGAGGCCGGCGTCAATGTGGCCGACAGGATGGCCGAGTATGTTGATGCCGCCGATTATGCGCGCCTCAACAACCTCGCCAGGGCCAACAGCGGCCTGACTCCGCTCTACTCCGACTCCGACATCCAGGAGTACGAGAAGAACGACGCCTATAGCCTTACCCATCCTAATGTCAACTTCAGGGACATGACGCTCAAGAATGTGATGTCCTACCGCAAGGCCGGCTTCCATTCCGGCGGCGGCAACGATATCGTCAAATATTACGCCTACCTCGGCTATGCCGGTGAGGACGATATGTACAAGATCGGCTCGACTGCCGACTACAACAGGGTGAACATCAACGCCAACCTTGACGTCAAGGTGCACCGCTACATCACCGCAAGCTTCGGCCTCATCTCCTCGATGGGCATCAGGCGCTCCCCGCACTACGGCTACAACACCTCTTACGATGTGGAGTTCCCGACCATCCTCAACGATGTCAACACCATTCCGCCGCTCTCTTTCCCGATCTACGCCAGCAACGACCCTTCTCTGGAGTCGCCATGGTATGCAATTACCGCGAAGTACACCCAGAACCCTATCGCGAACCTGACCGAGAACGGACACTACACCGAGACCATGCGCAAGGGTCTTATGAATGTCAAGCTGAACGTTGACCTTTCGTTCCTTACCAAGG
>CAVAID010000015.1:0-39161 GCA_963588685.1 bacterium
GTAATCAACAACTGCACCGAGACCGGTTTCGTGGCTGGCGAGAACAGTAATAATACCATGTGGAATTATGATCTTAATTCCATCGCTACCGTGACCGTTGACGGCACTGTCGTTTACAATAATAAATAATCTTCGATCTCTGCCCACGGAGAAGCCCTGACCGGGCACCTCCGCGGGTAGCAATATACAGCGGACGGGGAGACTGCCGAGAGTGTACGATTCACACCCGAAGCACCTCCCCGCCCGCTAGTTTTATTCTCCGTTCCCCCGGCCCCTCGACAGGCTCGAGGGCAGCAGGCGAAAAACTTTTTGAAGAAATTTTCGTCGGAGTGTTGCATTTAAAAGAAATCTGCGTAAATTTGCAGTCCCAAAGTATTGCGGACGTGGTGAAATGGTAGACACGCTACTTTGAGGGGGTAGTGGGCGTTGGCCTGTGTGAGTTCGAGTCTCACCGTCCGCACGATGAAGCGAAGCTGTTAAGGCTCCGCTTCATTTGTTTTATGTCCCGGGCGGCCCCTCGATGCTTCGACAGGCTCAGCAACCGCAGGCTCGGGGTAGCAACCGCAGGCTCGGGAACCGCTCTGAAAGGCAGGCTCGGACCATGTTGCGGGGACGCACCTGCAACCGTCTCCTGACAAATACCAAATTATTGGGATTGCCCACTAGAGACTTAATCCCGAACTTTGCAGCCGAAATCAAGCAAAGCACATTATCCGATGACTCTTGACAAACTCGCAATCGGCGGCACGGCACTGATAAGGACAGTGGGCGGCGAAGGCTCGCTGCGCCAGCATTTCCTCGATATGGGTATGATCCCGGGGCAGGAGGTCAAACTGACCAAATACGCTCCCCTCGGCGACCCGATGGAGCTCCTCATCAACGGCTACACCCTCACTCTCCGCAAAGCCGACGCAGCCAAAATCGAGATTTCTCAAGTCAGCGACAACGCCCCCGAAGCCCCGGCCGTCAGCGATGACTGGCTCTACATAGGCGAGAACGCCCACCCGGGCCTCGGCGAAGGCGGCAAATACCACACGGGACACGAAGATCCGCTCCCCAAGGAAACCATCCTAAGTTTCGCCCTCGCAGGCAACCAGAACTGCGGCAAGACCACGCTTTTCAATCAACTCACCGGCGCCAATCAGCACGTCGGCAACTTCCCAGGTGTGACGGTCGACCGCAAGGATGGAATCATAAGGGGTTACCCGGAAACTCGTGTCACTGACCTCCCGGGGATTTATTCCCTCTCCCCATATTCCTCCGAAGAGATAGTCTCCCGCCGCTTCATCCTCGACGAGAAGCCGAAAGGCATCATCAACATCGTCGATGCCGGCAACATAGAGCGCAACCTCTACCTCACTATGCAGCTGATGGAGCTCGATGTGCCTATGGTGCTGGCCCTCAACATGATGGATGAGGTCCGCGGCAACGGCGGCTCCATCAACGTCAACGAAATGGAGCAGATACTCGGCCTACCTGTGGTGCCGATCTCCGCCGCCAAAAACGAAGGCATCGAGGAGCTCATCGAGCACGCGGTGCACATAGCCAAATACCAGGAGAAACCCGTACGCCAGGACTTCTGCAGCCCGGACGAATACGGCGGAGCGGTCCACCGCTGCCTGCACGGAATAATGCATCTCGTGGAAGACCACGCCCAGAGAGCCGGAATTCCTCTGCGCTTCGCCGCCAGCAGAATCGTGGAAGGCGACGAGGCCATAGTCTCAGCCCTCAAGCTCAGCGACAACGAAAAGGAAATGATCGAGCATATCATCTGCCAGATGGAGCAGGAGAGGGGACTCGACCGCTGCGCGGCGATGGCCGATATGCGCTTCTCATTCATCCGCAAGCTCTGCAAACGCACGGTGGTCAAGCCGCACGAGAGCAGGGAATACCGCCGCAGCCGCGCCATCGACAAGGTGCTCACAGGCAAATTCACCGCCATCCCTATATTCCTGATAGTTATCTCGATGGTTATCTGGCTCTCGATCGATGTGCTCGGCGCTCCGCTTCAGGACCTGCTCCAGAGCGGCATAGACGCCCTTGCGCGCGTGTGCGACGCCGGGATGGGGAAGCTCGACGTCTCGCCGGCGGTGCGCGGCCTCGTCACCGACGGAATCTTCGGCGGCGTGGGCAGCGTGGTGAGCTTCGTGCCGATTATCATCATTCTGTTCTTCTTCCTCTCCCTGCTTGAGGACAGCGGCTATATGGCGCGCATCGCCTTCGTCAGCGACAAGCTCCTCCGCCGCCTGGGCCTGAGCGGGCGCAGTATCGTGCCTCTGCTCATCGGCTTCGGCTGCTCCGTGCCTGCAGTGATGGCCACCCGCACCCTTTCCTCCGCGCGCGACAGGAAGATGACGGTGCTCCTGACCCCGTTCATGAGCTGCTCGGCCAAGATTCCGATCTACGCTTTCCTGACCAGCACCTTCTTCCCGGGACACGGCGGCCTCGTGCTTGTAATACTCTATCTCTCAGCCATATTGGTGGGGATAATCGTGGCTCTCTGCGCCAAGGCGCTGCCTCATTCCGGCGAGCCGGCACCGTTCGTGCTTGAACTTCCGAACTACCGCCTGCCGGGCGCCAAGAATGTCGGCCACCTGCTTTGGGACAAGACCAAGGACTTCCTGCAGAGGGCGTTCACGGTAATATTCATCGCCTCCATTGTCATCTGGTTTCTGCAGTCCTTCGACTTCAGGCTGCACCTCGTCGATGCGCAGGACAGCATGCTGGCGGCCATCGCCGGACTTATCGCCCCGATATTCAGCCCGATAGGCCTCGGCGACTGGAGGATAGTCACCGCGCTGATTACCGGATTCCTTGCCAAGGAGAGCGTCGTCTCCACGCTTCAGGTGCTCGGAGTCGCTTCCGCCCTGACCCCGCTCACGGCAGTGCCGATGCTCGCATTCTGCCTGCTCTACACCCCTTGCGTCGCAGCCATCGCCGCCGTGCGCAGGGAGCTCGGAAGCGGGCGCGCCTGGGCGATGGTGGGCTTCCAGTGCCTCGTGGCCTATGTCTGCGCGCTGCTCGCATACCTCGTGGCGGGATTGATTATGTAAGATGAATCTGGCTTCAATCATAATTCTGCTATTGGTGCTGGCGCTGCTCGTGCTGGCACTGCGGGCCTATCTCCATAACGGCCACTGCGGCGGGGGCGGCTCCGGCTGTCACGGCTGCGACGGCTGCCGCGGGTGCAGCGCCTGCGAATTCTGCCGCAAGGCATCCTCCGCGCCCAAGGCCGGCGGCCGCAAATAAGGTTCCCTCCCGGCACAAACATACCTGCAAGACCAGGCAGGAAGCCCCGGCAAAACCGGGCACAACCCCGCCCGGGCAGACATTTATTTTTAGTTTAGCTGTATTTTGTTTATATTTGCGGAGATATGGAGTTGTTTTCCGTAAATATGAAAGCGTCTGAGCTGGTCGAGCAGAATCCCGGCCTGCTGATGGTGCTCTCCCGCCTCGGGGTGGTGGGCAGCTTCGGCGAGCGGACGGTATCGGAAGTCTGTGTGCAGCACGGGATTGACTCCGACACTGCCATATTGCTCTGCCGGGTATATACCTCCCCGGACTTCGTCCCTCAGGCCGCCGAGCTCAGAAGATGCAGCGTCGCGGATGTGCTGCGCTACCTCCATTCCTCCCACGACTATTACCTCAAGAAGGCGCTCGAGTCGATGGCCTCGTCCATCGAGAAGCTCATCGAGCCGTGCCAGAAGCCTCAGCAGCAGGTGATCTGGGACTTCTTTACCGAATACAAGCGCGAGCTCCGGAGCCACTTCGAGTTCGAGGAGGGCAAGGTGATACCGTATGTGCGCAACCTCATCCTGGGACGCCAGGACCCGTCATTCAGCATTGACGACTTCGAGGAGAACCACTCCAATATCGACGAAAAGCTCTCCGATCTCAAGAGCCTCGTGATGAAGTCGCTCCCGCACGAATGTGACGACGACGGCCGCATCTCCCTGCTTACCTTCATATTCAACCTCCAGGACGACCTTCGCTCGCACACCTATATCGAGGACAATATCCTCGTGCCGATGGTGCACCTGCTCGAGAACCCGCTGCGCAGCGACATCGAGCCGAAGCCTGCCGAGGACGCCGACGACAGGGGAGCGGAACTCTCCGACAGGGAGAAGGAAATCCTCGTGAGCGTGGCCCACGGAATGATAAACAAGGAAATCGCCGACAAACACCATATATCCGTCAACACCGTCATCTCGCACCGCAAGAACATCACGCGCAAGACCGGCATCAAGACGGTGGCGGGCCTGACCGTGTACGCGATACTTAACAACCTGATAGACATCAAGTCAATAGAATAATGCTTCAGCTGACAGTTCCGGGCGGAGCGGACAAAGTGCTCCTGCACGCCTGCTGCGCACCTTGCAGCGGCGCAATTATAGAATGTATGCTCTCCAACGGCATAACGCCTGTCGTGTTCTTCAGCAACTCCAACATCTGTCCGGAGGAAGAATACAATCACAGGCGCGACGAGCTGCGGCGCTACTGCGACTCGCTGGGCGTGGAGATGCACGAGGATGAATATGACCATGAGGCATGGCTCAGCATCGCCACCGGTCTGGAGAATGTCCCGGAGCGCGGTGCGAGGTGCGTGAAGTGTTTCCGCTACCGGCTTTTCAGGGCGGCGGCCTGGGCTTCGGCACACGGCCTCAGGGTGATGACATCGTCGCTCGCTTCGTCTCGCTGGAAGAATGTGGACCAGGTCAACAACGCCGGCGAGTGGGCCTGCAGCCTCATCAACGAGACTTTCCCGGATTCCGAACCGCTGGTCTGGTGGTCCCAGAACTGGCGCAAGGGCGGTCTGCAGCCCCGCCGCGGGGAAATCATCCGCGAGCAGGGATTCTATAACCAGACCTTCTGCGGCTGCGAGTTCTCCAGGCATCTCGAAGAAGCCGCCGCCGCGCCTGAGGAAAAGGCGCCGGAGGTGTTCTAGCATCCCGTATTCAGGGGACCTCGTCAAACGAACTTAACATCATTTTCAATGAACTGTAAATCAATAATTTGCGCTGCTGTTGTCATCTCTGCGCTCGCTTCGTCCTGCGCCGGACATCTGGAAAGCACCGTCGCCCCGTACGCCGCGTTCGACGACAATCTTCTGCCTTCAATCCACGCCGAGGGCTGGGTTGACGAATTCCTTGAAAGGCAGAGAACCGGTCTGACCGGGCATCCGGAGGCCCTTTCCTATCCTTACAACACGGCACTTTGGGATGGTGAAATCCAGCGCCAGTCAACACACGGGCAAGGATGGTGGCGCTATGAGCAGACCGCTTACTACACGGACGGTCTGCTCAAGCTCGGTTACCTCCTCAAAGACTCGACGATGATAGCGAGAGGGGAGAACGGGGTGAACTACACGATTGCTCACGCCACTCCGGAGGGGAAAATCGGCTCAAAGGATACTTGGGGCAGCCCGCGCCCGGACAGGAATATGTGGGCCCAGGCGGTGTTCTTCCGTTCGATGAAGTCGATGTACGAGATGACCGGCGACCCCCGCATTCCGGCGACGCTTGAGAAATACTTCCTCTCCTGCACCGCAGAGGAGGTCGGCACCGGAAGGAACGCCTGCAATATCGAGGGAATACTTTGGACTTATGGCAAGACCGGCAATCCGGCCCTGCTTCAGCTCGCCGAGGACGCATTCGAGAACGGGGACTATGAGGTGAAGCCGTCGGCTCTCGAAAAGGGCGACCCGATTGTCATCCACGGCGTGACTTTCTGCGAGATGCACAAGCTGCCCGCGATTCTATATGCCTACACCGGCAAGCAGCGCTATCTCGACCTTACCCGCCTGGCTGAAAACGATCTGATAGGCAACAATATGCTTCCTGACGGAGTGCCGACGAGCGCGGAATTTGTCAAGGGGCACGATATAATGGTGGCTCACGAGACCTGCGACATAGCCGACTTCACTTGGGCACAGGGCTATATCATGATGGCCGATGGAGAGGCGCGCCACGCAGATATGATTGAGCGTGCCATCTTCAACGCCGCCCCGGGTGCGGTAACGAAGGACTTCAAGGCCCTTCAGTATTTCTCCTGCGTTAACCAGTTTAACGTGACCGGGGACTCCAACCACAACGAGTACCGCCACGGTCTTACCTGGATGGCCTACCGTCCGACCCACGAGACGGAGTGCTGCTCCGGCAATGTGCACAGGATAATGCCCAACTATGTGCAGCGCATGTGGATGACTGACAGGCAGGGCGGTCTCGTCGCCGTTCTCTACGGGCCTTCGAGCGTCGATTTCTCCGGTATGACGGTGCGTCAGGCGACTCAGTACCCGTTCGAGGATAGTCTTCGCTTCGAGTTCAGCGGCCGCGCTGCACGCTTCCCGTTCACCTTCCGCATCCCGTCCTGGAGCCGCGGCTGCGAGGTTAAACTCAACGGCAAGCTTGTGAAGACGGATGCTGCGGCAGGGGAGTTCTCTACGCTTGAGCGCCGCTGGAAAGACGGCGATGTGCTTGAGATTAAGCTCAGTCCGGAGATTGAAGTCCGCGAGTCCGCTGACAGCGCCGGAGTATATGTAACGCGCGGAGCTTTGCTCTACGCGATGTCTATCCCCGAGACCTGGGCCGAAGACACGCGGGTGCACCCCGGTCTGAACGGCAAACATCCTGACAACCCTGACTTCAAGTGCTGGAACATAACTCCTTCGGGAGACTTCAATTATGCTCTCTGCGGCACCGATGCGGAGTTCGTGCCGATTGCAGATGGCGCGGATTCCGTACTCCGCTACGGCGAGGCGACCGTCAGCCGGCCGGACAGCGATTATCCGTTCGACAATCCGCAGTTCGGAATCCGTGTTCCGGTCAAGAAGATCAAATGGGCTCTCGAAGAGGGAAGATACACCCCGTATATCCCTGAATCTCCGGAAATTATCGACGACAGCGTCCGCACGGTAACTCTCGTTCCGTACGGGTGCACTGAGCTCCGTCTCACCGTTTTCCCTCGGACTAATTAATTATTGGGGTAAACCCCAAACCCCGCGCCCTCAAGGGCCTTTCCGACTATTTTGCTGGCGCAAAAAGTCCCGGCCCCGGGCGGTCCGCTGATGCGGACTTATTAGTCAAATCCGGCAGCATTAGCAATATGCGAGACCGGCCCCTCGACAGGCTCGGGGACCGCGGTCGCTGAGCTCCGTCGAAGCGCCGCCTGTTCTTCGGCTCATCCCGTTCCGCCCGGCTCCGGCCTCAAAAAACGCAAAAAAAATTTGCCCGTACGAAAATTGTATCTATCTTTGCAGTGTATTACTACAATAGGACACTATAAGAAGATACAATGCTAATTGAAGTCAAAGGCGTCAACAAGACCTACAACAACGGGCAGCCTCTCCACGTGCTCAAGGGCATAGACCTGAGCATCGCGGAGGGCGAGTTCGTCTCCATAATGGGGGCTTCCGGCTCGGGCAAATCGACCCTCCTCAACATACTCGGCATCCTCGACAACTATGACAGCGGCGAGTACCGCATCGACGGTGCGCTCATCCGCGACCTCAGCGAGAAGCAGGCCGCCGAATACCGCAACCGCCTGATAGGCTTCATCTTCCAGTCATTCAACCTCATCTCCTTCAAGACCGCAGTGGAGAATGTGGAGCTGCCCCTCTTCTACCAGGGCGTCAGCCGCAAAGTCCGCCACGAAAAGGCGATGGAATACCTCGACAAGCTCGGCATTGCGGACTGGGCCTCGCACTACCCCAACGAGATGTCCGGCGGCCAGAAGCAGAGGGTAGCGATAGCCCGCGCACTCATCACCCATCCCCGCATCATCCTCGCCGACGAGCCTACGGGAGCGCTTGACTCCAAGACTTCCCGCGAAGTGATGGAGCTGCTCGGACGGCTCAACCGCGAGGACGGAGTGACGATAGTGGTGGTCACCCACGAGAGCGGCGTCGCCAACTGCACCGACCGCATCATCCACATCAAGGACGGCGTCATAGGCAATATCGAAGACAACCGCGAGCACCGCGCATCCGTGTTCGGCACAGGCAGCATAATGAAATGAGAGACGTCTTCATCGAAATATGGGAGAGCGTCAGGCGCAACAAGCTGCGCACCTGCCTCACCGGATTCGCCGTGGCGTGGGGCATATTCATGCTCATCGTCCTGCTCGGCTCCGGCAACGGCCTGCTCAACTCCTTCCGGCAGGGCAGCGATGACATCGCCGTCAACACGATGCAGCTCGGCGGCGGCTGGACTTCCAAACCCTACGGCGGGCTCAAGAGCGGCCGCTCCATCGAGTTGGACGAGAGGGACATAGCCATCACGAAGAGCGAACTTTTCTCCGACCATGTGGACGATGTTGTGGCCACCGTGGGCAAGCGCCTCACCGTGAGCTACGGCCAGCGCAACTTCTCCGGCTACCTTGAGGGCAACTATCCGGAGCGCCTCGAAATGGAGAAGATTGACATCCTCTACGGCCGCTTCATCAACCGCAATGACATAGAGCAGAGCCGCAAGGTGGTCGTGCTCCCCGAGGACAAGGCCGGGGACCTGCTCGACGGGACGGCTCCGGTTGCTTCCATCATCGGGAAGAAAGTCAAGATAGGCGGCTTCCTCTTCACCGTCGTGGGCATCAAGGACACCGACAAGATGAGCAGCTCCAACATAATATATGCCCCGTTCACCACTGTCAGGACCATATTCTCCAAAGGCAAGACGATTGACGACCTGACCTTTACCTTCCACGGTCTCAAGACCGAGGAGGAGAACGAGCAGTTCGAGAAGGACTACAAGGCCGCCATCAACCTCAGCCACGGCGCCGCCCCGGACGATGACCGCGCCACCTGGATATGGAACCGTTTTACCCAGAACATGCAGATGGAGAAGGGCGGGGACATAATAAACATCGGCCTCTGGGTCATCGGCATCTTTACCCTGCTCAGCGGCATCGTGGGCGTGAGCAACATCATGCTCATCACCGTCAAGGAGCGCACGCACGAGTTCGGCATCCGAAAGGCCATCGGGGCGCGCCCGTGGAGCATAATGAAACTTATCATAGCGGAAAGCGTGACCATCACGGCCGTATTCGGCTATGTCGGGATGGTGCTTGGCCTGCTGGCCTGCGAACTCCTCGACAAGACCCTCGGGCAGTCCACGGCCTCCGTGCTGGGGATGGATGTGGCGATGCTCGTCAACCCTACCGTGGGAGTGGACGTGGCGCTGGAAGCCACTCTGCTGCTTGTAGTTGCCGGAACTCTCGCCGGGCTTGTGCCTGCGCGGAAGGCGGCGCGTGTCAGACCGATTGAAGCACTTAGAGCGGAATGAGATTCGACAGAGACACATTTGCGGAGATTACCGATGCTCTCACCCGCAACCGCAGCCGCAGCCTCCTGACCGGCTTCGGAGTATTCTGGGGCATATTCATGCTGCTCTTCCTCGACGGCGGGCAGCAGGGGCTCAAGTACAAGCTGACCAGCAACTTCGAGGGCTTCGCCACCAACACCACCGTCCTCTGGCCGGACAAGACCACCAAGCCGTGGCAGGGCTTCCGCTCGGGCCGCAGCTGGGGTCTGACCTACAGCGACATACCGCGCCTTCAGACGATGGTGCCGGAGCTCGACGTGGTCACTCCTGTGGTCTCCGCCTGGAGCCAGACGGCGATGCGGGACATCAACAGCGCCGACGCCAGCGTCAAGGGAGTCCGCTCCGACTATGTCAGGGTCGAGAGCCCCAAGCTCAAATACGGACGGTACATCAACGAAACCGATGTCCTGCAGGAGCGCAAAGTCTGCGTCATCGGCAAGCGCATCTACACCTCCCTCTTCCCCGACGGGGGCGACCCTTGCGGCGAGAGGATCAAGATAGGGCCTATCTGGTTCACGGTGATCGGAGTGGACTACAACAACGGCGCAATCAGCCTCAACGGCAGCCCCGACCAGTCCGTCATCATACCTATCACCCTGGCCCAGAAGCTCTACCATCGCGGCAACGAGGTGGATATAATCTGCACCACCGGCAAGCCCGGGGTGAGGATGTCCGAGCTGGAACCGCGCATCCGTCAGGTCGTGGCGAGGCAGCACAAGTTCGACCCGAGCGACAACCAGGCCCTGTTCGTGATGAACACGGAGGAACTCTTCTCGCTGATGGACAATCTCTTCGACGGGGTCAACTTCCTGATTCTGCTCGTCGGGCTCGGCACCATTCTGGCCGGCGCCATCGGCGTCAGCAACATTATGATGGTCACGGTCAGGGAGCGCACCACGGAGATTGGCATACGCCGCGCCATCGGGGCCACGCCGTCGGACATATTGTCCCAGATTATCCTGGAGAGCATCTCGCTCACGATGGTGGCCGGCTCGGGAGGAATAGTATTCTCCGTATTGGTACTCAATACTTTGGAGATGGCTACCGGGCATAAGACCCCGTACCAGATAGACTTCTGGACAGCGGTTCTGGCTGCCCTCCTGCTCACGGTGCTCGGCGTGCTCGCCGGCCTCGCGCCTGCATCCCGCGCGATGAAGATCAAACCTGTGGATGCGATGAGAGATGAATAATAATTAAAAAATGATAATATGAAAAAGGCATTCAAGTACATCATTCTGGCCGTTATCGGAGTGATTTTCATCGGAACTTTCGTGTTCCTCTTTGCCAAGTCGCGCCCCGAGAAGGTTGAGTATCAGGAGATTGATGCGACGGTAGCGACTATACGCAAGACTTCCGTCGTGACCGGCAAGATAGAGCCGCGCAACGAGGTCAACATCAAGCCGCAGATCAACGGCATCATCTCCGAGCTCTACAAGGAGGCGGGCGAGCAGGTCAAGGAGAACGAGATCATCGCCAAACTCAAGGTAATCCCGGATATGACCTCTCTCAGCTCCGCGGAATCCCGCGTGCGCCTCTCCGAGCTCAACCTCAAGCAGGCCAAGACCGACTACGAGAGGGAGAAGGCCCTCTACGACAAGAAGCTGGTCAGCGCCGAAGAATATGACAAGATAGTGCAGGCCTACGACCAGGCGAAGGAGGAGCGTGCCGCAGCCCAGGACGCGCTGGAAGTCATCCGCGACGGCGTGTCCTCCACCAACGCGACCGGAAGCTCCACCCTCGTGCGCTCCACCATCACGGGCCTCATCCTCGACATCCCGGTCAAGGTCGGCAATTCTGTAATCCAGGCCAATACTATGAATGACGGCACCACGGTGGCGACGGTAGCCAACATGTCCGACCTCATCTTCGACGGCGACATAGACGAGACGGAGGTGGGCCTGCTCTCCGAGGGGATGAATATCCTCATCACCATCGGCGCGCTGCCTGACTACAGTTCCGAAGCCACCCTCGAGTACATCTCCCCTAAGGCGGTGGAGAGCAACGGTGCCAACCAGTTCGAAATCAAGGCCGCAGTGAAGGTCAATGACCGGTACAAGATACGCTCCGGCTACAGCGCCAATGCGGAAGTCGTGCTCCAGGAGGCGAAGGATGTCGTCTCCATCCCGGAGAGCTGCCTCGAATTCGACGGCGACGACAGTTATGTCTATATCAAGGGCGCGGACCAGGAATATGTCCGCACCGCAGTGACCACCGGCCTCAGCGACGGAGTCAATATCGAAATCAAATCCGGCCTCAAGGCGGGCGACAAGGTGCGCGGCCCCAAGGTCATAAAGGGAGAATAATATGAGAACGGGAATCCTTGCCGCAGCGGGGCTCCTTGCCCTCTGCACAATGCCTATGGCGGCGCAGGACGCGCCGTGGAGCCTTCAGGACTGCATCGACTATGCGCTTGAGCACAACCTCAGCGTACAGCAGAGCGCGCTCAGCGTGCAGCAGAAGGAGATAGAACTCAACACCGCACAGAGCCGCTTCCTGCCGGGAGTGAGCGCCTCGGCTTCGGAGAACTTCTCCTTCGGGCGCGGACTTACCGCAGACAACACCTACACCAACTCCAACACGAGTTCTACTTCCTTCAGCCTCGGAGGGGAACTCCCTATATTCCAGGGCTTTGACATAGCCAACGGCATCAAGATAGCGAAGCTCGACCTCGCCTCGGCGACCGCCGACCTCGAGAAGGCGAGGGACGACATCCGCGTGTCCGTGGCTCAGGCCTATGTGCAGATCCTCTACAACGAGGAACTGTTCAAGGTGGCCGCCCAGCAGGCTTCCCACGATGCGGAGCTGCTGGAACAGGTTGAAGCCAAGAGGCTTGCGGGCAAGGCGAGCGACGCCGACGTGTCCGCGCAGCGGGCCACTCTCGCGCAGAGCAGGCTCTCCGAGACCCAGGCTTCCAACAGCCTCGTTCTCTCCAAACTCGACCTTACCCAGTTGCTCGAGCTACCGTCTCCGGAAGGCTTCGAGGTAGTGGGCCCAGATGTGTCAAGCCTTGAGCTTCAGCTTCTTATGACTCCGGAGGAGATTTATGCGGCGGCGCTGGAGGTAAGGCCGGCAGTGCAGGCGGCACAGATTCAGCTCGAGTCCGCAGGCATCAGCATCGACAAGGCGCACGGCGGCTATCTGCCCAGCCTCTCGCTGAGCGGCGGCATCGGCACCAATTACTACACGACCTCAAATGTGAGCTCCCCGAGCTTCGGCGAGCAGCTGCGCAACAACTTCAGCCAGTATGTCGGGCTCTCGCTCAGCGTGCCGATTTTCTCCCGATTCTCCACCCGCAACTCGGTCCGCATCGCACGGATCAACCGCAGCAATATGGAGCTTCAACTGGAGAGCGTCAAGAAGAGCCTCTACAAGGAGATACAGCAGGCCTACTACAACGCCGTGGCGTCCCAGGCGAAGTATTCCAGCAGCGAAGAGTCCGCTCTCAGCGCGGAGCAGCACTATGAGCTCACGGAGCAGAAGTACCTCAACGGCAAGGCCAGCGTCACCGACTACAACGATGCCAAGAATACCTGGCTCCAGGCCGAGTCAGAGCACCTCAAGGCCCGCTATGAGTGCCTCTTCCAGACCCGCCTCCTCGACTTCTACAAAGGCGAAGGGATCGTCTTCTGACGGCCCCGGAGTAACGGCGCTTCGACAAGCTCAGCGACCGCGGCCCCGAGCCTGCCTCACGAACGGTCCCCGAGCCTGTCGAGGGGCCGTCAGGTCCCCCGGGCGCTTAGCTGTTACCGCTTCGCCAGGAAGTGGGCGTCTCTCCGGTAATTTGCTTGAACACGCGGAGGAAGGCTCTGGACGAATTGAAACCTGACTGTATGGCGATGGATTCAATCTTCTCGTCCGTCCCTGAAAGGAGAGTCTTGGAATAGTCGATTCTCTTGCCGTTGATATACTCGTAAAAAGACGTCCCGAGTTCATCGTGCAGGCACTTATAGACATAGGTGCTGTTCGTGTTCAGCGACTTCGCTATCGATTCGAGCGTCAGATCCGAGTGCAGGTAGATTTTTCCCTTTTCCATCAGTTCCTGCAGGCTTGCGGCAAGATTCGAGATGCTTTCTTCCGTCTTGCCTTCCGCGGAAGCATCCGTCCTCGCCGTGTCCAGGATACTTTCGCCTGATTCTTTCTGCTTGATGACGCAGGATGCAAAGAATGCCCAGGTCACGGCCATCGCTGCCGTGTAGAGCAGTCCGAGCCAATAGCTCCTGATTCCGGACAGGGCGGGCATGAACCAGAAAACCATGTCCGTCAGCGTCATGAATGCGATTATCAGGAACCATTTCGCCGTATGCCCGTCAAAATTCGAGTATTTCTCTTTCAGTTTACGGTCGTGGACATAGGTTGCGCATACCATGTAACAGTAGAATATCAGGTTGATTGCCGCTATGAAACATCCGGCAAGGAAGAAATGCCCGTGGTCGAATATCTGCCATATGAATATTGCCAGGTACGGTGCTCCGAACATCAATGACATTTTCCGGGACGGCGCCCGCCCCTGAATCAGGGTCTCTCCGGCCAGATAGATAAACAGAAACACAAAGCCGTCGATGGCCCTCGAGATGCCGTCAGCCCCGCTCTCCCAATTTGAATGGAGTGACAATACTATTGCAGCTATTGTCGCAAACGCATCCATGAAGAGGACCAGCGCACCGAACAGCCGGAAAACTGACAATTTGCTGCGCTCTCTTTCGAAAAGATGCGTAGAAAGGAGAATGCCCAGGAGGATAACTTCGAAAATGTAACCTCCGGTGCAGAGAGTATATGCCAGCAACCCTGTTTCCATCGTCCGGCGAAGTTACAAAAATTGTATTCTTTTACGAAATTGTCACCCCAAATATTGATTTTGTCCAGACTTTGGAAATAAAAATTTTTATATTTACGATGGTTAATATTAGTAGTGTATTTTTTCCATGCGGAAACCGAGTATTCAGAATATCGGAAAACTGTTTGTTATTTGTGCTCTGCTGTCATCCTGCAATCTGAAAGATGACATCGGAGGGGCAGTTGAATCCAAAGAGAATCAGGGACTTGCCGTTATCGGCAATGTCCTGCCGGACAACGGTGAGTTCATCATCAAACTCAAAGAAGATTGCCCGGAGACGAAAGCTCCGTCAACCTATACGGTTCCTTCAGAGAAGGTGATTGATACCTTCTCGGCTCGTGGGTCTTTCAGGATGGAACGCCTGTTCCCGGCCGATACCAGGTTCGAGGGCAGGACGAAGCGGGAAGGGCTTGACCGCTGGTATCTCGCGAAGCTTGACGGCGATTCTTCCAGCGACGAAATCGTAAAGCTCCTTGAAGCGACCGGCGTCGTCGATGTCGTGGAGTTCCCCTCTGAAATCAATGTCGATAACGCTTCGGATGCCAAAGGCCCGGTGACGAAGTCATCATACTCGGAGTCCGTATCAAGGGATTTTGGCTTCCCTTTCAATGAAAGCAGGGACGAAGCCCTGAAGCAGTGGCACTACAACAACACGGGAGATGTCCTCGGGAAGTCATCCCTCTGCGGCGCGGATGCGAATGTCTGGGCCGCCTGGAGTCTCTGCCAGGGGAATTCCGACGTGATAGTCGCCGTTATCGACCAGGGCGTAAAGTATGACCACGAGGACCTTGCGGACAACATGTGGGTAAATACGGGCGAAATCCCCGGCAACGGCATCGATGACGACGGCAACGGCTACGTCGATGACGTCTATGGATACAACTTCGTCGCCGGCGATGCGTCAATCGTTTGGTCTTCAACTCTTAGCCATGGCACCCATGTCGCCGGAACCATCGCTGCGGTCAACAACAACGGAAAGGGCGTCAACGGAATAGCCGGCGGCTCCGGCAAGGGCGACGGTGTCCGCATCATGACGCTTCAGACAGTCGGGACGCTTGCCGACGCCAACGCATCGGGCGGTATTGCCGGAACGGTAAGGGCCATAAAATATGCTGCCGACAACGGTGCTGTAATCTGCCAGAACAGCTGGTCATATGACGGCGACATAAGCTCGGCAGACTGGAAACGGACTCAATATTCTTCCGTCAGGGAAGCGATGGAATATTTCACCAAATATGCCGGAACCGACGACAACGGCGAGCAGACAGGCCCGATGAAGGGCGGACTTATGGTGTTCAGCGCCGGAAACGACGACACTTTCCTCCCTTGCTATCCTGCTGCGGACGAACTGGCCGTATCGGTCGCTGCCACCGACTACAACGGTGCCAGGGCTTATTATTCCGATTATGGCTCGTGGATAGACATTTCCGCCCCGGGCGGAGATTTCAAGACCGATTCGTCAAACGGCGGAGTGTACAGCACTGCGGTCGGCGAAAACGGCGAATCGTCATACGGATATCTGCAGGGGACTTCAATGTCCTGCCCTCATGTGAGCGGAGCCTGCGCGCTTGCCGTTTCATACTATTACGGCAAGGAGAAAAGAATGGGACTGACTGCCGAAATGCTCCGGGAAGCCCTGCTCAGTTCCGCCGCGGACATCGATATAAATATGCCGGCAGACATGAGAGGGGAGATGGGCCGGGGCGCTCTCGACACCTATGCGCTTCTCCGTTATGTCGATCCGTCAGCCGGATATCTGAGCGCGATTGAAGACCAGACGGTTTCGAAAGACGGCACCATCACCCTGGACCTTTCAAAATATTTCTTCTCAACGGCGGCGATTACGGTATCTGTCCGGAACAAGGGCATCGCCACGGCCGCTCTGGAGAGAGGAGTGCTCACAATCACGGGAATTTCCGCAGGAGCCACTTCGATTACGCTCTCCGATGCGGCAAGCGCAACAAGAAGTTTTACGGTAACGGTCAGATAGAAGCATGAAAGCATTCAAGAATATTTTACTCCCGGCGGCGATTCTCTGCCTCGTCGGCTGCTCCGAAACAGCGCAGCCGGAAGCGGCTGCGCTCCCGGCCCCTGAAGTCAGAATCACTGCAGTGAAAGGGGATTCTTTTGCCGCCAGCTGGTCGATTGTCCAGGACGCGGGCTCTTATACTTACATATTCGGCGAAGGCTCCGAGGTGACCACGAAAGACCGCAGCGTCGAGTTCAGCGGCCTGGCTCCCGACACCGAGTATGTGCTTTCCGTCAGAGCCGACGCCGGCCCCAACACGCAGGCGGCTTCCTCGGAATGGACTGAAGTCCACGTCATTACAGGCGCCGAAATAGTACTGTCAAGTCCGGTTGTAAGCGTGGTTTCTTCATTTAAATCCAAGACAATAATCGAATGGACCAAACCTGCCGGTGCGGAGACATTCGAATATACTTTTGAAGGCGTGACCGCCGGGACTTCTTCGAACCGGGTTGAATTCAATCACCTCGCCGCATCTGAGGAATATGAATTCAGCGTCAAGGCGCAGTCATCGGTTTCTTATATCTCTGATTCCGAGCCTGCTACCGTCAAGTTCGTCACGGAATCCGATGATGTGGATGTACCTGTCTTCGTGTTCTCGGCTCCGGAGATTGACGGGAATTCGGTCACATTTGCAATTTATGCGATGTCGAACATCAGGTACAGGTATTGTGCCGTCCCGGCTTCTTCGTATTCCGACGAGTCGGTCCTGACTTCATCGTCTGAAGGAATCGGGACTGCGGAAGTCTCCCTGACGGGGCTGGAATTCGACACGGATTATACCGTTGCGGCGGTCGGGATTGACGGGGAGGGGAAAGCCATGACGGAAATCTATACAATGAACTTTAAAACGGGAGCCGGACAATGAAACATATATTGAGAATTCCGCTGGCCCTTGCCATGCTCCTTGTGCCGTTTGCTTTTGCAGGCGCGCAGAACAGTCTGACAATTACGGGACACATTTCCGATCCTGCCGGCAATCCGGTATATGCCGCCGGCGTGTTTATCGGAGGCACTACGGTCGGGACGGTTTCCGACTTTGACGGCAACTATCAGATCGGCAATGTGCCCGCCGATTCAAAACTGTCTTTTTCGTGCCTTGGCTACCAGGATGCGACCGTCGAGGTGAACGGAAGGACAGTAATCGACATCGTCCTTCAGGAGGATTCCATGAATCTTGACGAGGTGATGGTCGTTGCATACGGAACGGCAAAGAAGGAGTCATTCACGGGCTCGGCTTCAGTCGTCAAAGCAGGAGATATCCAGAACCGTGTCACGGGCAACCTTACGAAATCCCTCGAAGGTTCCGTCGCCGGAGTCCAGATGACTTCCGGAGGCGGACAGCCGGGCGAAGATGCCAAGCTGCTCGTCCGTGGAGCCGGCTCGATCAACGCTTCGGCCCTGCCTCTGTATGTCGTTGACGGCGTGCCTTATGACGGCGCGGTAAGCTCTATCAATCCGGCTGATATCGAGAGCATTACAGTCCTTAAAGATGCCTCTGCGGGAGCCCTTTACGGAGCGAGGGGCGCCAACGGAGTCGTCGTCATCACTACCAAGAAGGGTGACAGGGACAAGGTGAATATCTACTACAAGGGCAACGCGGGCGTCTCATCCCGCGCCCTGAAGAGATATGACCTCCTCGATATGGACGAGTTTGTCGAGATTACCTACGAGGCGCTTCGAAATGCGGCCCAATACGGCAGCGGAATGGATTTCGAGGCCGCTTCGTCGTACGCCGCCGCCAACCTCGGCACGACTCTCGGCGGCATCAAGAACCCTGAGTACTACAATCCGTATAAGAATTATACCTGGTCGAATCTTATCGACCAGACTACCGGCAAGATAAAGTCTGACGCCAAAGCCGCCTGGGACGGCAGCCGGAAAGGGTCCGACAACTGGATGGACAAGGTGTCCAACAATGCGGCGTTCCGTACCGAGCATGTATTCTCCGTCTCCGGAGGCTCCGAAAAAGCCGATTATCTCCTGTCTGCGGGCTACTATAACGAGGAAGGGACTCTCACGAGCACCGATTTTACGCGCTATACCGGCCGAATCAGCGCGAACGTGCAGGCCCGGGAATGGCTCAAGGTCGGAATGAACGCCAATTTCGCCAGGTCGAAGTCCCATCTCCAGGAGGCCTCCGGCTCCGAAACCTCGAACGTCTGGTACACGGCGCAGTTCATGGGCCCGATATATCCTTTGTACCTGAAGGATATGGACGGGAACAATGTCCTTGACGAGAATGGCGGTCTCCAGTACGAATATGGCGACGAAGACGACAACGGATATGCCAACAGAGTAAACGCCCAGGGCTTCAATTCTCTGGCCGAGCTCAAGAACAATCCGACCGGATATGTAAGAAATGCGCTGTCGGGGCGCACCTATGCCACGCTCGGGACTACCGACGAGTCTTCTCCGCTTTACGGCCTCAGCGGGACGGTCAACTTCGGCTTTGACTTCAACGATTTCGCCAAGACCGCGGTCAAGGATAAATACCACGGCAACATGGCCTCCCAGGGCGGCAGCGTCTCCAAGACCAACAGCAGGATATTCTCCTATACTGCCAACGCTCTTCTCAACTACAACAGGACTTTCGGCGACCATTCCGTCAGCGCGCTTGCCGGCGCGGAATACTACCGCTACAACTTCAATTACGCTTTGGGCGAAAAGAGCGGTATCGTGGACGGAATAGCCGAACTGGCACCTGCGGTAACGACAATGACGAATACCTCGTATTCAGACAATTACGCGATAACATCCGCCCTCGCCAGGATCAATTACGGCTATGCCGACAGGTACTATTTCGACGCAAGTTTCAGGGCCGACGGATCTTCAAGATTCAGCCCGGAGAACAGATGGGGAACATTCTGGTCCGTGGGCGCATCCTGGAGACTCAGCCAGGAAGAGTTCATGGCAGGGACATCAGGCTGGCTCAACAACCTGACTCTCAAGGCATCCTATGGCGTCCAGGGAAACGATAACCTCGGATCGTATTATGCCTGGCAGGGGCTCTTTGATTACGGATGGGACAACGGTTCGAGAGCCGGAGCGCTTGCTTCAAGCATAGAGAACCGGGAGGTCACATGGGAGAAAAACGGCAATTTCAATACCGGCATCGAAGCCGCTTTCCTCTCCGGAAGGCTGCACACGACCATTGAGTTCTACTCAAGAAAGACCCGTGACATGCTCCTCAACAACCCTCTCGCCATATCTTCAGGTTTTACCGGATACGATGACAATGTCGGTTCCATGGTCAACAGAGGCCTCGAATTTACGGTAAACTATACCGTCTTCGACAACAGGGATTTCCACTGGGACGCCACTCTGCTTACATCTCTCAACAGGAACAAAGTCCTGTCCCTGACAAGCAGCCAGAGCTCAATCAAGGACGGCATCGTAGTGATTGAGGAAGGGAAGCCGATATACACCTTCTACCTCCCCAAGTCCGCAGGTGTCTCTCCTGCCACGGGCGAGCAGCTGTATTGGGCTTATTACAAATATGAGGTCGGCGAGTCCGGAGCCATTGTCCCTGTCAAATGCGACCCGTATGTGACGGATGATACGCAGCTTGCGACACTCAGCAAATATTATTACGGCAGCCGTCAGGCGCTTTTCTCCGGAAGTTTCTCCTCCCGCTTTGTGTTTCTCGGCTCAATCGACCTCTCGTTCATGTTCTCATATTCTGTAGGAGGCAAGATCTACGACAGCCTTTATGGCGATTCCATGAATGTGACGTTCGCGGGAAACAACTGGCATAAGAATGTCCTCAGAAGATGGCAGCAACCGGGAGACGTCACGGATGTCCCGAGAGTGGAAATCGCAAGCGGCCGTCTCAGCTGCGGAGAAGACCTTCTGGACGCTTCATATCTGGCGCTGAAGAATGTGACGCTCGGTTATACCGTCCCTTCCGCAATATCGTCCAAAGCCGGAATCGAAAAATTGAGGGTCTTCCTGACCGGAGACAATCTTTTCCTTCTCAGCCATCTTGACGGAATGGATCCGCAATACAACTTTACGGGGACGACAAGTTACACTTATACGCCATCCAGGGTAATTGTCGCCGGATTGGAAATCAATTTCTAGAAATGAAGAAGTCAGTTTTCATATTCATACTCGGAATCATGCTCACTGCCTGTGAGATGGATTTCACGCCGACGGATGCCGGCTCCGGCGAAAGCCTGGTCAAGGACGCGGAGTCTGCAATTACGATCGTTGACGGCATTTACCGTTCCATGTGGACTGCAGGCTGGTCAACGACCGGGAACACCCACGAGTGCTTCGGCATATCCGCATACAATATCGCTCTTGAAGCCATGGGCGACGATTTCATCATGCAGGGCCCCGGCAACGGGTGGTTCTGGTATGACCATGTGTACAATGTGAAATTCTTCAATTCGTCAAGCGCGGACCGCTCGTACGATGTCTGGTATGCGAATTACACATGGATTTCAAATGCAAACTATGTGCTTTCCGCCGGACAGACGATGGAGGGGAGCACGGAGGACAAGTCGTATGTTCTCGGCGAAGCTTACGGAATAAGGGCTCTGGCCTATTTCAATCTCTCCAATTTCTACTCGAGGGCGCCTTACAGTGCGCTCGCGGACCAGTACCGCTGGGATGACCCGGGAGTGCCTGTCTATACCGAACCGGCAGACCGCGATTTCGTCGGCAAATCAAGGGGGACCCTTGCGGAGCTCTATGCCCGGATCGACCAGGATATAGACTCCTGCATAGTCTGCCTGCGGCAGAGTCAGGATTCAAAATTGCGCGGCAACAAATCGCATATCAGCCTGTACACCGCTCTCGGCATCAAGACGAGAATATGCCTTGCTGAAGGCGACTGGCAGGGGGCGCTTGACTGCGCCGAAGAAGTCATCGGGTCCGGAGAGTACTCCGTCGGCACCGAAAACGACCTGATGTCCGGGATGAACGACCTTGACGCTTCAAATGTGATGTGGGGCGCCGGAATCGAAGTTACCGAGCAGGCCGGAGGCTATGCAAGTTTCTTCTCCCACATGGACAACCAGAACGGTGCCTATGCCAAGGCCGCTCCGAAACTTATAAGCAGCACGCTCTATAAGAAGATGGGAGACAAGGACATAAGGAGAGGATGGTGGGACCCCGACGATGAGGTGTCTCCCTACATTTCCCATAAATTCTCATTCTCAAACGTGTCTTCATGGCTCGGGGACTATATCTACATGAGGGTTGAGGAAATGTACTTCGACGCTGCTGAAGCTTCCCTCCGTCTAGGGGATGAAGCGGCGGCCATAAAATACATGAACGCGGTGATGGCGCCGCGCGATTCCAAGTACAATGCCGCGGATTATACGGGGGCTTACCTCGGTGCTCTCACCAATACATTTACGGGTTCCCTCCTGGAGAATATCCTTATCAACAAGAGAATCGAGCTCTGGGGTGAATTCGGCAGGCTCGCGGATGTGAGAAGGCTCGGCCAGGGCATCTCAAGGTCCACGGCGGACGGCTTCTCCGAAGACTGCCTTACGGCCATGGCATCCAACGGGGTGGACCTTACATCCCCGGACAATTACTACTGGGTGCTTACAATCCCGCAGGATGAGCTCGATGCAAATCCCAACATCAACGAAAACGACCAGAATCCATGAGAAACAAAACAGCGATAATATTGGCGGCCTTTGCCGCCGTGCTCAGCTCTTGCTCTACGGACAACCTTGGAGTCGTTTCGGAGGGCAGGGAAGAGGACAAAACCGGAATCCATTTCATCCAGTCCTCCCTGACCAAGACCTTCCCGATGAATTCGAAGGAAGGCACCGTGGATGTGGTCCTGTCAAGGAATTCGAATGTGGGCGAGTACAGTGTGGTGCTGTCCCAGAAGGGCACGAACGAGGACCTGTTCTCTTTCAGCGATACCGTCACCGTCGAGAACGGCAAGTATTCCGTGACCGTGCCGCTGAAAGTGGATCTGAGCTCCCTTGTGCCCGGCTCCTCGGTCTCCACGAGCCTTTACATCAAATCGCGGGACGCATATCTCGATGAAGACGCATCCTATATCACCCAGTTCAAAGACAAGCTCGACGTCAAAGTATCGTTTGAACTTGAATGGGAACCGTACATGAGGATGACCGAGACCGGAGAAAAAGTCCAGCAGACCGGTACATACTACTACAACCTCTTCTATGTCGGCACTCAGCCCGACATGCTGATGGAAAGGGCCGTGGGGACCACCAACATCTTCCGTATCCTCGACTGGGCCGGAGGTGTCCCTCTCGTGTTCAAGATGAATGCGGACCATAGCATAAACGTGCCCGCGCAGAGCATCGGATATTACTACGATGCGGTAGGCGAGGATGTCTATGCGTCCGACATCGCAGAATACATGGACGACGAGGCGGCGTACGATTCCTATCCGTGCTACTTCGACGGCGATGAAACGATAGTCCTGAATCTCGTGTACTATGTCAGCGACGGCATTATAAACTACGGGACGGAATACATCGTCATGGCGTCGGACCACGATGACGACCCGACCGTCATGGTGACATACGACGGGGAAGGCAAATTCTCGTTCGAACTGGGCGAGTACGCTTCTTCCTGCCGGGCCCTGGTTCTTCCCGGAGACTGCACCGGGACCGTAAAGGCGGCGGAAGTCAAGAGTTCGATCCTTGCCGGCTCGGCGGAAGGCCTGAGGATATATACCGGGGATTGCTCCGATACATGGGACCTTGCGGAAGGCTCGAATACCATTTTCGTCATTCCGTTCGACGAGTCCGGCAATGCCGGCGAGATGGTGTACAGAAGGTTCACATACGACCCGCTGGACATGCTGATGCCCAAGATCGTCGAAAGCACATTCGAGGCCGACGAGGCCGATCCGTATCACAGCGTCAAGTGGCACCTTCAGACGTCAAATGCCAAGACCATCAAGTTCTTCATGTATGAAAAGGACATCATAGACTACTATCTGAGCATAGGATATACTGCTGAGGAGCTGCTTGCCTACGGATCGGAAATGGAGTCGGCCGCGGTCGATGCGGCGAACGCTGACGGAGTCAATGTGACCTTTACGGACCTTGGGGAAGGTACCGATTATACGGTTATCGTCGGACTTGTCAGCCCTCTCGGCGATGTGCTCGTCGAGCAGGAGCAGTTCGCCCCTATGGCGCATTCGGACAATTTCGACATGACGAAGACTCTGGATGATTTCATCGGAAGCTATATCGCATCCGTGGAAGTCACGGTCTATGACGGCAGCGATTCCCCTCAGCCGGTAAAGGAGTCAGTGCTGGTGAACATAATGAAGTCGTCAAACGGGGATGTGCTGGTCCAGGGGCTGAGCGATGTGAAAGGGTATTCTCCGATACTCAGCGCGACATACATTCCTGAAGAGCACACGCTCAGAATCCCTACCCAGCTCTGCGGAAGGTATGACGGCAAATATGTCATGTTCGCATACAGCAATCCGATAATCGATTCGATGTGGGGAGCGGAGTATTCCGCGGAACTCGGTTTCGGCTCGGACGGACGCCTGTATCTCAGGGCAACCCCGGGCATGCAGTACTCCGTCAACGGATACAAGTTCCTGCTTATCAACGATGACGGAAGCAATACCGGCGACTTCATCGACAATAAAGCCTACCGCTACATTTCCCTTGCGAAAACGGAAAGTTCAAATATTTCAATAACTTCTAACAATTATCAAAATGAAAGCAAAACAAATGCTCTTCGCGGCCTCAGCCTGTATCATAGCCTTGGCCGCATGCCAGAAGGATGTCATTCCTTCCGTATCGATCGATGAGGACAGCGTAACCGTCTCCGCCGACGAAAACAATCTGACAATCAAGCTTGAGAGCAATGTCACCGTTACCCCTGTGACAGATGCCGACTGGGTTGAAGCGAAGGTTGAAAACGGAAACCTCAGCATCAATGTGGATGAGAACTACGGTGCAGAGCGCTCCGCCACCGTCTATCTCGAGTACAACACCGACGTCGAGGCTACTGTCACCTTGACCCAGTCCGCCGGTGCAACCGATGAAATCGCTGAAGCCGAGGTCTTCTATTATGGCCACCTTGACCAGTACGGTGCGGGCACCCAGAACTGGATGATCACATTCTACAACACGAACTACATGAATGATACAGAAGGGGCAAAGTACACTTATACATTTGACCTCATGGCGTCCGGCGAGTTCACCTTCGTCAGCGGCAAATTCCCTACCGGCACATTTGCGCTGAACCCTGTCTCCGAGGTCGGTGCCATCTACAGCATCAACTCCAATGTCCTCGATTCCTCTACATGGTCATACATCACTTTCGAATCAGCGACAGTGACAATCGAGGCGACCGAGGATGCCGACGAGTATATCTTCTATGTGAAGGGTACAACCGCGAAGACCGAGACCTCAGATGCCATAAGCTTCAAATTCGAGTTCAAGGCAGTCTGCGGCGACACTTCAGACTACGATCTGAGGAAGTATGACACCCGTGTGTCTTCCGACATCAAGAAGGATTATGACATCACTTTCGCGGCCGGTCAGGCTTATTGCTATGATTACGACGAAACAGTCAAATACATCGACCTCACTCTGACAAAGGGTGATCCTGCAATGGGTGACAATCCGTCAGAAGGCGACTTTACCGACGCGCAGTTCTATCTTTATGTGCCTGCAGACGCGGAGGACTATTCCGGAACTTATGAGCTTGACCCGGATTGCACAGCCGCTGCATACACAATCGAATATTACCAGAGATACTGGTGGTTCACAGGCGTATATCCTGATCCGAGCGATGCAACCTGGCTCAGACCGCTCAATCACTCCCACCTCTATCCTTCATCAGGCAGCATGACTCTTACCAAGCAGTCTGACGGTACCTACAAGATTGAAGGCTCATTCAAGGATGACTACACAGATGACTATCCTGACGGAAAGCACACTGTAACATTCCACGCTCAGGTCAACATCCAGGCCGGAGAATAATTCTTCCCGGATTTTCCAATAGCTGCCGGAGTACGCATCTGCGTATTCCGGCAGTTTGCGTGTGAGCCGAAAAATTAGCATCTTTGTACTTCGTTTAATAAACTTAGTATGAAGAAGACAGTACTCGTGTCCGGCGGTGCCGGATTTATCGGAAGCCACGTGACCGTGGAGCTTTGCCAGGCCGGCTTTGACGTGGTCATAGCGGACAACATGTCCAACTGTGACGAGACCAACTACAACGGCGTGTGCCAGATACTCGGCAGGAAGCTCCCGCTAATCAGGATGGACTTCTGCAATATGCCTGCCGTGCGCAAGCTTTTCGCTGAATATCATATAGATGCGGTGATACACTTCGCCGCCTTCAAGGCCGTGGGCGAGTCAGTCGCCGACCCGGTAAAATACTACCGCAACAACCTGCTCTCCTTCGTCAACATAATCGACGCGGCCCGCGAGAGAGGCGGCTGCAATGTGCTCTTCAGCTCCTCCGCCACCGTCTATGGCGAGCCGGAGCAGCTCCCCGTGACCGAGCTGTCCCCGCGCCAGAGCGCCACTTCGCCTTACGGCAACACCAAGCAGATCTGCGAGGACATCCTGCGCGACAGCGTCCGCGCCTACGAGGGCATCAGGGGCATAGCCCTGCGCTATTTCAACCCTATCGGAGCGCATCCTTCAGCCCTCATCGGCGAGCTCCCCCGCGGAGTGCCTAACAACCTCGTGCCTTTCATCACCCAGACCGCCATCGGCAAGCGCGAGTGCCTCTCCGTCTTCGGCAACGACTACCCGACGGCCGACGGCACCTGCCTGCGTGACTACATCGACATCGTGGACCTTGCCAAGGCACATGTCTGCGCCGTTTCCAGGATGGTAAATGACAAGATGAAGAACGGATACGAAATCTTCAACATCGGCACGGGCCGTCCGGTATCCGTGCTCGAACTCATAAACTCCTTCGAGAAAGTCAACGGCGTCAAGCTCAACTGGAAATTCGCGCCGCGCAGAGCGGGCGACGTCACCGCAGTCTGGGCAGACCCTTCCCTCGCGGAGAAGGAGCTGGGCTGGAAGGCCGAGCGCAGCGTGGACGACACCCTCGCCGCAGCCTGGGCCTGGGAGAAACATCTCGCCGGGAAGTAGAATGTTCGTCGGGCTCATCAGCGACACGCACGGCGTATTCAGCGACGGCTTCAGGAAGTTCCTGGAGCCGGTCGATGTGATATGGCACGCCGGCGACTTCGGGGGAGGCATAGCTTTTCTGCGGGAAATCGCCGCGTTCAAGCCGCTCGTCGGGGTCTATGGCAACTGTGACGGTCTCGATATCCGCTACGAATGTCCCGAATTCCGGTACATGGAGGAACAGGGACTCAAAGTGCTGATGATGCATATCGGCGGCTCGCCCGGGCACTACGCCCCCAAGGCGGCGGAGCTGCTGGACGCCTACCGTCCGGACGTGTTCGTCTGCGGGCATTCCCACATTCTCAAGGTAATGAACGACAATTCCCGCGACCTGCTCTATATCAACCCGGGCGCCGCAGGGCTCCAGGGCTGGCAGGTGGTGCGGACGGCGCTCCGTTTCCGTATAGAGGACGGCAAGGTGAGCGGGATGGAAGTTTTTGAATTGCCACGAAGCGTATGAATCTCAAGTCGTTAGCCAAGGATACAGCCATCTACGGACTGAGCAGCATAGTGGGCAGGTTCCTCAACTACCTGCTCGTGCCGCTCTATACCTACAAGATTGCCGCGGGCAGCGGAGGTTACGGCATCGTGACCAACCTCTATGCCTACACGGCCCTCTTCCTCGCCCTGCTTACCTTCGGCATGGAGACGACCCTCTTCCGCTTCGGCAGCCGTGAGGACGAGGACGGCAGGATGGTGTACAGCACCGCCCTGCGGATGGTGGGAAGCGTCGGGCTGGCCTTCCTGCTGCTGGTATTCGCCTTCCTGCACCCGATTTCGGCGGCGATGGGCTATGCCGACCACCCCGAGTACATAGGCTGTTTTGCCATAATTACCGCGCTGGATGCGTTCCAGGCCATAATGTTCAGCCGTCTGCGGCAGCAGCACAAGCCGCTGCGGTTCATGGCCCTCAAGTTCGCCTACATCATCCCGAGCATCCTGCTCAACCTGCTCATATTCCTCGTATTCGACAAGGTTCCCGCCCTGCAGGGCGTGTATGAGCGCTTCAACGGGGGAGTCGGGCTGATATTCTTCGCCAACCTGCTCTGCACCTCGCTGGTGATGCTGGCCTTCATTCCGGAAATCCGCGGCATACGCTACGGCTTCGACCTGGCGTTGTGCCGGCGAATGCTCGGATATACCTGGCCTCTGCTGCTGCTCAGCCTCATCGGCATCCTCAACCAGGTCGCCGACAAGATACTCTTCCCGCACCTCGTGAGCGGCGAGGAGGGGATGGTGCAGCTCGGCATCTACGGCGCCTGCGTCAAGATTGCGATGATAATGTCGCTGCTGACCCAGGCCTTCCGCTACGCCTACGAACCGATAGTATTCTCCTCCGGGGCGGAGCGAGGCAGCCCGCAGACCCTCGCCGACGGGATGAAGTACTTCGTCATCTTTACCCTGCTCGCCTTCCTCGCGGTGGTGTTCTATATGCCGCTGCTAAAGTACTTCGTGGGCCGCTCCTACTGGGAGGGGCTCGGAGTCGTGCCGGTGGTGATGGCGGCGGAGATTTTCATGGGCATATATTTCAACCTCTCGTTCTGGTACAAGCTCAGCGACCAGACCTGGTGGGGCGCGATTCTGAGCTTCGCCGGGGCGGCCGTGATGATTGCCGTCAATGTGATATTCGTGCCCAAGATAGGCTACTGGGCCTGCGCCTGGGGCGGTTTTGCGGGCTACGGCACCGCGATGCTGCTCAGCTGGGCCATCGGCCGCGGCAAGTTCCCTGTCCCTTACGACTACAGGACCATCCTGGGCTATGCGGGGCTCGCGGCGCTGCTCTATGCCGTCTCCCTGCTGGTCGGACGCCTCTTCCCGGGGCTGCCGACCGCCGTCACCCTGATAATCAACACCCTGCTGCTCTGCGTGTACCTGCTTCCGCTTGCGCGCAAGCTGCTCGGCCTCAGACATTCAAAACATCAGTAATATGAAAAAGTCAATCATTTTAACCCTTTGCTGCCTGGGCGTAGCCGCCCTCGTCTGCAGCTGCGGCAACAACTCCGCCAAGAAGGCGCAGCAGGAAGCCGAGCAGGCAGCGGCCGATTCAGTCGCAGCAGCTCAAGAAAACCAGAGAATAATGGACAAAATCGCACAGCTTCCGGAAGAACCGGTATTCGACATCATCACCACTATGGGTGAGATCAAGGTCAAACTCTACTCCAAGACCCCGCTGCACCGCGAGAATTTCGCGAAACTCGCGCTCAGCAAGTACTATGACGGCATCCTCTTCCACCGCGTAATCAACGGGTTCATGATCCAGGCGGGCGACCCGCTCTCCAAGGACCCTGCCAACAAGAGCAAGTTCGGCACCGGCGGCCCCGGTTACAATGTGCCTGCCGAGTTCGTCCCGGAGTACACCCACAAGAAGGGGGCCCTTGCCGCAGCAAGGCGCGGAGATGCCGCAAACCCCCTCAAGGAGTCCTCAGGCTCACAGTTCTATATCGTCCAGGACGCTGCGAACTGCGCCCAGCTTGACGGCAGCTACACCGTATTCGGCGAGACCGTAGAGGGACTTGACGTGATCGACAAGATCGCCGCAGTGGAGACCGACCGGCGCGACTGCCCTCTCCAGGACGTCAAGATCATCACCATCAAGCTTGAAGAGTAGAATTATTTCCGAAAAAACGCTTGCTTTGGCGTAAAATTTGTTATATTTGCGTCGAATAGTTTTTTCATAGGTTTAATTTTAGGTTAGAATTGCCGAATGTTCCCGTTGTGAAACGGGAACATTTTGTTTATATTTGTAATCCCAAAATACCGATCTATTATGGAAAAAGTCACCGTACTTCCTCCGGAGAAGCTCTCGGACGGCTGGATTGACCCGTCCTTTCTCCCTGAAGGTGAAGACAAATATTATATCCGCAACCGTCAGGTACACGCCCCGGCAGGCGGCTGGAGGCATCTGACCAGCGACGAAATCGAAAGGCTCGTCAAGAACGACAACACCGCGTCCAGCTGGGACACCATCTGGGTCACTGACGAATTTATCCCCCGGATGCTCAAGAACAACAAGTTCTACGGCACTGTCCGCATAGGCCGCGTCTCCGACAACGGCCTGCAGTTCCATGACCTGAGGCTGCCGGTCGGCATCACCAATTCTTCCATCCATTCCTGCGACATCGGTGACGACTGCGCCATCCACGATGTGCACTACCTCAGCCACTATATCATCGGCGACCGCTGCATGCTCTTCAACATCCACGAGATGTGCACCACCGACCACGCCAAGTTCGGCAACGGAGTCATCAAGGACGGGGAGAGCGAGAGCGTCAGGGTGCGTCTGGAAATCATGAACGAGACCGGCACGAGGGCCGTCTATCCTTTCAACGGGATGACCACGGCGGACGCCTATCTCTGGGGCAAGTATGTGGACGACAAGGAGATGCAGGAGCGGCTCCGCAGCATGACCCAGGAGAGCGTGGACCATCACCGCGGCTACTACGGTACCGTGGGCGAGGGCTGCGTCATCAAGACTTCCGAAATTATCAAGGATGTCGAGATAGGCCCGTGCTGCTACATCAAGGGCGCCAGCAAACTCAAGAACATCACCATCAACTCCTCAGAGAAGGAGCCTTCCCAGATTGGGGAGAATGTAATACTGGTCAACGGAATAGTGGGCTACGGCTGCCGCATCTTCTACGGCTGCACCGCAGTCAAGTTCGTGGTCGGGACCAACTGCAACCTCAAGTACGGAGCGCGCGTCATCGACTCCATCCTCGGCGACAACAGCACAATCTCCTGCTGCGAGGTGCTCAACAACCTCATCTTCCCGGCGCATGAGCAGCACCACAACAATTCCTTCCTGATCGCTTCCTGCCTGCAGGGACAGACCAACCTGGCCGCCGGAGCTACCATCGGCTCCAACCATAACAGCCGCGCCAACGACAACGAGGTCGTGGCGGGCCGCGGATTCTGGCCGGGCCTCTGCACCTCGGTCAAGCATTCTTCAGTATTCGCCTCCTATGTCCTGCTCGCCAAGGGCGCCTACCCGGCAGAGCTGCATGTTAGGCTGCCGTTCAGCATGCTGAGCAACAATGAGAAAGACGGCCAGCTGGAGATAATGCCTGCCTTCTGGTGGCTCTACAATATGTACGCGCTCGCCCGCAACAGCTGGAAGTACCAGACCCGCGACAAGCGCATCACCAAGGCCCAGAACATCGAGTTCGATACCTTCGCTCCGGACAGCATGGAGGAGGTAATCACGGGCCGCGCCATCCTCGAGGAATGGACTGCCAAGGCATACCTCCGCTCCCGCGGAGAAGATGTCTCAGGAATCAGCGCCGATGCCCTCCGCGCGAAGGGAGCGGAGCTGCTGAACGGAGACCCGGCTCTCACTGAGGGACTTACGGTCTATGGCGAAGGCGTGGAGAAGAGCTCCCGCAAGGTCGTCATCCGTCACGCCCGCAAGGCCTACCACGCCTACGGCGATATGCTCGTGCACTACGCTATGCTCAATGTGATGAAATATATGGAGTCCAATCCGGGCGCAGGCCTGAGCTCGCTCTCGCCGCTTTCCGCAGGCGCGCGCAAGCGCTCCTGGGTCAACCTGGGCGGCCAGCTGATGCCTGAAGGGGATGTCGATGCTCTCCGCGCGGACATCCGCTCCGGCGCTCTGCCGGACTGGAAGGCTATCCACGCACGCTACAACGAGATCTGGACCCGCTATCCGCAGGACAAGCTGACCCACTCGCTGCAGTGCCTCGCCGCATATTACGGGGTCTCCGAACTCGATGCGGAGTCCTGGCGCAGGGCCGTGGAGGACGAGAAGCGCATCCAGAACTACATCAATGAGCAGGTTTACCAGACCCGCCGCAAGGACTATCTCAACCCGTTCCGCCGCGCCACCTACCGCAGCGAGGAGGAGATGATTGCAGCCATCGGACCGCTGGACGCCAACAGCTTCGTGCAGCAGATACGCCGCACCACCGAAGAGAACCTCAAAGCATTGGATAATTTAACGATATAAGTCATGAATCTTAAAGAGAAGAAGTACTCGGAATTCAATCTTGTCCGGGAGATGATGGGCACCGTGCCTACAGTAGAGAGATTTGACCCTGCCTGCGCCGACTTCGTGGCCGACTCGGTCAGGAAGACAGGACGGATAATGTTTTCCGGGGAGGGCTCGTCCCGCATTATGCCGGCCAAGAACGCCCGCCGCAGGGCTCTGGGCTGGGGACTTGCCGCCAATGTGCAGCTCGAAGGCGCACGCCAGGCTGCAGAATATGACCTGAGCGGATACACCGTGCTCGTGGACTCCAACTCCGGCAGGACCAAGGAAGCCCTTGCCCTCGCCAAGAATCTCCGCGAGCAGGGCCACAGCGAGCTCTACTCCCTGAGCGCCAACCCGGACACCCCTATCGAGAAGACCTGCGTCCGCGGCCATGTGCTCGGATGCGGCTGGGAGGAGGCCGTTGCCGCCACCAAGAGCGTGGTCGAGCAGGGGCTCTTCTGCGAATCCATCTTCTGGAGCATCGCCGGCAAGGACATGAAGGCCGCCCTCGCAGGCCTGCCTGAGAAGCTCGAGACCGCTCTCACTCAGCAGATTCCAGCCGAAATCATCGACTGGGTCAAGGGAGCGCACACCATCTACTTCAGCGGCCGCAACGACGGCGTGGCTGAGGAGCTTACCCTCAAGACCAACGAAATCACCCGCCGCAAGAGCGACTACCTCGAGGGAACCTATGCCGTACACGGCATCGAGGAAGTGATGCAGGAGGGAGATATAGTATTCATAGTCAACCCTCTGGAGAGCGAGTACGACAAGTTCATCTCCGTGATGAAGGGCGCCGGCGTGCACACCGTGGCCATCGACACCAGGCAGACCCCGTTCGAGCGCACCATCATCGTCCCTGAGGCGGGAGAACTCCAGAACTATGTCTATCTCTGCGCCGGCTGGAATGTACTGGTCGAGGTGGCCGTCAGCGACGGCATCAATCTCGACAAGCCTGAGCGCGCCCGCAAGGTAGGCAACGAGATGTAATGAAATTCGCGGTCAACACATCCACCGACCCTCATTTCAATCTGGCCTTTGACGAATACTGCCTGCAGCAGTACCGCTCCGGCGAGGATTTCTTCTATCTCTGGAGAAACCGTCCCGCAGTCATCATAGGCCTCAACCAGAACGCCTACAGCGAGGTCAACCTCGACTATCTGGATTCACACGGCATCACCCTCGCGCGACGCGTCACCGGGGGCGGTGCCGTTTATCATGATCTGCAGAACCTGAACTATACCTTCGTGGGGCATTCCGTGACCCCGGAACCTTTCGCGCAGGCGCTGCGCAGCCTCGGAGTGCCTGCTGAAGTCAGCGGGCGCAACGACATATTCGTGGAGGGCCGCAAGGTCTCGGGCTATGCCCGCAGGGTGTGGCACGACCGCGAAATCGTCCACGGGACCCTTATGTACGATGTGGATATCGACACCCTGACGCGGGTGCTCGACGCTCCGGGCTCCAAGATGGAAGCCAAGGGAATAGCCTCGGTGCGGAGCCGCGTCGCCAACCTCAAGGACTATCTGCCGCAGTTCGCCTCCCTGGATGAGCTGCAGGCCGCGCTGCAGGAGATACTGGGCGCGGGTGACGGGCAGATGCCGATGAGCACGGCCGATTTGGCTGAGGTTCAGAGGCTTGCCGATACCAAATTCTCTACCTGGGACTGGATTTACGGCCACTCCCGCGAAGCCGATTTCCGCCGCAGGGCGAAGTTCGCCTGCGGCACGGTCGAGGCCGCGCTGAAGATAGACCGGGGCAGGATTGCCGCCCTGGAATTCTCGGGAGATTTTATAGGGGACCGGCCTGCTTCGCAGCTCGCCTCCGCGCTTACCGGAGTGCGCTTCGGGAGGGAGGCAATCGCCGGGACACTGCGTGCCGTACGGGTTGGGGACTTCCTTCCAGGGGTGAGCGCGGAGGAGCTTGCGGAGCTGCTTATTTCAGCGTAAATGCCGTCTCGCGGATGATTTCGGACACGGACGGGTGCGGGAAGACAACTTTCCGGAGCTGCTCCGCCGTCATTCCGCTCTCGATGGCGATGCAGGCGCTGTGGATGATTTCGCTGCACGGGTTGCCCAGCATATGCACGCCGAGCACTTCGTGCTTCTCCTTGTCTACTATCAGTTTGCAGATGCCTTCGCCGCCTTCGTTCTCCGCGACGAAGCGTCCGGAATATGCCATAGGCAGCTTGAGGACCTCGTATTCCCTGCCGGAAGTCTTGGCCTGCTCCTCGGTGAGGCCGACTCCGGCCACTTCAGGATTGGTATAGACCACGCCGGGGATGGCGTCATAGCGCATCCTGTCCTCCTTGCCGAGGATGTCGTTGACGGCAACCTCGCCCTCGCGGGATGCCGTGTGCGCGAGCATCGAGAATCCGGTTACGTCGCCCGCGGCATAGGCCCCCGGAACTGAAGTGCGCATCCTGTCATCCACCTTGATTCCGCACGGGCGGCCGCCGCGGTTCAGAGTCATCTCGAGGCCGAGATTTTCCAGACCGTAGCCGTCAAGTTTGGCCCTGCGGCCCACTGAGACGAGGATTCTGTCCCCGCTGACGCGGCAGACCTGACCCTCCGGGTCTTCATATACGACGGTATTGCCCTCGATGCCGGTTACCTTGCAGCCGAGGCAGAAATTGACCCCGCGCTTGGCGTAGATTTTCTGGAGCATCGCGCTGATTTCGTCATCGAGCGGTCCGAGGATTTTCGGCAGCATCTCGACCACGGTCACCTTGGTGCCGAGGGCGCTGAAGAACGCCGCGAATTCCATTCCGATGACTCCGCCGCCGATGACGACCAGCTCGCCCGGCTGCTCCTTGAGAGAGAGTATCTCGCGGTTGGTCACGATGACTTCGCCCGCTTCCTTGAGACCCGGAAGCGGCGGCACTGCGGCCTCGGAGCCCGCGCAGATGAGCAGTTTGGCGGCCTTGTAGCTTTCGCCCGCGGCGGAGATGCTGAAGCCCTCGGCGTCGCGGCCCTCGATAAAGGCCTCTCCGGAGATGACTTCCACATTGCCGGCTTTCATCGCGGCCTTGACTCCGGCCACGAGCCTTCTTACCACCCTGTCCTTGCGGGAGATGAATTCGGCATAGTCGTAGCTCGCTCCCTCGGTGTGCACGCCGTAGCGCTTGCCGCCCGCGGCGTAGTTATAGACCTTGGCGCTGTAGAGCAGCGTCTTGGTAGGGATGCAGCCCTCGTTGAGGCAGACTCCGCCGAGCGAATTCTTCTCGAAGAGCACTACCTTGAGCCCGGCCGCGCCGGCCCTTTCTGCCGCGACATACCCGCCCGGGCCGCCGCCTATGATTGCTAAGTCGTACATTATCCTGTATTTAAGGGTTTACCAGACTTTTTCTGACAGCTCGCCGATGCGTCCCTGCTCTCCCGGCTTCACTTCCGGCCAGGCGAGCACGGCCTCTGCCGCCGCGGACTTCCCGTATGCGCTCAGAACTCCTTCTGCGTCAGGGTATTCCTCATCGCTCAGGCTGACCGTCCCGCCCGGGAACATCCTCGCCGTCTCCTTCATTATCTGCTTTAGGAACGCTTCCGGCTGAGTTCCGGCAGGGCGCAGCTCGCTGTCGCTGACGATCCTTCCTCCGATGCTGAGCTCCGGTATGATGCTGATGCCCAGGCTCTCAGCGTAGCGGACCACGCGGGCGATATCCTCCTGGCTGTAGTATCCGCCGTAGCGCCCGCTGCTCTCCATCCGGTATCCCGCCACCTGTGCGAGCAGCGGATAGGCACGGACTTCCATCCTCCAGCCATCGCTGTCGGCGATGTGCCAGAGCAGGCTGTTGAACTTGTATTTCGCCATATCGTCGAGCAGGCCCATTATCCTCTCCACGCTCCAGAACTCGCTGCTGCTGTCGAGCCTAAGTCCGCGCTCGGCGCTTTCCGGCCTGTCGCTGATTTCGCAGCAGGGCAGGGACCATTTCTCCTTCTCGCTGACCTTCTCCCCGTAGATGGCCTCGGGAAGCATCTGCTTGAGGGTCTGCACCGCGTTGAGGAAGCCCTCCGTGCTGCCGGAGCGGATGAGGGCGGCCTTGTGGCCTATGCTGATGCTGTATCCGCCCTTGGCGAGGCTTCCGTCCCGGAGGAACACGAAGCCTTTGACGGAGCCGTCAGCCACTACGGACTGAAGCCCTATCGGGGTGGAGACGCTGCTGGTCCTGCCGCTCACGAGGGAGAGCCTTGCGGCGAAACGGTTTATCGCTCCCAGGGAGAGCGAGTCGATGCCCGGGTCGCACTTGAATACGGCCCCGCTGGCGCGCAGGCTGCCCTTGGCCATCTGAATCTGAGCCGGCTCAGGGACGATGGCCGGTGCCGTGCCGCTCTGTGCGTGCAGCAGCGCCGGAGCCATCACGGCAAGCAGCAGAAGAGTAATTGTTCTGGTCATATCCACAAAGTTAGTTATTCCAATTAATTTGTTCATCATCGCTTTGCAATTTTCCGACCACAGGAGAATATGTCACGCCTTGACCGTCAGCAGCTCGTGTATGTCCGTAAGGTAGTTCGGGCTGCGCTGCGCGCTCTTCACCATCCACGGCTCGCTCTTCTCGCCCTGGACGGCGAGCTGCAGGGTCTTGAGCCCGTAGCGGCAGTTGAGGTTGTCCATAAGCTGCATCAGCTCGGAGCGTTCCTGCCTCCCGGCGACCGGGTCGAAAAGGTCGCCCGAGACCTCGTCGCACTGCTCTATGTCGCTCAGTATCACCCCGGCCCGCTTGTACATCACCCCGGGCCTGTAGATTGACTCCAGCGCTGCGAGCGCGGCCTCCGTTATTTCTATGGTATCGGAAGTTCCGTGCGGAAGCGAGATTGAGGCGGAGTTGCCGTATTGCTGCAGGTCCTCTCTGAAGCGGTTGCTCTCTATGAATACCGTAACGGTCCTTGCCATCGACTTCTGCGAGCGCAGCTTGTTGGCGCTTCCGGCGGCGAAGGTGGAGATGCCGGCCCGCAGCTGGCGGAGTTCTCCCGTCATTTCCCCGAAACTCCGGCTCGTGCAGATGGTCTTCTTGGCCTCCGGTTCCGGTGTGCCGATGCAGGGGGTGCCGTTCAGTTCCATCCAGGTCTGTATCACGGGTTTGGGAAAGTGTCTCGTCACCCATTCTTCGCTCCGCTGCGCAAATTCCAGCGGGGTGCGGACTCCAAGGGCATTCAGGCTCGCAAGCGTGCGGCGGCCTATTCCCCAGATGTCGGAGAGGTCGAAGAGAGCGAGCGCCTTTTCCCGTTTGGCGTCCGTGTCGATGAGGCACACGCCCCTGTAGCCCGGGTACTGCTTCGCGAATTTGCTCCCCATCTTGGCGAGCGTTCTGGTCGGGGCGACCCCGATGCTCACGGGGATGTCGGTCCAGAGCAGGATGCGCTCCCGGAGTTCCCGCATCATCTGAGTGAGGTCCTGATGCTCTCCGTAACCCCGCAGGTCGCAGAAGCTCTCGTCGATGCTGTAGTCCTCCACCCGCTCCACGCTGCCGCGTATGATGCTTTTGATCCGCCGGCTCATCGCCGCATAGAGCATCATATTGCTGCTGAACACATTGACCTTGTGCTTCTCCACTATGCCCCGGCATTTGAAGATGGGGTCGCCGCGGTGCAGCCCGACTGCCTTCGCTTCCGGGGTGAGCGCGACTATGCAGCCGTCGTTGCTCGACAGCACGACGACCGGCTTGCCGTTAAGCCCGGGGTGGAAAACCTTCTCTACGGAGCAGAAGAAGCTGTTGCAGTCAATGAGGGCGAACATCCTGACTCAGTGAGGCTTGTGTATCACATACGCCACCGTTCCCCAGATGGAGAACGAGTCGCCGGGGTTTATCCGGAACTCCGGGTAGTCGGGGTTGGCCGGGACCAGCCAGCCCTCGCCGCCCCGCAGCTCGAAACGCTTGAGGGTGTATTCGCCGTTGAGTTCGCACACCGCCACCTCCGAAGGCGAGGGGTTGCGCCGGCTCTTGTCCACGATGATCAGGTCGCCGTCGCTGATGCCCGCGTCCCGCATCGAGTCACCCGCCACCCTGATGAGGTAGCTCGCCTCCGGATGGGGGCACAGCAGCCTCACCAGGTCGATGACCTGGCTCTTCTCGTCGTTGTCCAGCGGCACCGGGAATCCCGCCCTGATCTCAAGGTCGAAGTACGGAAGCTCCTCCTCCGCCCCCGCCGTCTCCAGCCCGCCTATGTTTTCTATATCTGACATGCCGTGTTGTCGCCTCTACCCGCAGTGGTAGAAGCGGCGGACCATCTCGAGGAGCTTCTCGGGGTGGGCGGCAACTTCGGCGCGGACATCCTTGTCGTTGAAGCTGCGGAGCTGCGCTACGGTACCGTCAATCATGCCCGGGCTGAAGACTCCCTTCGCCTCGTAGAGCGCGCGCTTCTTCTCCAGCTCCCCGGCTGACTCCCAGCAGGAAGACGGCACCTCGTGGAGCGAATCGAGCAGAGCCTCGTTCTCCTTGGCGTGGATATTCACATCCACATAAGTCTTCGCGGCGAGCTCCAGGGCCGCGCTCTTCTCCATTTCGAAGCCGATGCGCGCAGCGGTGATGAGTCCCGCAATCATAAAGTAAACGTCAGCGGAGCCGTCCGCTGAGCGCATTTCCACGGTCTGCTTGTCCGGCATCGCGAGCGACGCATCCTGCGGCAGGCCGTTGGCTATCGCGGACATATCGCTGTGTCCCGTCCATCCGAGCGGCACCCTGACGAGCACCGAGCGGTTGCGGTCGCCCCAGCAGACGCTGGTCGGAGCCTCCTGATGAGGCACGAGACGGAAATATGACAGAGGATTGGTATTGCCGAACGCGGTGAGCGAAGAAGCGCAGGTCATATAGCCCGCGATGGCTCTGCGCGCGTCCTCGGACAGCTTGCCGTCCGGGCCGATCATCACCGATTTGCCGTCCTTCACGAGACGGGTATGGAAATGCAGGCCGCTGCCGGCCTTGCCGGAAGTGATCTTGGGCGCGAAGGTAATGTCTATGCCGTACTGGTAGGCAAGCGTGCGGAGTATCCACTTCGCCATCACCAGCTGGTCGGCCGCCGACTCGGCAGGGGAGACGAGGAACTCAATCTCGTTCTGCTCGTAGCGCTTGCCGTCCAGGATGAAATTGCCCACCTCGGAATGCCCGTATTTGATCTGGCCTCCGACCTCGGCAATCATCTTCATCGCCTCGGTGCGGAAACTCTCGAACTTGGTGAAAGGCGAGGATTCGTGATAGCCCCTCTGGTCCGGTGCCGGGAACGCCCCGTCATCCGGCTCGATGAGGTAGAATTCAAGTTCGCCCATACATTCGAAGCTGTACCCGCTTACCTCCCTGAACGCGCGGTGCGCCTTTCGCAGGGTGTATTCCGGTGCGCTCTCCAGCGGCTCGCCGTCCTTGGTGAAATAGGAGCAGAGCAGCCCCACGGCAGGGATTTCGGAGAACGGGTCGAGGTAGGCCGTGCTGAAGCGAGGCAGCACATAGAGGTCGCTGGAAGACGCCTCGATGTAAGGGAAGAGGCTTGAGCCGTCCACCCTCTCGCCGTAGCTGAGGATGCTTTCGAGGTACTGAAGGTCCGTCACCGGGAAGTTGAGGGTCTTGAGCCTGCCGTCCGCGGCCACGTACCTGAAGTTGACGATACGGACTTCGTGCCTGACGATGTAGTCGATAATGTCCCGCTTCGTGAATTCGGATGCCGGTTTCCCGATCTCCCTCACGAGCGGATTGATGTTGTATTCAAGTGTCATATCGGTTATTAGTAAGTTCTTCTTAAAAATTAACTTGGTACGTTTGCTTGTCTTTTTGGTCTAAATTTATTTGTTCATCAGTCGTGTACCACCAGTACACTCCTTCTTCTCAAATTAATTTATCCTCAAAAATCCTGTACAAACTACACCAACTTATTTTTTCATCATCACTAAA
>CAVAID010000016.1:0-38344 GCA_963588685.1 bacterium
GCTGCTACGCCAAGGTCATCAAGCTCGACAAGGAGTCTGAGCCGGATATCTACAATGCCATCCGCCGCGACGCCCTCCTCGAGAACGTAACCGTTGACGCAGAAGGCAAGATCGACTTCAACGACAAGAGCGTAACCGAGAACACCCGCGTCTCTTACCCTATCTATCACATCAACAAGATCGTCCGTCCTGTATCCCAGGGCCCTGCCGCAAAGCAGGTGATCTTCCTCTCAGCAGATGCGTTCGGAGTACTTCCTCCGGTATCCATCCTCACCCCTGAGCAGACGAAGTACTACTTCCTCTCCGGCTTCACCGCCAAGCTCGCGGGCACTGAGCGCGGCATCACCGAGCCTACCCCGACCTTCTCAGCCTGCTTCGGCCAGGCATTCCTTGAGCTCCCTCCTACCAAGTACGCTGAGGAACTCGTCAAGAGGATGCAGAAGAGCGGTGCGAAGGCTTACCTCGTCAACACCGGCTGGAACGGCACAGGCAAGCGCATCTCCATCCGCGACACCCGCGGAATCATCGATGCCATCCTCGACGGCTCCATCGACAAGGCTCCTACCAAGAAGATCCCTTATTTCGACTTCGAGGTACCTACCGAGCTCAAGGGAGTTGACACCGGAATCCTCGACCCTCGCGACACCTACGCTGACGCCAGCGTTTGGGAGGAGAAGGCAAAGGATCTCGCAGGACGCTTCATCAAGAACTTCCACAAGTATGAGAACACAGAGGCAGGCAAGGCTCTCGTAGAGGCCGGCCCGAAACTCTAGTCCGCTCTTACACTGAATAAGGGACCCCGGATGCCCGCAAGGACTTCCGGGGTTCTTTTTTGCCCGGGCCACGGCAATATCCGGGAGAATTGCTATATTTGGGATTGTTAAACTTTTTAACTTATGACTTTTATCATCATCGTTGCCATCGTAGCTGTCCTCGTAATCTGGGGCATCTCGATCCAGAGGGGTCTCGTCAGCAAGGACGAGCTCTGCCAGAACTCAATGAGCCAGATCGGCGTGCAGCAGCAGAGCCGCTGGGACGCCATCACGACGCTTGTCAAGCTCACCAAATCCTACAACGAGCACGAGTACAACACCCTCCGCGACATCATCGCGCAGCGCAGGGAGGTAGTCGGCACCAGCAAGGCCGCTGACGCATCGGCTCAGGAGGACATCCTCGTGCAGGCCGCGGCCAAGATCCGCGCCGTCGCCGAGCAGTATCCGGAGCTCAAGGCCAACGAGACCTACGCCAAGACCATGGACAGCGTCAACAGCTACGAGAACCAGGTACGCGTCAGCCGTATGGTATATAATGACGCAGTGACCAAGTTCAACAGGGCGGTGCGCCAGTTCCCGGACTCAGTAGTGGCGGGGATGCTGCACTTCAGCGTCAGGGACTACCTAAAGGACCCGGGCGAGAAGGCAGAAATGCCGGAGATAAACATATAATCATGCGCAAATTCACCGTTTTCGCCGCCGTCCTGCTTCTCAGCCAGGGCGCGGCTCTTGCGTACAGTCCGGCCATCCGCGACATCGACATCAGCCTTACCCTGCACCGTGACGGCTCCGCCACAGTGCACGAGGCCTGGGATGTCTGCGCCGCCGACGGCACGGAGTGGTATCTTGTGCGCAACAACCTGGGAGACATCGACATACTCGACCTCGCCGTCAGCGACGAGAGCGGCAGGACCTTCGTCAACGAGGGCGAATGGGATGTGGACCGCAGCATCTCCGAGAAGGCCGGAAAGTGCGGCATCGTGCACACATCCAAGGGGATGGAACTCTGCTGGGGCGTGGGCAGCCTGGGCGACCACAGATACAATGTGTCCTACACCATGACCAATGCGGTCAAGTCGCTCAATGACTACGACATGATCCATCTCCAGCTGGTATCTCCGAATCTCAGCTCCACCCCGCAGCATGTCAAGGTGCGCATAGGCGCCGAGGGCGTGCAGCTGGACAGCACCTGCACCCGCATCTGGGGCTTCGGCTTCGTGGGGGACGCTTCCTTCAGGGACGGAGCTGCCGTCTATGAGAGCAGCGAGCGCTTCCGGGAGAAGAGCTCGGTCATCGTACTGATGCGCTTCGACAAGGGTATCTTCCAGTCCGCCAGCAGGCAGGCCAGGGATTTCAGCGAAGTGCTGAACAAGGCGCTCGACGGCTCGGACTACGATGAGGACGAAGACGACTTCTGGGCCAGCTTCACCCTGATTCTGTATTTGCTTGCATTTTTCGGGCTGATCTTCGCCGGGGCCAAAAGCAGCGCCGCGACCAGGAAGAAGATTCTCGGAGTCAAGATGAAGGAAATCGGCTGGAGCCGGGAGATTCCGTACGGCGGCAACCTCGCGGAGTCAGCCTGGATACTCAAGAAACTGGGAGAGGAGAAGCGGAGCAACAGCCTCGCTTCCGCTCTGATACTCAGGATGATATACCAGGGCTATCTGGGAGTTTCCAAGGACTCCGACGGCAAGGTGGAGATTTCGTTCACGGGCAAGATACCCGATGCTGCGGACAAGCCTATGCACGACCTCTACTTCATGATGCACGAGGCCAGCGGCGAGGACAGAATCCTGCAGGACAAGGAGTTCTCCAAGTGGGCCGACAAACATGTCAGCGAGATCAACTCCTGGATCAAAAAGTGCGACCGCAGCGGCAAGGAGGGCCTCATACTGGACGGCTACTACAGCAATTCCAAATACACGGCGAAGGAGCAGCAGCAGGCGCAGATTCTCATCGGACTGCGCAAATACCTCTCCGACTTCATTCTGATGAAAGAGAAGGAAACTCTCGAGGCGCATCTCTGGAAGGAGTACCTGGTCTATGGCGCTCTCTACGGCATAGCCGACAAGGTGGCGAAGCAGCTCAAGGACATCAACCCTCAGCTGCTTGAGCAGGAGCTCGGCTACGACTACCCTACCATCTACACTGTCATCAACCTCAACAACAGCCTGTCGCGCTCCATCACCCGCAGCCAGATCGGGCAGGACAGCGGCCGCTCCGGCGGCTTCGGCGGAGGCACTTCCTTCGGCGGAGGCGGCGGTTTCAGCGGCGGCGGAGCTGGAGGAGGGTCCAGGTAAAAATATGCCGGAAAGGCGAATAAAATGTCGGAGCTCAATACAAGCATACAGTATCTAAGCGGAGTCGGTCCCAAAAGGGCCGCTCTGCTCAAGTCTGAGCTGGGCATCGAGACCGTCTCCGACCTCATACGCATATACCCGTTCAGGTATATAGACCGCAGCGGCATCACCCGCATCTGCGATATAAACTCCGAACTCGCCTATGTGCAGATCCGCGCCCGGGTCGTCTCCAGGACGCTCTGGGGCCAGGGTTCGAGTGTGATTCCCCAGGAGGGGGAGATCCGCTTCAACGCGGTAAAGCGCTTCGCCGTGACGGTGGACGACGGCAGCGGCAGGATGGAAATGGTGTTCTTCAAGGGCATCAAGTGGAACTACAGCCGCCTCATCCCGGGCAGCGAGTTCGTATTCTTCGGGAAACCCCAGGCATACGGGCAGCGCATCAGCATCGTCCATCCGGAGGTGGACGCCCCGTCCGACGGCTCCCCTACCCAGTCCGCGCTCACGGGGGTTTATCCGAGCACCGAGAAACTCAAGAACGGGGGCGTTACGGGCAAGGTTATGTGCAGGCTTCAGGCCGCGGCGCTGAATCTCTGCCTGCATGAGGTCCAGGAGACGCTTCCCGACTATCTCATTGTCTCCAAGGGACTTTGCCCGCTCCGGCAGGCGCTGTGGAACATTCATTTTCCCAAGGACAACGACGCCCTGGCACGGGCCACGCGCCGGCTGAAGTACGAGGAGCTGTTCCTCCTGCAGCTGTCCCTGCTCAAGCAGAAATATATCCGTTCCCGCGGAACGGTGGGGCTCAAGATGCCGCGCGTCGGGGACAATTTCCACGCCTGCTACAATTCTCTCCCATACCGGCTTACGGGGGCGCAGCGCAAGGTGATGCACGAGATACAGGACGACCTCACCGGGGGGCGGCAGATGAACCGCCTGCTGCAGGGGGATGTGGGCTCCGGCAAGACGCTGGTGGCGGTACTGAGTTGCCTGCTGGCGGTGGACAACGGCTACCAGGCCTGCATTATGGCTCCTACCGAGGTGCTCGCCAGGCAGCACGCAGCCAATATTGCCAAATATCTCGCCCCGACTTCAGTGCGCAGCGCGGTGCTCACCGGCAGCAGCTCCGCCAGGGAGCGCCGGGAGATACACGCCGGGCTGGAGGACGGCAGCATAGGCATAATAGTCGGCACGCACGCGCTGATTGAGGACAATGTGATCTTCCGCAACCTCGGCCTCGCCGTAATCGACGAGCAGCACCGCTTCGGAGTGGACCAGCGGGCGAAACTATGGGCCAAGAACTCCCCGGCCCCGCACATCCTCGTGATGACTGCCACCCCTATCCCGCGCACGCTGGCGATGACATTCTACGGCGACCTCGACGTCTCCGTGATCGACGAGCTGCCGCCGGGGCGCAAACCTGTGCAGACCATCTGCATAGGAGAGAGCCGGAAGAACGCGATGTACCGCTTCATCCGGGAGGAAATCGCCGCGGGCAGGCAGGCGTTCGTCGTCTATCCGCTGATATTCGAGAGCGAGAAGATGGACCTGCAGAACCTCCAGAACGGCTACGAGGACATAGTGCGAGCCTTCCCGCTGCCGGACTACAAGGTGGCGATAGTGCACGGGCAGCAGAGCTCCGAGGAGAAGGCATTCAATATGGCGGCCTTCGCGGAAGGGCGGGCCAACATCCTGGTTTCCACCACGGTAATCGAGGTCGGGGTCGATGTGCCGAACGCTTCCGTTATGGTAATTGAGAGCGCCCAGCGCTTCGGACTCAGCCAGCTCCACCAGCTGCGCGGCAGGGTCGGACGCGGTGCGGAGAAATCCTACTGCATCCTCGTCAAGGACAACAAGACCTCGAAGGAGGCGCAGCAGCGGCTCGACCTTATGTGCTCCACCGAGGACGGCTTCGAAATCGCGGAGCAGGATATGAAGATGAGGGGGCCGGGCGACCTCGAGGGCACGCAGCAGAGCGGCCTCCCCATCAACCTCTCCATCGCCTCGCTCGCCAGGGACGGCAGCCTGCTCTCCGAGGCCAGGGCAGATGCGGAGCGGGTGCTGGAAGCTGACCCGACGCTCACCCGCCCGGAGAACTCCAGGCTCCTCAGCGAACTCCGAAAGGACAAATACGATATCCGGGATTACAGCCGGATAAGTTAGGGCCTCCGCCTTTGGGGGAAAATGTCTATATTTGCAACATTATGAAGAAAATTGTGTACTGCGCCCTGGCGGCGACTTTAGTTATGGCTTGTACGACTAAACCTGCAGAAAGCGGCTATATCGGCCCATCTGACATCAAGATTGAGAACGGGGTGATGACCCCTGAGACCCTGCTTGCGCTCGGAAGGCTCTCCGACCCGCAGCTCTCCCCGGACGGCAGCAAGATACTCTACGGCGTATCCTACACATCCGTCGCGGACAACCGCAGCTGCCGCAACCTCTTCATCTGCAACCCTGACGGCAGCGGCAAGACCCAGATTTCCCGCTACGCCTCCAGCGTCAGCAACGCCCGCTGGTCCAGGGACGGCTCGAAGATATATTTCATCTTCAAATCCCAGATTTACGAAGCTCCGCTCAAGGGAAGCAAGCTCGGCAAGATGACCAGGCTCTCCGACGTGCCGGCCGGAGTGAGCGGCTTCAGCATCGCCCCGGACGAGGCCAACATCATCTATATCAGCAGCATAAAGAACACCGCCGTCGAGCAGCCTGCGGACTCCGACCCGGCCCTCGACAAGGCTCAGGCCTATGCGACTGAAGACCTGATGTACCGCCACTGGGACCATTGGGTAACCGAAGTTCCGCGCTCCTACGTGGCTCCGCTTAACGGCAGCGCCATCACTCCGGACAACTCCATCGACATCCTCGGCACCGAGGAGCTCTACGAACTCCCGACCGAGCCGTTCGGCGGCATCGAGCAGCTCGCCTGGGCCCCGGACAGCAGGCACATAGCCTACTCCTGCCGCAAGAAGACCGGCAAGGAATACGCATTCAGCACCAACAGCTGCATCTACATCTATGACATCCCGACCGGCGAGACCGTTGCTGTCACCTCTAAGGGCGGCTACGACACCGACCCGGCATTCAGCGCCGATGGCAGGCACCTGGCATGGATCTCCATGGCAAGGGACGGCTACGAGGCTGACCAGCAGAGGCTTATGGTCTGTGATGTCAATCTTGGCGACTCCATCGAAGTCGGCCCTGTCCGCGACCTCAGCTCCACCTTCGACCACGATGTGGCCGGACTGGTATGGCACGGAGAGGAGATATTCTTCAACTCCCTCGTATCAGAGGGCATCCAGGGCATCTTCTGCATCGACCTCAGCGGCGAGGTGCAGCGCGTCACCGGCACTGACTGGTGGTTCGACTTCGACTCGCCATTCGCAGTCATCGACAGCGAGAACGGCGTTAAGCTTCTCGCATCCTACGCCAGCCTCAAGTTCCCTACCGAACTCGTGGCTGTGGATATCACGGCAGGCGGCACATCCTACACCCAGATTACCGACGAGAACGGTCACATATTCTCCCAGCTCGACGACATCACTTCCGAGAGCGTCATGGTGGAGACAGTTGACCACAAGCAGATGCAGTGCTGGATCACCTACCCGCCTCATTTCGACGAGAACAAGGTATATCCTGCCATCGAAATCGTGCTCGGAGGCCCTCAGGGCACCAATTCCCAGGACTGGAGCTACCGCTGGTGCTACCGCCTGATGGCCCAGCAGGGCTACATAGTCATCCGTCCTAACCGCCGCGGCACCACCGCCTTCGGCCAGGAGTGGAAGGAGCAGATTTCCGGCGACTACAGCGGCCTCAACATGCAGGACTACCTCAGCGCGGGACGCTACATCAAGAGCAAGCCTTATGTCGGCAAGCTCGCCTGCGTCGGAGCATCCTACGGCGGATATTCAGCCTATATGCTTGAAGGTCTGCACGGCGACCTCTATGACTGCTTCATAGCCCACGCCGGCATCTTCGATGAGAAGGCCCTCTGGTACACCACCGAAGAGATGTGGTTCGCCAACTGGGACAACGGCGGCCTCAAGGAATACGCCTACACCCCGGGACAGACCGGTCCTGCAGGCGACGGGGTCACCTTCGGAGGCATGCAGCAGGCCGGCGCGCCGTATGCAAGCACCGCCAAGGCACGCAAACACTACGCCAACGACCCTTCATCCATGGCCACGAAGTGGCACACCCCTATCCTCTGCATCCACGGAATGATGGACTTCCGCATCCCTTACACCCAGGGCATGGCGGCGTTCAACACCGCACAGATGATGGGAGTGCCTTCAAAGCTCGTCATCTTCCCGGAGGAGACACACTGGGTGCTCCAGCCTCAGAACTCCCTCTACTGGCACAGGACCTTCTACGACTGGCTCAGCCGCTGGATGAACTAATACAATGGGACTCAAGCAGATAATCAGCCGCATCGAGACTCTTGCGCCGCTCGCGGCACAGGACGGATTCGACAATTCCGGACTGCAGGTCGGCTTCCCTGAGCAGGAAATCAGTAAGGTGCTCGTCTGCCTCGACATCACCGAAGAGGTGGTGGAGGAAGCGAAGCGCAAGGGCTGCGAACTCATACTCTCGCACCACCCCCTGCTTTTCCACCCGCTCAAGCAGGTCAGCGACATTACCTACCAGCAGCGCTGCGTAGTGAGCGCGCTCAAGTCAGGCATCGCCATATATTCCGCGCACACCAGCCTCGACAATTCTCCCGGAGGAGTCAATCATAAGATTGCAGAACTCATAGGCCTGGAAGACCTGCGCTGGCTCTCGCCAAAGGAAGGCATGGATGCCGGTTCGGGACTCATTGGCACAATGCGCAAGCCTATGACGGACAGCGACCTCCTCGATTTCTTAAAGGAGCGTTTCCGCGTTGCTGCGCTGAGGTGCTCCGAGCCTTGCGGCAAGACGGTAAGGCGCGTTGCGCTCTGCGGCGGAGCTGGAGCCTTCCTGCTTCCTGACGCGATACGCGAGGGCGCGGACTGCTTCGTCTGCGGCGAGTTCCACTACCACGACTACTTCGAGAACAGGGACGTGCTCCTCGCCGAGCTGGGCCACTACCAGAGCGAGCAGTTTACCTCCGAGCTTCTGCGCGACACCCTGCGCAGCGCGTTCCCGGAGCTGCAGGTATCTATAACAGAGATAGATACGAATCCAATAAGATACAGATAATGATTCCGAAATACAGCGAAGACAGCATAGTAAGCTGTTATATGTCAGACTGCCACCACCTGCTGAGGCCCGAGTCTTTCCTCGACCTCGCGCAGCAGCTCGCGGTCAAGGCCGCCCAGGTGCAGAGTTTCAGCGACGACGCGATGAAGAAGTTCAACTGCGCGTGGATACTCGCGAGGATGCAGACCCGCTTCGAGCGGAAGGTCCGCTTCGATGAGAAGATACGCCTCCAGTCCTGGCACAAGGGGCTCAACGGGCTCTACTTCATCCGTGACTATCAGCTGCTTGACTCCCTCGGCGAAGTTGCCGTCAACTCCACGAGCTCGTGGATAGTTATGAATCTCGACACCCGGCACATCTGCCGCGACGACGAGGTGATGTCGCTGATTCCCCAGGAGGCGCAGAGCACTGACGCCGCCATCGGGACTCCCTGCCCCAAGATTACTTTCCCCCGCGGCGCCGAGCCGCAGGAAATCGGCGCGCACCGGGTCAACTGGTCGGACGTGGACTACAACGGCCACGCCAACAATGTGAAATACACGGTCTGGGTGCTGGACAATCTGCCGCAGGAGCTGGTATTCGGGCATTTCCTCCGCGAAGTGAGCATCAACTTCAACAAGGAAGTCCGCGCCGGGGACACGGTAACCCTCTACCACACCGAGGCGGACGGCGCGCACATAGTCGAGGGCCGCTGCGGCGACCATCAGGTATTCATCGAAAAGCTGATTTTCGAAGACTAGCTAAGCCTTCTTCTCCGGGCGGAGTTTGGCATACTTGAGCAGGAGCAGTTTCTCCCCGAAGGAGTCGAAGTTGATAACAGCCTTCATATCGGGAGCGCTGCCGCTGAGTTTGAGTATGACTCCCGCTCCGAATTTCTCGTGCTCGACCCTTTCGCCGACGCTCAACTCCCTCATATCCACGGCCTTGAAATTGGGGTCAATGCTCTGCAGAGGCTGTTTCCGCTTTTCGGCGACCTGCTTGAAGAACTGCACCGGGTCGCTCGAAGGCTTGCGCTTCTCATAAGTGACGCGGGACGACTGCCCGTAGCCTCCCGGCGAACTCTGGCCCATCCGGTCGAGCCTGCCGCCGCTGAAGCGGGAGCCGAAACCTCCCCACTCGTGGGTGATGCCGGAATCGTCAAAGTCCTCATCCTCAAGCGGATTCTCGATATATTGCGGGTCTATTTCCTTGATGAAGCGGGACGGAGCGTTGCTCTCGTGCTTGCCGTTGCGCATCCTGGTACCGGCGAACGACAGTTCCACGGCCTTGCCCGCACGGGTGATGGCCACATAGAAGAGTCGCCTCTCCTCCTCGACGTTCTGCGCGCTGGAGAGCATGGTGAGGCTCGGGAAGAGGTTCTCCTCCAGGCCCGCCACGAAGACATAAGGGAACTCCAGGCCCTTGGCGGAATGTACGGTCATCAGCGCGACCTTGTTGTCCTCGTCGCCCGCTGAGACGTCCACATTGCTGAGCAGCGACACGTTCTCGAGGTAATCGTCGAGAGTCACGGTGCACATCGGTTCGTCCGAGCCCTCGGCCTCCATCTGCCTGTCCTCGATAAAGGAGGCCACGGAGTTGAGAAGTTCGTCGATATTGGCTATCCTGGCCTGCCCCTCTATGCTGGTGTCGGACTTGTATGAGACATAGAGTCCGCTCTTGTCGGCTATCATCCGGGCCAGTTCGTGCGCGTCGGTAGTCGGGACGAGCTCGGACAGAGCCCCGACCATCGCGCAGAAAGGCTGCACCTTGGGCACGCTCTGAGCCGCCTGGAAGAGCGAGGTGCCGTCGGCGAGCGCCTTCATCTCCACCTGACGGAAGGTGGTGTCGCCTATGCCTCGGGCCGGTTTGTTGACCACCCTGCGGAAAGACTCGTCGTCGGAAGGGTTGACCGCGAGCTTGAAATAGGCCATGAAGTCCTTGATTTCGGCGCGGTCGAAGAAGGAATTGCCGGAATATATCATATAAGGCACGTTCCTGCGCCTGAGCTGCTCCTCGAGCACGCGCGACTGCGCGTTGGTGCGGTAGAGTATCGCGAAGTCCTTGTAGCGGCAGTGCGTCTCGCGCATCCTCGACATTATTTCGGACACTATCGACACGGCCTCGTCGCCCTCGGTAAAGTTCTTCAGCAGCTTTATCTTCTCCCCTGTCTCGCCCACTGCGTAGCATTTCTTCGGGATGCGGCCCGCATTGTGCTCAATCAGCGAATTGGCGGCATCGACTATGACGCCGGTGGAGCGGTAGTTGCGCTCCAGGCGGAAGAGCTTGCACTCCGGGTAGTCCTTCTTGAAGTTGAGTATGTTCTCGATTTTGGCGCCGCGGAAGGCGTAGATGGACTGGCTGTCGTCCCCGACCACGCAGATGTTGCGGTGGAACTGGGATAGCTTCTTGAGTATCAGGTACTGCGCATAGTTGGTGTCCTGGTACTCGTCCACCATAATATAGGAGAAGCGGTCGGCGATTGAGAGCAGGGCGTCCCGGTTGTCGCGCAGCAGGTAGTTCATGTTCAGGAGGATGTCGTCAAAGTCCATCACTCCGGCAGTCTTGAGCTTCTGCTGGTAGAGGGCGTAGAGCTCGCAGAGCCGCGGTCGTCGGCTGTGGGCGTCGGCCGTCATCAGCTCGGAGTTGCTCCGGTAGCCGCCCGGGGTGACGAGGTTGTTCTTCGCCATGGATATCCTGGAAAGGACATCCTTGGGCTTGTAAATCTTGTCGTCGAGGCCCATCTCCTTGATGCAGGCCTTGATGGCGCTGGTGGAGTCGGAGGTGTCGTAGATGGTGAAGCGCTCCGGGTAGCCCAGCGATGCGGCGTATTCCCTGAGGAAACGGACGAACACCGCGTGGAAGGTGCCCATCACCAGTCTGCGCGCCGCCCTTTCACCCACCATGTCGGCGATGCGGGCCTTCATTTCGCCCGCCGCCTTCTTGGTAAAGGTAAGCGCAAGTATGCGGGAGGCTTCCGTGCCCCCTGCGAGTATGTATGCGATACGGCTGGTAAGTACTCTGGTCTTGCCGGAACCTGCTCCGGCCACTATCAGCACTGGTCCCTCCACACATTCGACCGCCTTTTTCTGCTCTTCGTTCAGTCCCTGAAGAACGGCATTCATTTTCTCCTCCATAACGCCGCGAAATTACGAAAAAAATGAGTAAATTCGCAGCGCATTTTGTAAATCATATTAATGTCATTATAAATGTCACAAAACATCGTTTTGAAAAAAGGTCTGAACATCCCTATTACGGGAGAAGCAGAACTTCGCGTCTCCAAGGCGATTGCTCCGGGCATTGTAGCGGTCTGTCCGACCGACTTCAAGGGTCTCCTGCCTCGACTTCTGGTCAAGGAAGGAGACTCTGTGCTCTGCGGCTCTCCAGTCATTGCAGACAAGAAGAACGCTGACATCCTCCTTTCCTCTCCGGTTAGCGGTACGGTCAAGGAACTTGTCAGGGGCGACAAGCGCAAGCTGCTTGCGGTCCTCATCGAGGCCGACGGCGAGCAGAAGAGCGTAGATTTCGGAGCGAAGGACGCTGCCGGTCTGAATGCGGACCAGGTGCGCCAGTCACTCCTGCAGAGCGGTCTGTGGCCTTGGCTCGTCCAGAGGCCATACGGCGTCATCGCCAACCCTCAGATTAAGCCTAAAGCTATTTTCGTATCGGCATTCAACACCGCTCCTCTCGCGGCAGACACCGAGTTCTGCCTCGCAGACCAGCTCAAGGCCATCCAGGCCGGTGCCGACGCCCTGGGCAAGCTCACCGACGGCGGCGTTGTCGTCAGCATCGACGGCTCGCTTCCTTCTTCAGCGTTCGCGAAGCTCACGGGCGTAAAGCAGTACAGCTTCAAGGGCAAGCACCCGGCGGGCAATGTCGGAGTGCAGATCAGCCACATCTCCCCTATCCGCAAGGGCGAGACCGTGTGGACAGTGTCTCTCGAAGGCCTCGCCGCCATCGGCAGGCTCTTCACCACAGGACGCTATGACGTGCGCCGCAAGGTAGCCGTCACCGGACCTATGGCCATCGAGCCGTCCTACATCGAGACCGTCCCGGGCATGCCTCTCAAGGAGCTCGCAGCTTACTACGGCGGCGATCCTGCAGGCATCCGCTTCATCAGCGGCGACCCTCTCAGCGGCCGCAACGCCGGAGCCGAGGGCTATCTCGGATTCTTCGACACCCAGGTCACCCTCATCCACGAGGGCACGGAGCAGGAACTTCTCGGATGGGCCCGTCCTTTCCGCTGCAAGCAGTACAGCCGTGACCACAGCTACTTCTCCTGGCTCACCCCTAAGAAGAAGTACGACATGACCACCAACCTCCACGGCGGAGTGCGCGCGTTCCTCATGAACGACGGCTACTACGCCAAGGTGCTCCCTATGGACATCTATCCTGTCTATCTCACCAAGGCCTGCCTTGCGGGGGACATCGACAAGATGGAGCAGTTCGGCATCTATGAGGTGCTTCCGGAAGACCTCGCGGTCTGCGAGTTCATCGACCCGAGCAAGAACAATATTCAGGACATCATAGCAAAGGGTATCGACCTGATGCTCAAGGAAATGGCTTAAAAGTATGAACAAGATTTTCGAAAAAGGCGGCAAGCTTCACTGGCTGCACTCTACAGTTGATGCTTTTGAGACCTTCCTCCACGTCCCGGGTACAGTGACCCTCAAGGGTTCACATGTGCGCGACGCCATCGATCTCAAGCGCATCCTCATCATCGTCATCGTGGCCGCAGCTCCGGCAGCCCTCTTCGGCATGTGGAACGTCGGCTATCAGCACAGCCTCGCCATCGGTGAGACCGGGGTCAACATCCTCGGCAACTTCTGGTACGGCTTCCTCAAGGTTCTCCCTCTCTATCTGGTATCCTACATCGTAGGTCTCGGCATCGAGTTCGCTTCCTGCCAGATCCGCGGCGAGGAGGTCAGCGAGGGCTACCTCGTCTCAGGATTCTTCATTCCGCTCATCGTCCCTGTGGACATCCCTCTCTGGATGCTTGCAGTGGCCGTTGCGTTCGCAGTGATCTTCGGCAAGGAGGTCTTCGGCGGCACCGGAATGAACATCTGGAACCCTGCACTTCTCACCCGTGCGTTCCTCTTCTTCTCCTACCCTAACTACATGTCCGGCTCAGACTGCTGGATTGCCTACAGGCCGGACGAGAAGCTCGTGGACGGCTTCACCGGAGCCACTCCGCTCGCCCTTGACGGCGCTTCAGCACAGTACGGCACCGGTTTCTGGGACCTCTTCATCGGTACGGTTCCGGGCTCAGTCGGAGAGACTTCAACGCTCTGCATCCTGATCGGCGCCATCATCCTCATCTGGACCGGCGTCGCAAGCTGGAAGATTATGGCAGGCTGCGTTGCGGGCGCTCTCGCAGTGGGTCTCATCGCTGACATCGCAGGCGTTACCAGCATCCCTTGCTATATGCAGCTGCTCTACGGCGGATTCGCATTCGGCGCCATCTTCATGGCAACCGACCCTGTGACCTCAGCCCAGACCGAGTGCGGCAAGTGGATCTACGGCATCCTCATCGGCGCCCTCTGCGTGCTGGTAAGGGTATTCAACCCTGGATATGTCGAGGGTATGATGCTCGCCATCCTGCTCTGCAACACCTTTGCACCGCTCATCGACCATGTCGTCGTCAACATCCACCTTTCCCGCAAGGCAAAGAACATTAAAGTCGCATAGATATGAATACTAACGGAAATGTCTATACAGTCATCTACACGGCAATAGTTGTCATTGTAGTTGCAGCGGCGCTCGCCTTCACGGCCATGACGCTTGCCCCTAAGCAGGACGCCAACGTCAAGGCTGAAACTCTCACCCAGATGATGACCGCGGCAGGTATCGAGACCGCGGCCGAAAGCAACGACGCAGTGCTCCAGAAGTACTCCGACGAGATTGCAGAAGCCTTCGTCATCAACCTCAAGGGCGAGAAGGTACGCGATCTCGGCACCGAGAAATCCGGCATCGAGCTCATCGACAATCTCAAGCCGCAGAACGTGGCCATCACCAAGGGCGGCGAGCCGACGCTTCCTGTCTATATCTTCAAGTCCGGCGTGACCGTCATCCCTTGCTACGGCGCAGGCCTCTGGGGCCCTATCTGGGGCTACATCGCCCTGCAGCCTGACCTCAGGACCATCGCGGGCGCATACTTCGACCACTCCAGCGAGACCCCTGGTCTGGGAGCCAAGATCAAGGACGACCCTTCATTCAGGGCTCAGTTCGTGGGCAAGAAGCTTGACCTGGATGCAGCCAAGGCTTTCAGCATCGTCAAGGGCGGCGCTCCAGAGGGAGCGGAAAGCGCAGTTGACGCCATCACCGGAGCCTCCATCACCAGCCAGAAGCTCGGCGAGTCCATCAACACCTGGGTGGCAGCCTACGCTGAATATCTTCGCAACAATGTAGTTGCAGAAACAAGTACGGAGGAATAAGTTATGAGCAATCTTAAAGAAACAATCCTCAATCCTATACTCAAAGGGAATCCGGTAACCGTCCTGATTCTCGGTATCTGCTCCTCACTGGCCGTCACCGTACAGCTCAAGGGAGCCTGCGTGATGGGACTTTCTGTGATGATCGTCACGGCGCTCTCCAGCTTCGTGGTCTCACTGATGAGAAACACCATTCCTAACCGCGTGCGCATCATCGTGCAGCTCGTGGTAGTGTCCCTGATGGTAATCGTAGTCGACCAGTTCCTCAAGGCGTACTCCTACTCCATCGAGAAGCAGCTGTCCGTCTATGTGGGCCTGATCATCACCAACTGTATCGTGATGGGCCGCATCGAGGCATTCGCGCTCGGCAACAAGCCGATCCCTTCCTTCCTCGACGGACTCTTCAACGGCTTCGGCTACGCCATGATTCTCATTATCGTGGCATTCTTCCGCGAGCTCCTCGGAAGCGGCACCCTCTTCGGGATGCGCGTGCTTCCTGAGGCTTATATTGCTAACAATCTTGTGATCCTGCCTCCGTTCGCCCTCATCCTTCTGGGATGCCTCATCTGGATTCAGAGGGCCTGCGACAAGGATCTTCAGGAGAAATAATAACAGCGAGACAAGATGGAATATATCAATTTGTTCGTCAGGTCAATCTTTATTGACAATATGATCTTCGCATACTTCCTCGGTATGTGTTCATACCTGGCAGTATCGAAGAACGTGAAGACGGCCAACGGTCTCGGACTCGCCGTTATCTTCGTGCTTTTCTGCACTCTTCCGCTCAACTACCTCATCGACAAGTTCCTCCTGCTTCCGGGAGCTCTCTCCTGGATCAGCCCGAAGTTCGCCGACGTGGACCTGAGCTTCCTCAGCTTCATCATCTTCATCGCGGTGATTGCGGCGTTCACGCAGCTCGTCGAGATGGTTGTGGAGAAGTATCTCCCTTCACTGTACTCTTCACTGGGTATCTACCTGCCGCTTATCGCGGTCAACTGTGCCATCCTCGGCGGCTCCCTCTTCATGGAGCAGAAGGATTTCGCAAATGTCGGAGAGTCAGCTGTATATGCCCTCGGTTCCGGCATCGGCTGGTACCTCGCCATCGTCTGCCTTGCGGCCATCCGCGAGAAGATGGCGTACTGCAACGTGCCTAAGCCGCTCAAGGGCATCGGCATCACCTTCATCACCGTGGGCCTTATGGGTATCGCGTTCATGATTTTCATGGGATTCAGTCTTTAACAGGAGGGCAGAGATATGAGTACAACGATTATTGCAGCTATCGCGATCATCACGATCATTACGGTTCTCCTCGTAGTCATCCTGCTTGTTGTCAAGGACAGGATCACCCCTAAGGGAACCATCAAAATCGACATCAACAACGGCAAGAAGGAGCTCAACGTGACTCCGGGCAATTCGCTGATGAGCACCCTCGCGGGCGAGAAGATACTTCTCCCGTCAGCCTGCGGCGGCAAGGCGAACTGCGGCCAGTGCAAGGTCCAGGTGCTTGAGGGCGGCGGAGAGATCCTCCCTACCGAGGTAGGCTTCTTCAACCGCAAGCAGATCAAGGACGGCTGGAGGCTCGGCTGCCAGGTCAAGGTCAAGGAGAATATGAAGATTCATGTTTCCGAATCTGCGCTCTCAGTCAAGAAGCTCGAGTGCGAGGTCATCTCCAACCGCAACGTGGCAACCTTCATCAAGGAATTCACCGTCAAGCTTCCTGAGGGCGAGCATCTCGACTTCAAGAGCGGCGAGTACATCCAGATTGACATCCCTGCCTACCATCTGTATTTCAAGGATATAGAGGTGGAGCCGGAGTACCGCAAGGACTGGGAGAAATACGGATTCTTCAACCTCGAATCCATCAACCCTACCGCTACCGTGCGCGCATACTCAATGGCCTCTTACCCTGGTGAGAAGGGCATCATCAAGCTGAATGTCCGCATCGCTACCCCTCCGTTCGACCGCAGCGTGCCTAAGGAGCAGGGCTTCAAGCTTCTGCCTGTCAACCCGGGTATCGCATCTTCATACGTCTTCACCCGCAAGCCGGGCGACAAGGTGATGATCAGCGGCCCTTACGGAGAGTTCCTCCTCCCGGAGCACGATGAGGAGAACATCGAGTACATCTTCGTGGGCGGCGGCGCCGGTATGGCACCTCTCCGCAGCCACATCATGCAGCTCTTCAAGACTCTCAAGACCGGCCGCAAGGTCAGCTACTTCTACGGTGCGCGCGCACTCGTGGAGGCCTTCTACCTTGAGGACTTCGCCGAGCTCGAGAAGGAGTTCCCTAACTTCAAGTTCCACCTGGCCCTCGACCGTCCGGATCCTGCAGCAGATGCAGCCGGAGTGGCCTATACACCTGGCTTCGTGCACAACGTGATGTGGGAGACCTACCTCAAGAACCACGAGACTCCGGAGGACATCAAGTACTTCATGTGCGGTCCTCCTATGATGGTCGCTTCAGTCAACAAGCTGCTCGACTCTCTCGGAGTTCCGACGGAGAACATCCTCTACGACAACTTCGGCGCATAGTTCTGCGCACGACAGATATTGGGAACAGCCCCGGGCCCTTCGGCCCGGGGTTGTTTTGTCTCGGGGGCGGGAGCCCGCGGTCCCCGAGCCTGCGGTAGCGACGGCCCCAGAGCCTGCGGTAGCTACGGTCCCCGAGCTTGTCGAGGGGCGGCCGTGCTTTTAGTGGTGCTCCCCCGGAAGACCTTCGCTACGCTCACCCTCCCACTGCGCTTTGCTTGTGGGCCCCTCCCGCTATCAAGCGCGGGTGCTTAGGGTCTCCGGGGAAGCACCACTAACGCAACTTACCGAATAGCGGCCTGGACGGTACTTCGACTCTCTCAAGACCGCTCAATGTGCAAGCTATCTATTCCAAGGAATCCCTGCCCATCAAACTCACGATGAGATGACATAGTCATCGCCCTCTCAACCCCCTGCAGACGGTCCAGCTCTGCACTACCATGATTTCAAAACGAGGTAACGCATACCCTGCCCCTACACAGGCCCTTCCCGCACAGTCAGCTATGTCATCTCTTTGTGAATTAACGCTCATATCGATCGCCGTTGGCCGAGTGACAGGCCATAATTGTCTTTTTTACAAAACGCATTCAGGCCAGATGGCAACTGACAGGCAAGGCTGAATATCGACAGCCTTCAAGTCTTAGACATTCAGCTCAGGTCATGTTCTATGGTACTGCGGGGCACTTTGAGTTGAACGACTTTTGCAGAAAATAAAGAGCAGATGTCCCGGGCCTGTCGAGGGGATGTCGCGCCGGTCCCTGCGGTTGCTTCGGTCCCCGAGCTCGACGACTTAGATGGCCAGGTACAGGGCTCAGACCGGCCCGCAAAAGGTGGAAATTCGTCCGGGGAGGGGTGACAAAAATTATTCTTTATAAAGAAACATATAAATCCGCAAAATGTTTTTTTACAATCGCTCGGAATACGGAAAAGGCTCTCTAGATTTGCAGCAACAACTCATAATTGTATGGAAAACTTCAAGCACCAGAAGAGCCGGCAAATCTTATCCGACCGGTTTCAGAGCAAAGGCAGTCTGCCAGGCCGCCGGTTCCTTTCAGTCATTGTTTATAGCTTGCTTGTACTCTTGCCGGCTCTCCTGGTATCTTCTTGCGAGAAGACAGCCGCGACGCCGGACGGACCGGACGGGCCTGAGCAGGAAGTCAGGGACTCAGCTATAACGCGCATTTCATTCAAAGACACTGACAAGCCGGTCGAAAGGCTGGACGTATTCATATATGAGACGGAGGGGGTGCAGAAGCTCGAGAAGCATCTCGTGCTCGACAGCCTGCCGCCGTCTCTTGAGGTATATATAAGTGAGGGCGACAAGCTGATAGCCGCCGTCGCCAACAGCCCCAAGAAGTTCAAGGAGACGGCGATGGAGCGCTATTCGGCGGTATCGCAGATAAGCTACCTCTTTACCGAGGACTCCCCTGAGCTGCCGATAATGAGCGGCAGCGCTGAAAGCGGGGAGCAGGAGGCGGAGATTGAGCTGATGCCGATGCTCTGCGAAGTCATACTGAGCACAATCGCCAACACGATGGAGGGCTACGAGTTGCTGGAAGAGCCGCGGATACGGCTCAGGGGCATCAACTCCGCCGCAAAATTCTTCGGCGATGCAGAATATCTGCCTGAGGAGACCATCGACAAGGGCGCCTGGGCGTCGCTGCCGTACGATGTGGGATATTATCCGCAGCAGCCGGGCACGACCCTGTACTGCTACCCCAACCGGACGCCGGAGAGCACCATAGGGCAGGACAGGACTTCACTGGAACTGGAATGCGGGATAAAAGGCAAACGCTACAGTTTCACCGTGGACCTGCCGCCGTTCGGCCGGGCCGCAAAGACGGAAATCGAACTCAGCGTGGACGGGCCAGGCTCATTCTCATACGACATAAAGCAGGACGGGCAATAAGCGGAGCCGGCAGTCAGACAGGACGGACAATAGCCGGGCCTGGACCAAGCCGGGGGCAATCAGATTACAGACTCGAAGCGCTCCGGTATCCGGACGATTACAACAGCCTCGAACATGGCCGGCTTGTTCCAGGCAAATGGCGAGCGCACCACATTCTGCATCCTGCGCGCGCAGCGCACCGTCTTCTCCCATTCCCGGGCAGGCCTTTCGCTGACCTGATAGATTGTGCGGGCACGCTTGTGCAGATGCCTTGTCCAGCCAGCATCCACGAGCCCCTTGTCCTGCATCTTGCCCTTGATGCGCTCCAGGTCCACGCAGCCGAAGTGGAAGAGGAAAAGCCCCTCGCAGATATGGAAATTGCCCCTCCGCGTGCGGTGGAAGCCGGAGCCCCACTGTACCGGACGCAGCAGCACCGTGGACTTGCTGTAACGGGTGGAAAGCCGCGCATAATGCCTCTGGCTGAGGAACGGACGCGAAAGGTCGATGGCCGCCTCTTCGCCTAGCTTCTGCCCCACATCCACTCCCAGCCCGGAAATCGACGGGCAGCGTGTCGCGGGACGCGAGGAGAGAAACTCGGGCAGCGACTGCCCGAGCGCGGGGTCAACCGTGAGGAATTCATCCACATCGGTGCCGATGACCATCTCATAGCCCTCAGCGAAAAGTTCAGCAGCGCGCTCGGAGAGGAAGTCAATCCGCCCCCTGTCGGCACGCTGCACATTGCCCTCGATATGCTCCACAGCCTTGACATTCACCCCATCACAGAAGTCGGGCACGATCTGGTCCAGCCCGTCCAGATAGACATGGAGATTGGACTTCCCGAGCTGGGCACCGTAGTACTCAACCCATTTGCGGAGGAAGAACTCGTCGTTCCTTACCATGGTCAATGCGGCGATGCGTTTCATATGTATTTGGCTGTAAATGTATTGGCTTTCTTCAGGTCTTCAGGGGTGCCGGCGAATACGAGCTCTCCTCCCCGGCTTCCGGCATCCGGGCCGAGGTCGATAACCCAGTCCGCAGCGCGGATTACATCAGGGTTGTGCTCCACCACCACGAGCGAATGCCCGGCGGCAAGCAGCGCGTCGAACGACTTGAGCAGCTTCTCGACATCATAGAAATGCAGGCCGGTTGTAGGCTCGTCGAAGATGAACATTATCCTGTCCTGGCGGGCGCCGCTCTTGCCGATGGAGAGGAAGTACGCCAGCTTGATACGCTGGCTCTCGCCTCCGGAGAGAGTTGAACTGCTCTGCCCCAGCTTGATATAGCCAAGTCCCACATCCTGAAGCGGTTTGAGCTTCGCGGCAGCGGAGCGGGCGGCTTCTTCCGGACCGGCAGAGAAGAACTCCACGGCCTCATCGACGCTCATATTGAGGATGTCATCCACATTCTTGCCGCGGTAGCGCACCTCCAGCACCTCCGGCTTGAAGCGCTTGCCGCCGCAGGACTCGCAGACCATCTCCACATCCGCCATAAACTGCATCTCGATCCGCACGATTCCCTCCCCCTGGCACTCCGGGCAGCGTCCTCCCTCGGTGTTGAAGGAGAAGTAATTGGCACCGAAGCCGTTAATCTTGGCGGCCTGCTGGTCGGCGAGCAACTTGCGGATGTCGTCATAGGCCTTGAGATAGGTCACCGCGTTTGAGCGGGAACTGCGCCCGATAGGGTTCTGGTCCACATATTCCACCCTGGTGATGCGGTCGAGATTGCCCTCCAGCCCGCGGAACGCTCCCGGACGCTCACTGCCGCTGTCGAAACGGCGGCAGAGCGCCGGGTAGAGGATGTCTCCCACGAGCGAAGACTTTCCCGAGCCGGACACGCCGGTCACGACAGTCAGCGCCCCGAGCGGGAAGCAGACATCTATATCCTTGAGATTGTGCTCCATAGCACCTTTGACCGTGATGGAATACTGCCATCCGCGCTTCTCCCTGCGGTAGCGTTCGCGGCCTCCGTAGAGGTACTGCAGGGTCAGGGTATCGCACTTCGCCGGCTGCACTGACGGGCAGCCCATATAGACTATTTCTCCTCCGTCCTTGCCCGCGAGCGGTCCCATATCTATGAGCAGGTCTGCAGCCCGCATTATCTCCTCGTCGTGCTCCACAACGATGACGGTGTTGCCGATGTCGCGAAGCTGCTTCAGGACGGATATAAGCTTCTCTGTATCACGAGGATGCAGACCGATACTCGGCTCGTCGAGGATGTACATCGAGCCCACCAGACTGGAGCCCAGCGCCGACACGAGGCTTACCCTCTGGCTCTCGCCGCCGGAAAGGGTGTTGCAGGCGCGGTCGAGCGTGAGGTAGGACAGCCCCACGTCGCGTATGCACTTGAGGCGGGAGACTATCTCCGCGAGCGGCTCGGCGACAATCGTCCGTTCCTGCCCGCTGAGAGGCAGATTCTCAAAGTATTCCAGCGCCTCGTCGGCGTTCATGGACAGCACCTCGGCTATGTTCTTTCCGCCGACCTTCACCCAGAGCGCCTCCTTGCGCAGACGGCTGCCCCCGCAGGAGTGGCAGGTCGCCCGTCCGCTGAAGCGGCTGAGCATGTATTTGTACTGAATCTTATATTTCTGTGTCTCGACCCAGTCGAAAAATTCATTGATCCCCACTATCGAGTCAGGGTCGCCATCGACGGAATGGCTATTCCAGATTGTGTCGCGCACCTTCTTGGGAAGGTTGCAGTACGGCTCGAAAATCGGGATGCCGTAGCGGTCCGCCACCTTGATGAGATGGTCCTTGAACCAGCCCATCTTCTCACCTCTCCAGCAGGCAATCGCCCCGTCGTAGATGCTTAGCGACTTGTCCGGCACCACGAGATCCTCGCTGACCCCGATGATTTTGCCGAGCCCGCCGCAGACCGGACAGGCCCCGAGCGGGGAATTGAAACTGAAAAGATACTCGTCCGGCACCCTGAAACTGATGCCGTCGAGTTCGAAGCGATTGCAGAAATCCCCGCGCGCGCCGCCGTCAGTGACAACGCTCATCCTTCCGTTGCCGCGGCTGAAGGCATCCGAAACTGAAGCGAGAAGCCTGGCGCGCTGCTCCTCATCCAAAGTACCGGAGAGCCTGACCCTGTCTATAAGCAGCATAGCCTCGGCGGGATAGGCCCCGTCGAGCTTCAGGACATCATCAATCTTTATCGGGGCGCCGTCGGCATAGAGCCTGCTGAAGCCGTCCTCCTTGAGCTGGAGCATCAGCTCCACCTTGTCCTCACGGGCGGACCAGTCAATATCGGCGAGAATGTAGCAGCTGCCCCCTTCAAGCGAAGCTATATGGTCCATCACGTCGCCCACTCCGTCGCGGTGCACTTCCCTGCCGGACACCGGCGAGAAAGTATGCCCCACGCGGGCGAATACAAGCCTCAGATAATCATATATTTCCGTAGTAGTGGCAACGGTCGAGCGGGGGTTGCGCACCGCAACCTTCTGCTCTATCGAGATGGCCGGCGGGATACCCTCGATGAGGTCCACATCCGGCTTGCTCATCCTGCCCAGGAACTGCCGGGCATAAGACGAGAGACTTTCCGAGAAGCGCCTCTGCCCCTCCGCAAAGAGGGTATCAAAGACAAGGGAAGACTTGCCCGAGCCGGAAACCCCGGTCACCACGACAAACTTCCCTCTCGGTATGCTGAGCGTCAGATTCTTAAGATTGTTGACTCTGGCACCCTTGATTATGATATTCTCTTCCACTTATGCTTCTTCCTTCTCTTCTTCTTTCTTGAGGCGGGCGACCCAGTCGCGTCCCCAGAGCACCCAGGCCGCCGCGCAGCAGCCGCCGAGGAAGATGAATGCCACGACGGTCATCGCCTTCTGCGGTTTGCTGGCCCTGAGCGGAAGCACAGGAGGCTGCATCACCACGAAGACCGGAGTCTCCATCTGAACCTTGGCCTTGCCCATCTGAAGCTGCTGGGCGCAGGAATTGTAGAGCTGGTAGGCAAGACGCATCTCGTTCTGGAGCCTCTCCTGCTCGATCATTACGCTCTGGAGCACAACGCCCTTGTTGGCATCGACATAGCGGGCATACTTCTTCTGGGCATCATAATATGAGGCCTTGGACTCGTCGTAAAGCTGCTCGTAGTACTCGAGGTCCTTGCGCGCCTTCTGGGTACGGTAGTCGGAGACATACTTCTGAAGCATCTCGATGACGGAGTCTGCTATCTTCTTGGACACGGTAGGCGACTGGCTGTTGACCGTGAGGGTCATCACATAGGTCTTGGTGTCCACGTCGATATTGACGCTGCCCGAGATGGCCTTGGCTATGGCCGCCTGCTCGGGGGTCAGCGCGTATGGATTGAGCTCGGCATAGCCCTCGACGGGTTCGGCCTTCTCCCTGAAAAGCCCGATAAACCAGCCCACGGCCTTGAACGGCGCGGCCAGAACTACATTCCACCACGGAGACTTCGTCTGCTCCTTGAGATAGGTGTAGTAGTCGGATGTCGCAGGCTCGCCGGTCTTCTTGTCATTGTACTGCACTTCGACGGAGAAAAGGTCCGTAATGAAAGGGCTCGACGAGACGATATCCGGATAAAGTTCCGGATACAGGGCGTCATTGGTGGTCATATTGACATTGGCGCCGAGCATAGAAGCCAGCGAAGACATGGCGCTGCTGGCCTTGGACACGAGTTCCGGAGCCAGTTTGGAGCTTACCGTATATTGCTTCGGAGTGCTGAAGGCAATGACGATTCCCAGCACGGCCGCCGCGCCGCACCAGATGAGGATGAATTTCCAGTTTTTGAGCAGCTTGAGCAGCAGCTCCATCACATCGACCTCGCCGTTCTGTTCTTCAATTTCTGCCATAATGCGAATAATTTGCGATGATTCAACTGCTTACCAGAGCCTTGTCAGCACTGCCAACATATATACGAGACTTGAGGTCGAGCTCAGGATTGATGCCCATTCGGCGGCGGAGGTAGCCTTGCGCTCCGGCTTCGCCGGCACGACTATGGTGCATCCCGGCTCCACCTTGGCATTGTTGAGAATGTTCCGGGAAGCCTTGCCGTTCTGGTAGATTACATAGACGCGGCTGCGCTTGCCCCTGTCGGTGTAGCCGCCGGCGGCGTTGACATAATATGACACAGGCTTGCCGGACTTGAACACTACCGCGTTCGGGGACATCACCTCGCCCACAATCTGCACCGTGTTGACGAATTCCGGAACATTGATGTAGTCGCCGTTCTGGAGAATTATGTCCGCATCGCCGCCCTTGTGGTTCATCGCATAGTCGAGGTCGACGGCGATGCTGTATTCCTGATCCACAGTGACGGCAAGGCTGTCCGCAACCGAGCGGGAGAGCTTGTCAACCGACGCGTTGAGGAGTCTCGTGTCCATGGAAGCGTCCCTCTTGCGGACAAGCACGGCGCCGCGAGGGTTGGCGTTGCCCACGAATCCGCCGGCGCGCTCCACGAGGTGCGAGAGCTTCTCGCCCTCATAGAGAATGGCATATCTGCCCGGGAAGGCCACATTTCCGCGAATCTCGATGAACTCCTGCGGCCTGTAGCCCGGACTGCGGCGTACCGACACGACATCGTACGGCTGGAGCGTGAAGCCTGCATCTCCGCCGATGGCAAGGCCGTCCCTGATTGCGAAGCTGTAGGCCAGCGCGAGGGTGTCGGACCAGGTCATCGCGGCGGCGTCATAGACCCTGCGGGTCACATCGACCCTCGATGTGGAGGCGCCGTCCAGAAGACCTCCGGCCTGCAGGATGAGGTCTTCGACCGTGGTATTGTCGGAATATGGATATTCTCCCGGGACGGCCACCATTCCGTTGATGGTAAGCGTGCCCCTGTCCTCGAGTTCGTAGATGCCGGATACGACCAGCACATCGTTTTTGCGGAGCAGAATATCCTCAGCGCTGCCGTCGGCAATGGCGCCGATATTGACCGGAATGGTCTCAAGGCTGAGGTCGTCCTTCTCCCTGAGGAGCACCGCCCTGTCGCGGAACGCATCCTCGGTGAGTCCGCCCGCGGCATTGAGCAGCTGGCGCACCGTCGCGATGTCGCCTCCGAACTGGAACTCTCCCGGGCGGAAGACATAGCCCCTGACTTCCAGCCTGTTGGCAAAGCGCTCAAGGTTGGATCCGACGGTCACCACATCGCCGTCCTGCAGCTCACAGGAGCCGAATTCGGAGCTGCGGACAGTAAGGATCTGCTTCTCATGCCCGGTGCTGCGGACGATTTTGACATCGTCGCGGTAGGCTGCGCTGGCGAATCCTCCGGCATATTCAATGAGCTTGTCGAGGGTCTCCCCCTCCTTGATTTCATACTTCATCGGCATCTTGACGTCACCCTCTATCGTGACGAGCGCCTGATACGGCTGCACAAGCACCACATCACCCTCCTTAAGGGCGATATCGCAGTCCTTGCGGCCGGTGAAAAGGAAGTCATATATGTCTATCACTGCCACTTCTTCGCCGTCACGCACCACCTTCACGTTTCTGAGGCTGCCGCTGTTATTGACTCCGCGGGCACGATAGATTGCATTGAATACCGTCGTGAACGGGGAGAGGCGGAAGGTACCCGGGAAATTGACCTGTCCGAGGACATTAATCTGAATGGTGCGGATGCGTCCGAGGGTTACGCTGAAATTGGAGTCCGAAACGCCCGCATACTTACCCTTGAGTTTGCCCTTGAGTTTGGCGGTGGCTTCCTTGACGGTCAGTCCGCTAAGCTGTACGGGACCCACCTGGCTGATATTGATGCGTCCCTCCGGGGAGATGACGCCGGTGATGGTGGCCTCGCTGACGCCCCAGATTTCTATGATGACTTCGTCGCCCGGACCGAGGATATAGCTCTCCGGCGTCGCCACATTCTCGTTAGGCTCGAATGACAGCCTGGTACGGCGGCCGAAGATGTCGTGGCCGAAAATCGGGATGCTGGCGGAGACGGTGTCGGCGACATTGCCGAAGACTTCGCCGTAGGCATCGGCGGCAGTGCTCTCGGCTTCGCTGGAGTCACCCGTCTGCGCGCTGGCCCTGGAATCCCTCTCTACGAGGCTGCCGGACACCGCCATTGCCGCGACTGAGCCGGTCTTGCCGTCGGTCTTGTTCTGATATTTTGCCTTGATTCTCTCGGCCTGCTCCACGGTCACGCCCTGGGCGAGCAGTTCCTTGGTGATTACTTTTTGGCTCTTGCCCTCGGAGAGTGCATTCTGCACATACTGCACGACCTGGTCATCCGTCATCTGGGCGAATACAGGGCAGGAAAACATCAGAAGCAGTCCCGCGAGCAAAAAGTAGAGTCGTTTCATTATCCTAAAAGTGTTCTTATCAATATATGTGTTGCGGCACGCGCCCTATGCGGCGTTATGCCATAAGTGTACAAAAATAAATATAAATTGCTTCCTATCCAAATGGGAAAAAATTTTAGGAAAATTTCATCTCCGCGCTTGCAGATTCACAAATAATGCCTATATTTGCATCCGCCTTTCGGGAAGGCAACCAGACTGGTGCGGTAGTTCAGCTGGTTAGAATGCCGGCCTGTCACGCCGGAGGTCGAGGGTTCGAGTCCCTTCCGCACCGCAAGAGAGTCGCAGATTTCTGCGACTCTCTTTTGCGTTATTATAGGTGCGGCGCTTTGACGGAGCTCAGCGACCGCTACTGCAACAGCCAGTCTATAGCGTTGATAATCTGAATATTGGCACCTTTCACGGTGGCACTTCCAGTCTCATCCATGCATATCAGCTTTAGCGTTTTGCAGCCCAGTTTTTCCGCGGCGAGTACCAGCGCTTCGGTCTCCCTCCGGAAAGTCTTCACCTCGCTGACACTGTAGGCCACCTGGATGAGTTCTCGGACTATGTTTTGGGAGCACACCACGAAGTCAACCTCTTTTTGGCGTGTGGACGGCTTGTAATAGTAGATATCGTTGGCTTGAGATGAATTGCGCCTAAGCAATTCGATGAATACTGCATTCTCAAGATGCCATCCGGAATCCTCTCCCAACAGTGAGTTTTCCCTGTTCGCAATGAATCCGGGATCAGCGACATAACATTTTTCTCCAGTTATCCGTACCTTGCTCTTGTAGGAGAATTTCTGAACTCGGTGAATGAGGTAGGCCTGCGAGAGGTATGAGGTGTACTTCTGCGCTGTGGCCGAAGACTTCAGACTAGCTATCCCGGCCAAAGAATCATAATCTATAATCTGGCAGGAGTTGTTTATCAGATGATGGGCTATCCTCCTGAGGCTTTCCGCGTTACGGAGTTTGAACCGCTTGACTATGTCCTTGGAGATGATGGTTTCAATCAATCCTTCAACATATGTCTTGCGAAGCCTGATGTTCTTCATGAGCGTGAACTCAGGGAAACCTCCGTCTTGCAGGTATTCCCTGAGAGCAATCTTACGCGCCGCATCCGATTTAGTCGTAATGGACTTTGTATCAATATCTTTTGCTACACAGTATTCCGAGAAGCTGAAAGGGTACAATTTGATTTCGTTGTACCTGCCGGTCAGATGAGTTGCGAGTTCGCCGCTGAGAAGTTTGGCATTGCTTCCGGTAATGATAATATGCAACCCTTGCCTCAGAAGTCTGTTTACAAAGAGGTGCCAACCTCTAACATCCTGAATCTCATCAAAAAAAAGGTATTCTATCTCTGTCCCGTAAATCTGATATATACAGTTTAGGACAGTGTTGAGGTCTTCTGTCCTTATGTCCAGTAGCCGGTCGTCATCAAGGTTTATGTATGCATATCGCACTCCGCGGTGCTGCAGGGCGAGATGACATAGAGTGGATTTCCCGCTGCGCCTTACACCGGTCACTACCTGAGCCATATCGCTGTCCCATTCGAAGAGTTCCTCTTCTTTTCGGGGGACTAAGCGTACATTCTTATATTTATCGATTTCCTCCTTTTGCTCTGCCAGTACCAGCATTATTGTTCTCTCGTCCATAACTATATGTATTTCAGAGCAAAGGTAAAAATAAATTTCCTTATTTTGACAAAAAAGCCATAAGATATTTTCTTATTTTGACGAAAATCGCTCTTTGTAATTCCTTATTTTGACGGGGGCGCTTCGGCGGCAGACCGCTTTCCACCGGTCCCAGAGCCTGCGGTTGCTGAACTTGTCGAAGCATCGAGGGACCGGCGCAGAAACGAGAAGAGGATGGCCCCGGGAGGGGTCATCCTCTTCTGAGAAGTATATGCACCGCTACTCGTCCTTAACGCAGCGGATGGAGTTGAGCTGCGCCTTAGGAGTGGCGTGGTTGGTGAGGTCGAGCGTCTCCTCGCCCTCTGTAGAGTTGAAGTAGAGCGAATAGGCATTGCCGTCGTCCTTAGGAGTGGCGTACCAGTAATGCCCCTCGAAGCCGACGGAATTGAGGTTGAAGCTGACGCTGTGGTGGTAGCCGGCGGCAGGATACCAGATGCCGTCCATCTCCATACCGTACTGGTATTTGCTGGAGACGGTGTGCTGGTCGTAGATAGGGCGGGAAGGCACTTTCCAGCCGCGCGGGCAAGGGTCATACATGGTCTTGGTCTCGCCCCAGAGCGCATTGTTATGCTCGTCCAGCCAGTCGCCGTCGCCATCGGAGCTGTCCATTATTGCAAGGCCCGGATGCCTCGTGGCATAAGAGAGAGTGGAAGTTTCCGTGCTCGCCTCAGCAGTGCCATATTCACCATAGTTATATGCCTCATATGTGACCTGAGTATTGCTGTCATAAGCGACTGCGCCCATAAACGGATCCTTGCGGCCCCACTGGTACATCATACCCATTGCGCGGCTGTCGTAGGCGGTGTTGTTAAGGGCTCCGAGGTTTATCTTCATAAACTTCTTCTCCCCGGCCTGCCCCCAGTCCACGGTATCATAGTCCGTCTCCGGGTCATAATCGACAATCCAGATGTGCCAGCTCCAGAGGATGCCGCCCTGCGGGTCTTTGAGCACTATGGTCGCATTGCCGTAGAGATCGTCAAGCGAGGTGGTGAAATAGATGTAGCCGTCCTTCAGGTAGCAGTCCGTTATAAGCACATCATACCCTTCAAGCCAAGAGTATCTCGTATCCCCATTCAATTTGTCCGTATTCTCCGTATAGACTTCAATCTTGGCATTGTAGGCCATACCGGTGGAGATGTCGGAGTCTCCCTTCACCATCGCGTTGAACTTGTAATTGTGCTTCGGCCTTGCCATATAGCAGTTGGCTGTGCCGGACGCGCTGAGGTCAATCACCGGACGCAGGTTGATAGGCGTAGTCGAGCGCTGGCAGCGGACGTGGCTAAGATCGGAAGAAAATTGGAGATGGAGCAACTCGTTCATATTGAATTTAAATGCTCCACGACATGTATAATGATGAGTGTTTGTCCATACGCTCTCCTTAGGATAAACGGCTGCCGGCGAAGATTCATTGAACAGGATATAATCCACAGCTTCAGTGATGTCGAAGTTCGGAGAATTTACATTGTCCGCAAACTGATACCAGATATCCAGATCCGCCACCTGCCAGCCCGGAGGGCAAGGATCATACTGGGTTTTGCTTTTTCCCCACAGTTCTGAGATTTGCGTATAACCCAAACCGGTATATATATCCCCTCCGCTTGGCATCAGAGTAGTTGGATGTGCTATCTGATAAGCAATTGTAGAACCTACAGATGGATCAACTGAAAACGGCACAGACGGATAGAACTTATATCTTGTATCAGAAGGCGCGCTGTAGTGCGAAGCGTCAAACGGATCCTTCCTTCCCCACTGATACTTAAGGCCATAGAAGCTCTCGTCCCCGGCATCCTTCCGAAGTGCGCCGAGGTTGCGGTTCATCAACTCCACGCTGCCGTATTTGTCGGTGCCGCCTTCTGCGTCGGGGTCGTAATCCGTTGACCAGATATGCCAGCTCCATATCACATTGTCAGCCACATCCTTAAGGGCGATGAGGGCATTGCCCGGATTGGAAGTGGTCTTGAAGGAGATGTAATGGGTCTCAGGGTCATAGACAACATCCTTTACGATATCGTACTGGGCAGTCTCCACAGTGCTGGACATCCTCGTCTCCCAGAGGACCTCCGCCGTCTTGGCGGCGCCTCCGTGAGTCGGGAGCAGAGGGCTGGTGCCGCTGTTGAGGGCATAGAAGCGGTAGGTGCCGCCGTCTGGAGAGACCATATATGAATTGGCCGTACCGTCGGCGCTGAGGTCGGTGAGATCCTGCCTGCGGACATCTATCACAGGCATATTGCGGATCATCGAGCGGTTGACGCTGTTGTCCCTTTCGGTATGCCTGGCATAGACCTCGTTGCCGTCTGTGTCATAGATGCGCATAGTGAAGCCTTCGTCGAGGCAGCGGGTGACGCCGCTGTAGTCGCTGTAACTGAGGCTGCTGCCGTCCCATTTCATGACACCGGCCACTGGAAGTACAAGGTAGAAGTCGGTAGCGCTGTCGGAGAGCTTCACTCCGTCGCCGCAGTCAAGCGTAAGGGTTCGCATATTCATCGGATTTTCGCCTCGACTGGCCGGGTTTTTACTGAGATTGGCCACAAATTCATACTCCGAGCTGTTCTTTCTCGACCAGTAACGTGCTTGGAGGACTCCCCAAAACGCCTCATCCCCATCACCCTCTATGGTAATCTTCCCGACCGTGACATTGCCGGTAAGATTGATCCTGAGCAGGCCGCAGAGGTTCTTGAAGCGGAAGGTCTGGTCGCGGCTGACGGCAAGCGCCGGATTGTAATCCCTGCCGAACGAGTGTGGGCTGTAGGTCTGGACGGAAGGCAGCGGAATCTGGATGGAATTGGCTTCTTCCCAGTAATCAGAAACGTTTTCCGCCGGGGATTCCCCGCTTGAATACAGATCCCTTCCTCCGATTGAAGCCCCGAGGCTATATGGATAGACCGCATAGTAGTAGAGGCTTCCGTCCGGGAGCGCCGGGACGCTGCCGGTAAACACCGACTCGACCGTGCCTGCGCCGGACTCGAGGTCCAGCTGATAACCCTCTCCGTCGGAGATTTCGTGCTGGGAGACGAAGACCTTGATCTTGTCGCCCTCGCTCCAGTACACCGGCATCTCGCCGTCGGCTTCCTCTCCGAGGTAGGTCTTGGTGGTGGCCTGCGCCCCCTCAAGGATGGCGGTGAAGCGCATCTTGCCAGTCTCCTGCGGCGCCTCAAGCTGCTCCTGCGTGCAGGCAGCGAGCGTCAGGGCCGCCGCCGCTATAATGACATATCTTATTTTCATACTCATTTCCTCCTTCAATTAATCCCACAATCCGTCCTCAAGACCGTACTTCTCCATAAATGAAGCATAGTCGGAGGTCAGGGTCGCCGCATACTGGTATGCATGGTTGTTGAGCATATTCTTGCCGGCCGCCGCCCCGAGGTAGTTGTCGCCGTCGGTAGAGTGGACGCTGATGATGACCTGACGGTCGGACAGGTCCTGCGGCGGCATCATCGCATAGAAATAGAGGGTCTGACCCTCGGAAGTCGTCTTGACTCCCTCGAGGTCCAGAGAGAACTGGCTGGACTCCTCGTCGGAACTGATGGCATAGTTGGAGCCCGAGATATCCAGACGCGTGGATACCACGACCTTGTGCCCGTCGGCAAGACGGAAAGTCAACTTGTCGCAGCTGATGACGGAAGGGATTACGAGCTTGAAGATGACGACGGCTTCGATGCGCTCCATCGAGTAGTTGCACGCGCCGTCCTGAGGTGCCTGCATACCGTAGGCCATATACTGCTTCTCGCTGAGGTGGGAGTAGTCATCGTTGCCGGACTGCTTCTGTCCTCTGTAGTCGAATGGTATGTTGCCTCTGTCCCTGTGGTCGTAGTCATAGGGATAATAGACTGAGTAGGTGCTGGCCTGCTTGAGCGCCCAGCCGCCGCCGTCAAACTCGGCGACGCTTTCACCGTCGTGGCTGGACATCTCGAAATACGCCTGCGCGCCCTTGTTGGGGAACATCCCGACGATATCGGTCGAGCTCCATGAGAACTTCACGGTTCCGTCGATGGAGATTTCGGACTTGGTGGAAGCGGGCAGGTCCGAGATGTCGCAGTCCTTCACTCCCAGAGACACGTGGTTGAGCACAGAGACTCTCCCCTCGCTCGGGACATCGCTTGCCTTGTTGCACGCCAGAACTGAGAGAGCGGCGACAAGCAGAATAGGAATTCTGTTCATATGCATATTGTTATTCAATTTCAGTTTCTCCCGGTCCTCCGATTGTAGGCTGATCAATCTGTCCTGAATCTCGCAATACTCCGGATTCGAGGTCAATCAGAACCGGCTCGCACGCCGGCGCACTGTACTCGTTGCTTCTTGTCATAAGCTATGAATTAAGTAGTTACACAAAAGAGCGGTACCGACACTTTTTCAGTGCCGATACCGCTCGATATAATATTATAAGTTATTAACTGTTAAGGAGTTGCCCCCCCCAGATCAAATAAAGTCGCTATGTTTTCAAGACTTCTCATAAAGTTATCCTGTACTATCGGGACAAATGTAACTATTATTTGGGGATTTTCATAATTTCCGGGGTGAGAACTTGCTGCGTCATTTCGACAGGCTCAATGACCGCTTCCCCGAACCCCGAACCCGTCGAGGGCAGTTCTCAAATCGAGGGAACGGGAGGCCATAGTAGAGAGGTCTGCAGAGCCGACTCCCGTTGCCTCCCCCAATCTCAAACGGAGGCAGGCGACAGACAGACACGCTGCAAGGCACTGGGGACTGCATTGCCGTTGCCTCGATTTGAAAATGCATCTGGCGAAAAACAATATTATCCCGACTGGTCCGCGCCAGGTGGGGACATTTCAGGCAGGAAAGTTCCCAACCTGAAAACGGCACCTGCCCCAGACGGCCTTCCAGGGGCTCCGGGAAATCCAGGTTGGGACAAAATCAGCCCGGAACTTCCCAACCTGGCCGGCGGCGCTTAGACGGTGCTCAGCAGACCGACCGCACATTGTTGTCGGTGGTTGGCTTGACTAGAAGTGCTCATCAGAGCACCGGCGCGGTCGCGGGACTTTTTGCACATTGCTTCTGTTGGTAGGCTTGACTAACAGGCCGCTACAGCGGCGCGGTGGAGCGTCAGCGAGATTTCGAAGAAATCGAAGCAGCGGAGCCGCCCGTCGGCTGCGGAGCAGACGGCGGAGTGCCCCTGAAAGGGGCTGTCGGCGTAGCAGACTGGGGTTAGAGAAGCAAAGCAAGTCGCGCAGCGACTTGAGCGGCGCAAGCCGCTACCGCACGCGGACCTTCTTGTAGCCGAGGCGCCCCAGCTCGATGGCGGCGCCGATGCGGAAGAGGACGGTGTAGGAGCGGGTGAGGATGTAGAATCCGAGCTCGGTCTGGGTCTCGATGCCTTCGTGGCGGATCAGGCCCAGCGTGGCGAGGGCGCAGCTTAGCAACGTGTCGGAGATTTTCTTCGCGTCCGCGCCGTCGAGCGGGAGATGAAGCAGGTCGCGCAGGATGTGTTCGTCCATATCGTCCCAGCCCCTGCTGCCGTAGTATGCCGTGTAGGGCGCGTCCTTGTAGATGCCCCAGTCAGTATCCCAACTGTGCGCAACTCCGAGCCCCAGGAATGCGGCCCAGGAAAGCGCCGCCTCCGGGTAGGAGTTGAAATTCTCCACAGCATCGGCGGTATAGTCCTTTATATATGAGTTCCACACCGCCTCGAGGTCGGGACTCCCGATCACTTCCCCGTCCAGCAGGCCCGCTCCATTGCAGAGCTTGAGCAGACCTTCTTCGAGCAGATGCTCGTAATTGTCGAGATATGCGCTGTCAACCATCAGATTCTGTGCACTTTAATGATATTCTTGATATTGGACACCTGCGAGATGACCTTGTCCAGTTCGGAGGTGGACGGAGTGAGCAGTCGGACGCTGATTTCGTAGGTGCCGTTGCGCCGGTTCTCCTTGACATTGAAGGAGCGCATGGACACCCTGAACTTGCCAATCACGTCCATAATCGCGCTCAGCACAGGATGTTCCAGCCCCGCGACTATGTTGAGGTTGCAGAGGAACTCCCCCGCCGTGCTGCTGTCCTGCCAAACGACCTTCTGGATACGGTACGGATATTTCTCGATGAGCCTCGCGGCGTTGGGGCAGGAGATGCGGTGTATCTTGATGCCCTCCGTCCTGGTGACGAAGCCGAACACGTCATCGCCGAAGACCGGGTTGCAGCATTTTGAGAGCTTGTAGTCCAGCCCGCGCACATTCTTGGCGTTGATGACCAGAATGTCGTCGGAGGAGTTGCGGCTGTAGCCGGTCTTGGCCACGTCCTCCTTCTCCTCTGCCGCAGGAGCGGCCTTCTCGGCCGCCTTCTGCTGGATGTAGGCCTTTATGTCATTGATATCCAGCTCTTCCCGGGAGATGTCGGCGAGGAAGGTGAGCACGGAGGAGTATTTCCGCGCTTTCATGAACTCGTTAAGCATGTCGTCCGGGAACTCCAGCTTCCAGTTCTTGAGCCTGCGCTCCAGGATTTCCTTGCCCTCGGCTGCGGCTCTGCGCTCGTCGGCGTCAAGTTCCTGGCGTATCTTGCTCTTCGCCTTGGAAGTCACGACCCAGCCCAGCCAGTCGCGGCTCGGGCGCTGGTTGCGGCTCGTCATGATTTCCACCACGTCGCCCGTCTTGAGCTTGTCCTTGATCTGCACCGGTTTGCCGTTGACCTTGCCCCCCGTGCAGCGGCAGCCTATGTTGGAGTGGATGTTGAACGCGAAGTCCAGCACCGACGCGCCGGCGGAGAGGATTCTCAGTTCCCCGGAAGGGGTGAACACGAATATGTCCTTGCTCGGCGGGGTCGGCATCTCGTCCTGACCAGCCTCGTAAGGATGTGCAAGCGAATCCCTTACGGACTGCAGCCAACGGTCCAGCGAGGCTTCGTGCCGTATGCCCTTGTAGGCCCAGTGGGCCGCGTTGCCGCTCTCAGCCTCGATGTCCATCCGCTTTGTGCGGATCTGCACCTCGAGCGACTTGCCGCGCTTGTTCTTGACGGTGATGTGCAGGGACTCATAGCCGTTGGGGCGCGGCGTGGTGAGCCAGTCGCGCAGGCGGTGGATGTCCGGTTCGTATTCTTCAGTCACATAGGAATATACCTTCCAGCAGAGGTCCTTCTCCACCTTCGGGTCGTCCTCGCAGTCGATGATGAAGCGTATCGCGAACACGTCATAGACCCCCTCGAACGGCACCTTCTGCGCCTGCATCTTGCGGTAGATGGAATATGCGCTCTTGGTGCGCGCCTTGAGCTTGTAGTGTATGCCCGCGTCGGAGAGCTTCTTCTCCAGCGGGCGGATAAACTCCATGGTGAGCTGCTCGCGGTCCTTCTCGGTGGCCTTGAGCTTGTTGGTGATGGCGCGGTACTGCTCCGGCTCGGAATAGCGGAAGTAGATGTTGCCCAGCTCGTTGTTGATATTGTAGAGGCCGAGCTGGTGGGCAAGCGGCATATAGAGCATCAGGGTCTCGAGTAGCTTCTGCTCGCGGGAGGTCTTGGGGAAAATCTGCAGCGAACGCATCACCTCCAGCCTGTCGGCAATCTTCAGCACCACGACCCTCGGGTCGGTGGAGTACTGCACGATGAGCTTCTTGTAGTTCTCCGCCTCCAGCCGGGTGTCCTTCGGCTTGATGGTCGAAATCTTGTTGAGCCCCTCCGTCAGGGTGCGCACATCCTTGGGGAAGCCGCTGATATCTATGTCCTTATGGATTCTGGTGGCCTCGTGCAGATATACCGCCGCGACACATTCCATCGGCAGTCCTATCTCGTCCGCGACAATTCTGGCGACATTGTCGGGATGTTCCATAAACGGCGAGCCGTCGTAGCGGGTCTCGTCCTTGAGCGCATCAAGTGCGACTGCGCGTGCTTTTTCAACAAGTGCATCCATAACACGCAAATATATGAAAAATCGTGCCTACTTGTTCTGCCCGGCGGCACGGCTTCGGTTAACCAGAGCCACACCGGTGATTACCAGGATGATGGCGAGGACCTTCTGCCAGTTGAGGGTATCCATCCCGATGATGATGCTGAGCACCGTGGCAATCATCGGCTGGAGGTAGGTGTACATGCTCACCACGGTCGGGCGTATGCGCTTCTGAGCCACAGGAATGAGGAAGTATGCCACGAAGGTCGCGAATATCACCAGGAACGCAATCTCCCTGACGACCGGTGCGCTGATGGCGGCGTAGTCAGTGGTAATCAGGCCCTTTCCCGCGAACGGAAGCGAGTACAGCAGGGAGAAGAGGAACATCCACTTCATAAAGGTGACCACGCTGTAACGGTTGATGACGGGGCGGAAAATTCCGAGGTACGCACCGAAACTGATACAGTTGACGAGCATCAGCACTATGCCGAGCGGCTGAGTCTCCGCAGTGCCGTTGGTGGCGTGTACGGAGTTGAATATCAGGAAAATGACGCCCGCGAGACTCAGTGCCACGCCGCCCGCCTTCTTGCCGGTGATCGGCTCCTTGAGGAAGATGGCGGCGAATATCATCGTAAACACCGGGGAGAGCGTACCGAGTATCGAGAGGTCGATGGAACTCGTCATCGTCGTGGCGACGAGAAAGGTAAGCTGCGGGGTGAAGAGCCCGAGGATGGAAGCGAGCGCAATCATCAGCATATCCTTGAGCGGAACCTTTTCCCTGGGGAGGAAGAGCGAAATCAGCCAGAACAGGGCCGAAGCGCCGATGGCACGGATGGAGAACAGCACGACAGGGTCGATGGCGTGCGAGTTGGCGATATCCTTGCAGAAAATGATGTTGAACCCGAAAATGGTATATGCTCCCGCAACGGCGAGATGCCCGACAAGCTTTTCCTTATCTATCATACTGCTAACTATTTACATTCTGCGGCGCCGCCTTCCTGGCAGGCGCTTCGCAATCCGGGCGCAAAGGTACTAAAAAAAACGGGACGGCAATGCTTTGACACTGCCGTCCCGAATTTGCCATGCGGCGCTTCGACGGAGCTCAGCGACCGCCGGCCCCCGAGCTTGTCGAGGGGCTCCGGCCTATAAACTGTACTTCCCGGCCTGCTCGCGGGTGAGGGCCTCGAGCACGTCGGCGTCGAAGTAGTCGATCTTCATCGCCCTCTTGACCTCGGAGAGAGTCTGCGCCGCTGTCGCGCGGGCCACTTCGGAGCCCTTGCGCAGCACCTCATAGACGGCCGGAATGTCCTTCTCCAGCTCGTGGCGGCGGGCCCTGATAGGCTCCAGCTCCGACTGCAGCACAGCGTCCAGGAAGCGCTTGATCTTCACGTCGCCCAGGCCTCCCCTGCGGTAATGGTCCTTGAGCTCGTCGAGGCTCGCATACTCCGGAAGGAACTCCGGGAAATGCTCCGGACGGCAAAAGGCGTCGAGATAGGTGAATACCGTATTGCCCTCCACATGCCCCGGATCGGTGACCTTGAGGTGCTGAGGGTCGGTGTACATGCCCATAATCTTCTTGCGCACAACCTCCGGCTCGTCGGCGAGGTAGATGCAGTTGCCAAGCGACTTGCTCATCTTGGCACCTCCGTCGGTGCCCGGCAGGCGTCGGCAGGCGCTGCTCTCCGGAAGCAGAATCTCCGGCTCCACGAGCACCGGCGCATAGACGGAGTTGAACTTGCGCACAATCTCGCGGGTCTGCTCGATCATCGGCTCCTGGTCCTCTCCGGCAGGCACCGTCGTGGCCTTGAAGGCCGTGATGTCGGCCGCCTGGCTGATCGGGTAGCAGAAGAATCCGACCGGAGTGCCGGCCTTGTTGTCGGCGCCGTCCTCGCTGTCTGAGAATCCGCGCAGCTGTATCTCCTGCTTCACCGTCGGGTTGCGCTGGAGGCGCTGCACGGTGACGAGGTTCATATAGAAGAAGGTCAGCTCGGTGAGCTCGCTTACCTGGCTCTGGATAAAGAGAGTCGATTTCTGCGGGTCGAGCCCTGCGGACATATAATCCAGGGCTACTTCTATTATGTTCTGGCGGACCTTCTCGGGGTTGTCGGCATTGTCAGTGAGGGCCTGCGCATCGGCAATCATCACGAATACCTTGTCATAGAGCCCGCTGTTCTGCAGCTCCACCCTGCGGCGCAGGGAGCCCACATAGTGTCCTATATGGAGCCGCCCCGTAGGGCGGTCTCCAGTAAGTATAATCTTGCCCATATCAGTCTTTTACGCTGTTTAGAGCCTCACGCACCTTGGCCTCGATCTCGTCGCAGAGCTCCACATTGTCCTTGAGCAGCTGCTTGACCGCAGCGAGGCCCTGGGCGAGCTTCTCGTCATTGTAGCTGAACCAGCTGCCGCTCTTGTGGATAATGTCGAAATTGACCGCAAGGTCCACAATCTCAGCCACATGCGAGATGCCCTCGCCATATACGATGTCGAACTCGGCCTTCTTGAAAGGCGGAGCCATCTTGT
>CAVAID010000017.1:0-37409 GCA_963588685.1 bacterium
ATAATCAAGGAGTTACGTGGACGGAAACGCCCGGCGCGTATCCTTCCCCCGCTACAAATTCGGTCGCAAGTGCAAGTAATTCAACGGATTACACCACAAAAAAGCCAAGCAGCCGAGACAAAAACGAGTCAATTTTCTTTCCGGTTCCTGAGATGCCGGAAAGAAAAAAAATGCAATCCGGCCAATCACATTCCCTCCCTGCAGCTGTCAAGGCCTACACGATGCCACAGCTCTCCACAGGCAAATCCTACTGGTACATCCATTTCAACGCTTACGACCCTGAAGCCAGGAAGATGAGAAGGAAACGCATCCGCATCTCTCCGAAATTCTCCAGAGTCTCCGATCGGCGGCAATACGCCAATGACCTCCTCGAGAGGATCACCCTGGAGCTCCGTCAAGGCTGGAACCCCTGGGTGAACTTCACCGCCCCTGAGCAATACGCCACCTGGCAGGATGTCTGCGATGCCTACAGGAACTGGATCGGCAAGTGCAAGGGCGAGTCCATCATCCGGCTCAAGACCTGGAAGGGCTACATCTCCTTCCTGGACAATTTCAACGAATGGAACGCCGGCCTGCCGAGGCCCATCTTCTACGCCTATCAGTTCGATGCCAAGCTGCTCAACCGCTTTGTCGATTGGCTGTGGCTCGACAAAGGGCTCTCCGTGCGGACCAGAGACAACTATGTGATGTGGCTGCACACCTTCAGCAAGTGGCTGCTCGGCCACTCCTATGTGGAGACGGATCCATCAGCCAGCCTGCAGAGCATCGGAGGGAAAATCAAGAGCAACAAGAACCGGACGGTCATCCCTGCAGAAGCTATGCAGCGGCTCAAGAACTACTGCCAGGAACACAACCGGCATTTCCTGCTCGCCTGCTACATCCTGTATTACTGTTTCATCCGCCCGAACGAGATGAGCTACATCCAGCTCCGCCACATCTCCATCGAGAAGGGGACCATCTACATCCCTGACTACAGCTCCAAGAACGGCAAAGGTGCATCCGTCACCCTCCCGGATGTGGTCCTGAAGCTGATGATCGAGCTCGACATCTTCAAGCACTCGGACTCTGACTACCTCTTCAGCAAGGCCCTGCAGCCCGGGAGCGAGCGGCATTCCGCCAAGCAGTTCACAGATTTCTGGAGCACCTACATCCGCAAAGCTCTGAGGTTCCCTCCCGAGTGGAAATTCTATTCACTGAAGGACACCGGCATCACTGACCTCATCCGCGAGAACACCGACCTGCTCTCCGTCCGCAACCAGGCAAGGCACCACAGCCTCCTGATGACCGACATCTACACCCCTCACGACATTGAGCAGGCCAATGATGTCATCCGCAAGCGCAAAGCGGCCTTCTGACAGACAAAAGGGCGGCTCGCTTCACAGCGAACCGCCCTCTCCCACATAATTTACTATGAGTCGAAATTACAGGATTTTCTTAATCAGAAATTTCAGCAAAACATATACGGCCGCTCCGGCCACCAGGGACCAGAGCACCTTGCCCGAGCCGATCCAGAACCGCTGCCACCAGGTGAGCTCCCTCTCCACTTCTTCGACCACAGTGACCGTCCGGGTCTCCTGCAACTGAGTGACAGAGCTCTCCGAACGATAGTGGTCCTCGATGGCCACCGCCTTCTTCAGAGCTCCGCCCTTGTTCTCGAGTGTGTGATGCAAACCGAGCGAGTCCGTCCAGGCATCGGAAGTGGCAAGTGCCGTCTCCAGATGGGAGGAGTCGGAGGAGGCGAGGAGGACCGAGCGAGACTCCACAGGGAGCTCCACGGAGACAGTGTCGAACCTGATGGCCACCGAATCTCTGATATGGAGAGCCACCGAGTCCCTCACGTTAACCACCTCGGACGGCAAATGCCTCTGCACCCCACACGAGATGCAGAAGCAGCCGAGGGCCAGAAAAATGGTCAGGAAAACTGGCCCTTTCGTTAAACGACCTGGATCCATATCTTCTCGCCCTTCTGGAAGGCAGGATAAAGGATGTCATTCAATCTCTTGTAAGTCGTCTGGGAATTGATGACCTTCCCGACAACCTTGTTCTCACCCACGATGAGACAGCCGAAAGTGGAGTTCTGGTCAGTTCCAGGATGGATGCGGATGCCATCGAACCCCGGCACATTCAGGAGGAGAGGGAGCTGTCCCTTGAGGGCCTTCGCCCACGCCCTGTCCTTGAATTTCGGAGATACGGTGTAAGTGACCTGATAACGGCCACGGGGAATTGCCGTCTCTCCGACCACCTTCGTGGCCTTCAGCTTCTCGAGAGGCATCGAGGCATACAGACCCCTGTCGGTGTCCTCGATGGAGTCACAGAAGTACTTGCCTTCGATATACACCTTGCCGATGGTATAGGAAGGCTTCTTAGCAATTCTCTTCAGTAATATCAACATGGTCTTTATCCTTTGAGATCTCCACGGTTATATCTCCTTTGGTGAATTTCGCCCTTTCCAGGGATTCGAGAACAGCGGGAGCCTGGGCGAGAGCTCCAAAGCCGAGGAGCATCCCACCGGCCTTGAGCACCGAGCCATCTATCACTCCCATCGGGGGTACAAGGAATCCACCTATGAAGAGAGCCACCGAGGCCACCAGGCAGACCCAGAAAGCAATCGAGTTCTTGTTCATAAGGCAGAAGAATTTGACTGATTAGAATGTCGCGATGACATCGTTGATGCTTACACTGCTCAGGCCGCTCTCAGACAGTCCGTAAAGGAAGCCGTTGAAGCTCCAGACGATCTGATGTGTCTTGGCTGTGTCAACATAGACCTTGACCATGCTGCCCTTGAAGGGTGCATAGCTCTCGTAGTTCCCGGCCGTCTGCTTCGCGGCCGTCTCGGAGATGAACGCCGAGAGCTGTGAGAGAGAGCTGCCGTCAAGCGACAGCCCGGCATAGGCAGACGCCTCCCACTCGGAGAGCATCTTGGCATTGATGGTTGCGAGAGACGGAGTAGGTGTAGTCGTCTGCACCCTGGTCACGCCCCGTCCAGCTGAGATGATGATAGCCATAGCTTAGACCTCCTCAATGTAGTAGCCGCTACCCCAGTAGATGTCATAAGATTGCTGCACCGCTGTAGGCACAACCAGCTCGATGAGTTCCATCGGAGACCAGTCATAAATCGGGAAAGGAGCCGGGGACGGAGTCTCGCCCTGCTCCATCAGGAGGTTGCAGCTGAGGACCACATCGACATCCTCGACAGCGTCCTTCGGCCTGATGTAGATAGTAAACGGCGTATCCACGCCCAGGCTGAAGTGGCCATCGGCATCCGGAGTGACAAGGCCGTGCGAGACAATTCTACCTGCGACCACGGCCGGTGAAATCTGTTTTCTTTGCATAATTTATAATTTTTGAAATTCAATTCTACCAATCTCTCGGGAGCTTGTACTGGATCCACACTCCGTAGTAGGTCGTACCGCTCACCGTCCTCTGCAGGTCTCGCACCCACACCAGCTCAAAGGAGTCGCACTGGCTCGGAAGAGACAGTGTATCTGTGCCTGTGATGGTGTCGTTCTGATTGTAGACGATGCACGGCCGGGAATAGCGAGAGCTCGAACCATTGTAAGTGTAGCAGTAGCTCGTCATGATGTTCAGCCCACCGCTGCCCAAACGCTTAAACCTGATGACATGGCCGTCATCATACAGCTGCATGGACGGCAATGTAATGATGACATCGGATGTATTGATGGCTATCACATTGTAATCCGAGCGAGCAAGAGTCTTGGCCGCGCTCACGATGGTGTTGCCCATCGCAAAGCCGCGAACGCTCCCACCGTCCATCTGCAGTGCCACATTGGTAGTAGCTCCTCTCGCAGAGAGCAGCATGCCATAGTTCGCTCCCACGCCGAGATAGCCCGTAGTGTCGTGGTTCTCGAAGCGAGCCACAGCTCTCACTCCGGACGATGCTGCCATCACGTTGCCGCCGATGCCGGCGAAAGCACCTCTCGCATCATTACGGAACACGATGTAGGCGTCATTGGTGAAAGGGTCATTGGTCAGCCCGTTGCCCGAGATCTTGAATCCGGCTATCTGACCGCTCTCCACGGTCACGTTGTTGAACGTGCCGGTCTTGCAAATCACATTGCCATCCTTGGCCTGGAAGAGAATGTTGCCGCTGGAGTCCTTCATGTCGATGGCTTCCACGCCGAGATTCTTGACCAGGGCGTATGTCGCCAGAAGAATCTTCGTAGCCACAAGGTCAATGCTGTAGCCCAGCTCCCAGAGGTCCGCTCCGGCCGTGCTGCCGGGATAATTCGAGGCCGTCTTGGTGTGCGAGGATGTGCAGACATAGTAATTGTCCTCATATAGCACCACATCCTTCCACTGCTCGCCCTCACCTCCGGCCTCGAAGCTGTAGCCTACAGCCACATCGGACCATGCCTGAGGACCCCGGAGCGTTGCGCCCTTCTCGCCTCTCTCGCCCTTGGCCGCGATGCCTGTGTCCTCGTAGATGCCGGTCTCAGCATTGTACTCGAACCAGTTGCCGTTGGCCCCCACATACGGAGAGTGGCCGTCATCGCCTGTGGCTGAGCGGCCGCTGTCCACATACTTGCCGGCACTGTCATCGTAGAAGAACCAGTTGCCATTGTCGCCCACATACGGAGAGTGAGCGTCCTGGCCGTCACGCCCATCCGCGCCGTCCTTGGCCTTGCGCCTGACACAGATATGACCTCTTGCGACAGTCATCACTCAGCACTCGAGAGGTTCTCCAATTCGGCCACGGCAATACGGGCGATGGCTTTCGCGTGCGAACGCCATTCCTGGTACGCTGAATATTCCGCAGTATATTCCGCCCTCTTCTCCTCGGATATGCCTGACTCCGAGTCCTTGGCCAGCTCGTAGTTGGCAATGAGGGCCTGATTGCTGTCGGCGTTGTAGCGGTCATTGATGATGCCGGATACCATCAGAGCATAGCTGCTCCCGATGACATCGACACTCTCGCAGCATTTGAGGTCCGCCGGGACCTGCTCTCCCTCTTCGCGAGGCTCTGGTTCTGTGAAATCAAAGAAGAGTCTGGTGACTGCGCCCTCGAGGAGGACCTCCACACCGGATGCAGGGATTTCTGCGATTTGTTTCTGAGTTTTCATCTCTTTATAGATTTAATGATTATTCGTCAAAATAGTACGAAGCCTTGCCGTCACCGAAACTTCGCTTGCGGATGATGACATTCTCCACAGGGAAAACGGACTGGCCGCCCTGCTCGGCCTTGCGTGCCTGATCCAGCACGTTCTTCAGCTCGAAGGCCGATGTGAGGGTCTTGCACCTCTCCCCGGCCTGGTTAGTGTAGAGGATGGCATAGCGGTCCTTCCCTTTGGATGTCTGTATGCCGGACTCGAAGTCCAGCACGGTGATGGGAGTGTTGAGAATGTCTGTGATAGGCACGCTCTTCACCTGGTAGTATTTCTTCCCGTCCTTGGTTGTCCCGGACGCCCGGATGCCCTTGTCAGCAAAGCTCATATCATTGTCGGTTAACACGTTCCACAGATGCCGGCAATTGCCCCACTTGCACCATCCCCAATAGGATGCCTTCACCTGCTTCAGCTTCGTTTCATTTCTGGTCCTCTTGACCTTCACTGCAAATTTATGCTTAACACTTTTACGGAGTCGGACATTTTCCCTTGAGAAAACATAACCGAGGTAATCAATGCCCCGGCCCCTTACGGCCCTTTCCTCGCTGCCGTTTCCTCTTCCTTTTCTTTCCATAGTTCACAAGGTGTGCAATCGGAGCCACGATGGCAGATGCCTTCACTGTCAGCCCCAACTCTGAAGAGAGTCTGTCGTACTCGTTCAGTTGAGCCCACGCCTCACCTTTCGTCCTTGCAAGTCCCAGGGTGTCATCGCAGTACCTCAGGTAGCACTTGACCCTGAGCCGCTCCTTCATCCAGTGGTCGATGGCATTGACGGTGAAATTCCCGATCGGCTGACTTGGGTACCCTCCGATGGGCACTCCTCTTGCGCCGCTGCAGCTCTTCTTCATTCAGGATGTCAATTATGGTCTGGCCCGAATCATAGTTAAAGATGGCGACCTCCATCAGTTCCAGGAACCTCTCATCCTTGAATTTCCTCCGGAAAGGAAGCATCGCCGCCCCGTGCGGTATGCTCTGGTAGTATTTCTTGTAATCGGCCTTCCAAAAATACTTGTATTCCGAGTACCGCCTGAGAAACATCTTCATCCGCTTCACGCCGAAATGCAATCCCTTGCCGCGAATGCAGGCAAAGGTGTCATAGATGAGGCTCTTGTACAGAGCCTCGTCTATCACCCTCATTATGGCGTGGTGCAGGATCCTCCAAGGGAAATACCGCTGCTTGGCGATGTGCCTGTCCTTGCCGGAGTCATTGAGCAATTCCATGTCCATGTAGCCTGGGTCCGGGAAATCCAGCTCGAGGATCATCCGCCGGAGCTCCAGAAGGTCAGCCTCCACGTGGAGATTATGCCTTCTGATATGCCGGTTCTTCTTGATCTTCCCAGCCTGGGCCTCCTTGTCGGCCATTCGGAGATTGTCCATATCGGCAATCTTCTCAAATACATATCCAATCCGTTTTGGCATAGTGTCGTTTTTATTTTTCCGCCATACGGCCATCTTCTGGCCCATTCTATCAGGAGCTGCCATTCTTGCAATATCTCCTTGCCCGGAGCGTTCGAGACTTAACCTACTGGCACCGCTTGCTTTCCGCTTGACCGGATAGCCTTTCCGCAATACGTTTTTCGACATCGAAGCCGTATATCGGCTCCTACATTGCACTCCAATGATGCAAGGTCGAGGCTCAGGGATTGTGTATTTCTATTGTATGGCGAGAGCCGATATTCGAGTTCGAGTTCGACCAACCGTTATTCGAGTTCGCATAGCCGAGGCCGGCATTCGCGCCGTTGTTCGCATTACCGCCCCAAAACACGACCCAGCTCTCAATCCCTTCTACCTACCATCCTCGCCTGTCGGTTCTCAGCCTCCCCTGGACGGGGAGGCAGGAGGATGGATTACCAAAATCTTATTGCTCAAAGATTCGAGATTCCATTGATTCAAAGATCTTGATTGTGAACTATTCAGATACCAGTTCCGCGCCGCTCTTTACGGTCAGTTCGCCATAATAGGCAAGGCGAGAGCCGACACTCGAGTTCGAGTTCGACCAACCGTAAATCGAGTTCGCAAAGCCGAGGCCGGCATACGCGCCGAGGTTCGCATAACCGCCCCAAAACACGACCTGTCCTGTAGCATTAGCATAGTGGTAATCGCACCAGTAGCTGGTTCCGCCACCGCCGTGTGCAGAGGCTATGATGTCGAAGTGCTCCCCGATGGCCATCGTCTTGATATAGCCGGATGAGGTCAGACGGGTGAACTGCCTGTAGTCCCCGTCCGGATGAGAAGCAAGCTCTGAAGTGGACGGGAGCCTGTTGCCTTCGTAGAGGAACACCTCAGTGCCATCCTGGCCGTCATTGCCGGAGTTGCCGCAATAGATTCCCTGGGTGAACTCCCACTGCTGAGCATAAGGATTCTCGATCCCAAGGATGCTGACATCGTTCGCATCGAGAACGGCCGTACCGGAGGAATTCGTCCAGGAGTTCGCCACAGCCCCCCACGCATCGCCGAGACTCTTGGTCGCGCCGCAAAGGAACGAGAGAGGAGTGGAGTAGTCAGAGGAGTTGTTCGAACCGGTCAGGCCGTTGCCGACCATCGCCTGAGCATTCGGGTTGCCGTACTCCGACAGCAAGAGCATAATCATCAGCTGCTTGTGCTGATAATTGATGAGGCCCCAGTCCTTGCCGTTCACCTGAGCGGCGTTCCAGAACGCAGTGATGGGCTTTGAACCGGCCGGAGCCACGCCGCTGCGAGAGGTGAGGGCCGTGCCCGACATCGAGCCCTTGTATGCTCCGATGTTCGCCTCAGGGATGAAGTGCCCTCCGATAGGGATGAGGCTCATCCAGAGGTACGGCACGCCGGAGACGGAGTCCGTCTGCACCTTGTAGTAGAGCTTCGGGAAATGCACCATGACATGGCCGATGCTCTCATCGAGAGCCGTGCCATCGGCATAGATGCCTGAGTTGCTGACGGAGAGCTTCGCCGCGTGCCCGTTGTTCTTCACGAGATAGCGGCCGCTCTGCTCCTTGAAGAGCTCCCACATATCGAGGTTGCCCACGCGCCCCCAGGATGGAGAGCTCTGAGTAGTCTGCTTGATAGGGACGCCCCAGGCCACCGACCTGAGCAGCTCCTCTTCGCCGGCGTTGATGGAGTCGATGAATTTGTCAAGAGTGATCCTCCTGAGCGAGCCATCGACCTCGACAATAATGCTGTTGGTCTTGATGATAGAAGCGACCTGAGCAGCAGTTGCGATGTTTTTGAGTGCCATAAGAAATGGATTTTTAGTTTATGATTTTTACGATAACGAATCAAACGAAACCTCGACCAGGACCTCGACATCGTGTGTCGAGCCGTCGACCTGGTCAGTGTGCTCCGTGGTGACGGAGATGCTCCCCTCCTCCGATTCCCCCTTGACCGTCCAGGTGTCCCCGTCCATTATGGTGAAGTGCCAGACAGGATTGGACGGAGTGAGCACCGTGTTGGTCGAGGCACGGACGATACGAGCCTTGACCACTACAGGGTTGCCCGTGTCCACCTCCTTGTTGGAGGAGGATATGTAAGGCACCAGGATGATCTCATCCGCCGTGTCGATGATGGAGACGCCTGCCCTGAACACATAGTCCGTGTCGCCGGATGCCTTGTAGAACTCGGCGATGAAGAGCTGGCTGCCTGCTATGTCATCCCGTGTCACGGTGATGCTCTTCTGCCCGGCCTTGTCAGACCACTCCTCGCTATCCTTGTACCACTTGATGTAGTAGTCGGATACCTCGGAGGCTGACAGCCAGAGCTCCGTGGCGAGCACCGCGCTGGTGTGGGTCCCGTCCAGCTGTGTGGTCGAGGCGTTGATATAGCCGAAATAGGAGGAAGCACCGCCCTTCTGGATCTGTATGTCCACGCTCTTCGAGAGGTTGTATTCGGAGCCGGCCACCGTGGCCACGCAGGAGTACTCGAGCGTATCGTTCGAGATATTCACCGCGCTGGCCAGATTGGCCATGACCCTCAGGGCTCCGTTGACCGGGTTCCGCCCGAATTTCCCGGTCGAGTCAAGCACATAGTCGCCCGATGTAGCCCCGTTGAAAACCAGTGCCACGCCGTTATACACCCAGTTATGCTGCGAGAGCGTCACGTTGTTGCCTTTGGTCGATGTGGCTTTCGGAGTGAGCACCCACTGATTGGCCGCCACGCTCCAGTCCGGAGAGGCCGAGCTCTTCTGCTCATCCCAGCTCTGATAGAGCGGCTTGCCGTTCAGCTCGAGAGTCAGGAAGATGGAGTCCCCGTTCCGGAGACGCTTGATGGTTATGGAACCTTGCGCTGAATAATTGCTCATTTCATTAGTCGTTTATGATGTTCAAAATCTCTGTAGATGAGTTATAGACGGCCCCTTCCAGGAGAGCCGCCCTCTCGGTCAGGTCCGCCCCAGCTGCCAGAGCCGGCGAGCAGAGCACTTCCTTCTCGTTAAGCACCACCTGAGCACCCTTGACGGTGTGATGGCTGATGGTGAACCGGTATTCCAGGGCCTTGGCCTTGGGACAAAGAATATATCTCATATCAGTTCCAAATTAGAATGTTTCCAGATTCATCAGTGAGCTCGTTCCCCTCCTCATCCAGAGCGACATAGTGCACGCCCTTCTGATGGGCATCAACATAGACATCGATCCAGTCATTGGTGTAGTCCTTCCCCACACCTGTAGAGGAGAGCTGGAACACCGTTGTCGCGCCCTCGTTATGCTCCACGCCTGTGAGTGTGGCCGAGTCGGTGTACCATGTTATCTTGATGACATTGCCAGGGCACTCGACCTTCTTCCCTTCCGAGTCCACCTGCACCTCATCATATCTCTCGGTCTGGTCAGGGAGGATGCTGGTCTCGTTCGTAGGCCTGCAGGTAAAATCCGCCCAGATGCGATTGACGGCGAACTGCACTCTCGCTATCTCCTCCGTGCCCTCGAACGCCTTGACCATATAGTCAGCCTTGTCGATGAGCCGGAGGTCCAGGACGATGACGGAGGTGGAGAGAGACACTATCTCGTAGTCCGTGGACGGCGAGATCTCGGTGAGGTCATTCACGCCGTTCACCCTGTAGAGCTTCACGGTGTAGCCCGATGAGAGCTTCTGCCCGGCGCGATAGACGTTGAAGCGGACGGTCCTCTCGTACTGGTTCCCGTCCTTGGCGGCCGTCTCGGCTGCAGAAGATGCGTCCATCAGGCCGTGTGCTACCTTGTATTCGTAGAGATGCAGCCTGTCCAGGAATGGATTATAGCGAATGTTCGGCTCCGAGACGTCCATCGAGCAGACATCCTTCGCCACATCGACCGTGGAGAGCACCACCTCTTCTGTCCTGATGGGGAGGGTCACCCCCAGACGGCTGTCCACGAGGCTCGCCTCGAACCTCAGGGTCACGTTGGAGCCCGGCGCGATGTTGCGCTTGATGGTGAGCGACCCACGGGTCGAGCCCACGGTGTCGATGGAGTAGAGCCCGGACCAGTCGGAGAGGGTCGTTATGTCCACATCATTGACATACCACTTCATATTTGCGAGGCTCTCATTGGCCGATGGAGTCGGCCAGCTGCCGTCCGAGGCGCAAGCTGTGACGATCGGTCTGATGACGGTCGGGGACAGGAGCCTGTTCGGCTCGTATTCGCCGTTGTAGGCGTTGTAAACCTGCATCCTGGGCGAGTAGGCAGAATCACAGACGATGGCCACCGACACTGTCAGCGGCGCAAAGTCCCTGCGAATCCTATTTCTTGCTATTTCCATAAAACAATGCGATTTCAAATGGTTATATCCGCCGTCACTGACTCTTCAGGCAGGATGGCTTTGACGGTGAATACGGTCCCTGTGGCCGTGCTGCTCTCGCCGAGGTCGTTCTCGCTCTGGCCGAAAACGATGTCGATCGTCCCCTTGAAGTTCTTGACCTTCTCCTTCAGCTGCCAGGCCGTGTCCTCGATGAGCACGCCGGAGTTGCGGCTGATGCTCCACTCGGTCACCTGCGATGTCACCTCCTGATAGACGCCTTTCCACACCTTGCAGGTCAGGGTCGTGCTCTCACCCCAAGCGAGGAAACCGTCACCGCTGTCAAGGATCTCCAGACGGAGAGGGAGCTCGTCATACGGCAGGAAAATCTCCTTGATCCACGCCTTGATGGTCGCGAGCGAAATCTTCTTCCACTCCTGCACATACGGCGACTGCACCAGGAAGAGCAGTGAGTCCTCAAGGTTCGCGGTCGGGAAATCAACCAGCCTGGGTGCTAAAAAAAAAAGCTCTCCGGACGGAGACTGCACCGACACGGCCGGGAGGTCATCCGCGCTCCGGGAGATTTTCAGGAGCTTCCCCTCCTCGCTCAAGGTGTAGGAGAAGGTGCTTGAGTGCAGGTTCTCCTTGTCATTTGCGCTTATGCTCGACCCATCGAGCACTATCTCTTCGATGTTGTCATCTACCAGGGCCCACTGCCTGGAGGCTGCAAAGAACTCCCACAGCCAGGGTGCCTCGACCTTCCCCACATATCCGGTATTCTGGCTCCACGCCCTCTCCTGGCTGTCCGTTATGGTCAGTTTCCTGGACGCGAGCTCCGCGCTCTCATGGTCGATGGACGGCTGCAGGGTCAGGCTGCCGGTGAAGCAGAAGGTGTCGATGCCGCCGAGGGAGTTCACGCAGAAGTAGTAGTGTTCGTTGCGGTCGTCCGGCGCGAACACGTACCTCTGGATGTAGGAGAGTCGGGTACCGTCCGAGCTCTCCACCCATATATCCACGAGCCCGTTGAGCTCATCCGCGCTGTGGCTGCTCAGGCTGAAGAGATGCGCCATCTGGGTGTTGTAGGTCATATAGGCCCCGGCTGCGGCCGTACCTACGGAGACCGTCTCCGTGGATCCGCCGAGAAGGTAGAACTTAGCCTTGACCGTGCCGGCCACGCAGAAGTAGTACGAGAGGTATTCCGGCTGGTACCACCTAACCTTCTTGCTTTGCGGCTGCCAGGTGAGCCAGTTCGCCTTCAGGAAATTCTCCGTTGAGTCGCTGATTTTCCTCACGCCGCCCGAGAGCACTGTGAAGCTGTGGATGAAGTCCCCGTCCACATAGACGCTGAAAACGGCCTTCGCCCCGTCCTGGGAGTAGGCCTCCGAGGTCGGGAGCTCGACAGAGAGGTATTGCGCCACCACATCCTTGATGTCGATGGTCACGATGCCGGTCGAGTCTGCGTTGTAGTCCTCCTCAATGACGGTGTCCGCGCCCTTCATCAGCTTGAAGGACACGGGCGAGGATGTGTTGATCCTGTAGCTCTTGAGGTTCCGGAGCAGATTCAGCGAATCCGGCCGCTGTATAACTGTTGCCATTTTCGGTACGTTTTATAGTCGCAAATTTAGCATCGCACTATCTGTCAGCTCGGACAATTTCCTAAGGAATCTCGACCGAGTCGAACCACTCCTGCAGGGTGTCAGTCTCCAGATAGGTGTCGTGGGTGGTCCGGCCGGAGGTGGTCCGCACAAAGAAGTAGATGACCCTGTCAAGCGTCACGCTCTTCACTCCGAGAGCTGTAGGAGAAGGAATGAACACATCCTTGTCCTCGTCCTGAATGTAAGGGTCCGTATCATCGTATTTCCACATCACCGTCCCGGTGGACTGCTTAGCCTGCAGTTCGGAGACCTTCGAGGTGATCTGAGTCTGATTGAGCTGCCACTGATAGAGCGGCTCCGGAGCCGTTATAGGCTCATCCTCCTGCCCGTCCGCGAAATCCTTGAAGAGCCGGAACTTTGCTTCTGTGCACTTCACTCGCCGGCCCACCTCGTATTTCAGATATGTCGGGAGCAGCGTCTGCCCGTCCAGGAGCTTAAGCGAATACATACCATAGCCCATCAGCTGCTCGATGGTGAGATTGAACTCGCCGGAGACCTCGATGGCGTTGTTGCGGATATGCTTGTTGTAGCCCGAGAAGAACGTAGCGACATAATCCTCCGGAGTGAGAGAGATAGCCCCGGACCTCAGATGCCCTCTATTGTTGTATGCCTGGGTCGTCGCGAGATAGACCTTCCCGTCCGATGTGGGAACCAGCCGGGAGTTCGTGCCTCCCGATGTCGGATTCTCATAACTCTCGCCAAGGCCCATATAGTCAGCTATGATGATGTCCTGATCCTCATCCTTCTCCGAGTCGTTGTAGGAGGTGTTCCGGTGTGTACGGGTCCCGACATAAGGCATCCTGATGTAAGGGTCGCCGGCGGCCACCATCGGAGGCACCAGATCCTCCGGAGAGAACTCCTCCGAGTCATCGGCGTTCTGCCGGTCGTACTTGATAATGTTCGTGCCGACCTTCACCTTCTTATAGGTGATGCGACTGCTCGAGCCGCCCCGGCTGCCATACGATATGAACGACACCCTGACCTCGTAGTAGTCCCCCGTGGCGAGCCTCAGGCAGAGGCAAGGTGTGGAGAGAGAGGCGAAAGCACTCTCGTCCACAGGGAGGATATATTTGTATTTCTTCACGAGGGCCTGCAGCGTCTCGGCCGCGCCCTCTGCGCCCTCCAGGCTGGTGTCGGGAGTCATCACGACACGGCTCCCGGACGAATAGCTGTACTGCGGCGAGCCCACGGCCTTGCCTGTGAGGTCGAGGTCAAAGCCTGCGGCGATGATGTCCTCGAGAAGTAGGATGCTCACCTCCTTCGTGCCCGGCCTGACGGCGATCTGAGCGTGGAATTTGTTGTTCATCCACTCGAGGATCTCCGAGATGGTCTTGTTAGGCACCAGGTCTGAGTAGTCGATCTTGCCGTTGCATATCACATCCGAGCAGCTGTGAAGAAGGACCAGAGAGGAGAGATGGCTGTTCGTCTCGAAGCAGTTCTTGGCCACGGTGTAGCCGCAAAGGGTGAAGATGAGCTCGAAGAAGCGGTACAGCTTCAGAAACGGAGCGATGCCATAGCCTTCAGGCACCGACACATCATCCCCGTCCTCCGCCACCACGCGAGGGCCGTGCACCAGCGGCCAGATGCTTTTGTATTCCGATGCCGCCTTGTAGCTCGGCTCGTTGTTCACCTGGTAGTCCCCGTCCGTATAGTTCACGGCCACAGGAAAGAGCCTGAAGTCACAATCGACCTCCTGCTTATAGACCTTGAAGAGGTACTCATACCACGCCTCAGGCGTGGAGTAGTCGGTGAGTACCTTGGCCGAGAAGAGGTCCTTGAGGTTGGTGTCCTTGTACTGCGTATAGAACTCCGAGTCCTCGACCGCTATGGAGCAGGAGACGGAGGTGTCATCGGTTGTTGCGACCACGAGCACGCCCTGCTTCTGGAACACCCCTTTCTGCAGGGTCGCCGGAAAGGAGTTCACATACCTGTTCCTACGGCCGAGACGGTTGGGGAAATCCAGCTTCGCAAGGTCAGACGGGGTGGCCGGGATGGTCGCCGGGATGGTCTGAGCACCATCCGTGGAGAAAAATGCCGAGTTCTGCTCCACCTCGAATGAAAAGTCTGAAGGGAGCGAGAGCTCCCCCTTAGGTACGGTCAGTTTCATTTCTTGCCAGTTTTTTGCTTGATCATTGCGCTGAGCTCCTGCTTGCTGTTCAGGTCAGAGAGCAGCACATAGGCCGGGACGCCGTTGTCGATGATGTACTGCAGTGCCACGGTGAGCTGCGAGAGCACAGCCGGATCGAGGGTGCTCACCCCGGTCGATGCCACGGCTGCCTGTGGCGAGGTCATTCCTCCGTCCGCGAATCCGGCCACGCCTGACACCGATGTCCCTCTCTTGCGAGCCTGCTCGAGGCGGCGGAACACTATCGGATTGGCCCGGACCATTGAGGCCGGAGCCACCCACTCATTGGCGTGCACCACGCCCACCTCCTGGTAGTCATTGCCTGCCTGAGCGGTGTAACCGCCGGAGGAGTAGCCGGTGGCCACGCGAGCCCCTGTGGTCGAGGATGAGCTGCTTGAGGAATTGACAGATGTGTTCATGATGGCGTTTTTCTGAGCCACGATGGTCGCCACCTGAGCAGCCGTGGTGACGCCTATCACACCGGCCATCACCGCTCCGGCCACAGGGCCGAGCTGAGCGAACGCCTGCATAATGGCGAGAGCCCCAGCCGCAAGGGTCTTGGCGATGTTCACGACCATATCGGCCACGGCGTATTTCTTCTGGGTGTCGAGCTTCTTCTGCTCGTATTCCGCTTCAATGCGCTCACGCTCCTCGGCGTTGTCCCCTGCAGCTGTGAGTTCAGCCTGCATCTGAGCCTCCAAGGCCGCCTCTTCCGCTTCCTGGAGAGCACTCACGGCACTGGATGACTGCTCGCAGAACTGCTGAGCCGTCTCGATGCCTTTCGTCCAACCCTCCAGCTCGATGGCGAGGTTCTGCTTGACATAGTCCTTGATGAGCTGCTGCTTCGCCTTCTCGAACTCCTCCTCCGAGAGGAGCTTGTTGTCGTACATCTCCTGCAGACCGGCTATCTCCGTCTGCAGCTGCTCACCGAGAGCCGTGGACGGGTCGAGCTTCTTTCGGACCTCATCCGCCTGGTCGCACAGGTCGAGCAGGTGATCGACCTGCTCCTGGAAGGCCTCATCGACCTCGGCCATGATGGACTCCATCTCAGCATCGCTCTCAGCCTCCAGGTCCTCGAATACCTTCACGGCATCGGCTTCCGCCTCCTCGAGGATTTTCCGGAGCTCTTCCTGCTGCTTGATTGTCAGGTCCAGAAGCTGTGACTGATAGTCAATAGTCTCCTTCTTATAGCGTTCAGCGATGGCCCTCTTGCTCTTCAGGGCCGTCTCCTGGATGGAGACGAGCCGCGCCTGGTATTGCTGTTCGGAGAGCTCCCCGGCGGCATAGCCTTCCTTGGCCTTCAGCTCCATCTCCTTCTGATGCGCGTCCACGCCGGCTATCTCTGCCTTGTAGGCCTCATCGCTCTCGGCCTGATGCTGCTTGGACAGCTCCTTCTTCAGGGAGCTGGCCGTTGTGGCAATCCTCGTAGTGGAGCGATAATACTCGGCATCGGCGTTCGTCATCTTCGCGAGAGCCTGCACATAGTTCCCCACGAGCTCATCGTTGGAGATCTGGTACTTGGCATCGATGGCCGCCCACTCCTTCACAGCATCGGAGGTGTTCGCCTTCAGGTCTGCGAGCTTCTTCTCGGAGGCATCAATCTGAGCGTCCAGACCGGCATTCGCAACCGGCTCCAGGGCATAGTTCGATTTCATCCGCTTGATGCCCTTTTCAAGTTCGGCCACCTGAGCAGAGTACTCCTGAGCCTGGAGGATGATTTCGCGGTTGTTGTTGTAGCCTGCGACATAAGCCTCGAGCTCGGCATCGGTCATCTTCGTACGGTCCTGCAGTTCGAGCTTGCGAGCCTCGGCCTCCTGCGCGGCAATGGTCTTGCGCTCCTCGGCCAATTTCTTCTCCAGGCTCATAGCCTCATTCGCAGCGTCAAGCCTCTCCTGGTCGCTCTTGGTCTGGTCTCGCATTATCTGCTTGTTCTTCTCGATCTCGACATTATATTCAGCCTCCGTCAGGGTGAGGGAGTTCTGAAGTTCAAACAGTTCATCGAGCATCGTCATCACCTGTTGGCCGACCTTGTAGGACTCGGCCATATTTTCGATGAGCTCCTTCCAGCCCTTGCCTGAAGTCAGGTCAGCCACGAACGTGCCATAAGCCATCTTCGCCGAGTAGGTGAAGTGAGCCCACGAGTCACCCACGAGCTGAGTCTGCGCCACGGCGTCCTTAGCGAACTGCGCCACGGCCTTGCCGGCCACGGCAAAGACGGTGGCGATGCCCAGCTTTGGCAGAAGGCCCTTAAGGGCGTCGAGGGTCTTGTTCGTTCCCTTGACCGAGCTGTTGATCTCATCCATCCGGGACTTCACCTGCTTGAGTTGCCTGGATTTCTCCACAAACTCCGCAGTGCCCGGAGCGAGGTTCTTTATCTGCCTGTTGAGATTCGAGTAGGCCTTGGCCAGCTCGTTCAGGGTTGCTCCGTTGAGCTTCTTCATCAGCTCGGAGTAGTCCTTCGTCTCCTTTCGGATGTTCTGCATAGACTTGTTCACCGAGTCGAGCTGCTTCTGGTATTTCGCGGCGTCCTCGGTGTTCCCCAGACGGGTCGCCTCGATCATCTTCTTACGAAGTTCATCCGCCGAGGATTTCAGGGCCGACAGCGTTGCTTCCGCCTGCGAGGCGTTGAGAGTGACGACACTCTCTGTATAGACAGTGCTTGCCATTACTTCAGATAATAAGCTAAATCATTCTTTTCAAAACGGCTCATCCCCTCAAACACGCGGAACGCGAGAGATGCGGCGTCATAGCCGTACCGCTCGGCCATACAGCGGCCGAGGGTGTTCACCTCCTTCAGGAAGGTCGAGGAGTACCATGGCTTGCGCTGGCGGCTGTTGCCCTTGCCGGCCTGCCCGAGCTTGACGGAGCGGCCCACACCCATATCTGTGAAGATGCCATAGTAGAGATAGAGGAAAGTGATCTTCGCCGGCTTCCCCTGAGCGTCCACAGCCACGTGCGCCTCCAGGCTCCGGAGCAGCTCGCCGGTCGAGCCGATGCCGAGAGACTGGATTTTGCGGATCCACCGCTCAATCACGATCTCTGCCCACCTCTCGGCCATCTCCTTGTAGTCAATCTGCTCAGCCATTGTCCTCTGCCGGTTTAAGGTCATCGGAGGTCAGAAGCAGCGAGAAATTCTGCCTGAAGGTGAGCACCAGCTCATAGCCTCTGGCGTTCGGGCCGCCGTACCGCTGCATATAGGAGAATCTCTGATAGTCGAGTCCCTGCACCTCCGGTGCCCCGGCGGCCATGTCGACCATCAGCTTGGCGACCACCTTCATCGCGAGGCTCTTCATCTGTGAAAAGAGAGCAGCCTCATCCTCGCCACGGCCGAGCTGCCCCATCACCCAGAGGCTCTGGGTGAACGTGTCCACCGGCCCTTCCACATCAGCCACGGTGCCGGACCCCCCGGCTTCCAGGATGACGCAGGGATAGACTACAGACCGCAAGTTCTGCAGGATGTCTATGACGCCGTCATAGCCATTGCCCTGCAGAATCTGACAGTCCGGGGAGACGAACTCCCTGAGGGAAGATAAGGAGGAAAGAAGAAAGCTATTTGTGAGCATTGTCCGAGTAGATTTTGTTCAGCGAGAAGAGCACGGAGTGCACATCGCTCTTGAGGATCTTGTCATTGTCCTGAGGACGGTTCCCGTTCATACAGGAGAGGAGCTCCTGCAGGATGTCCGCCGGTGTGGAGTCGGTGATGGAACCGCCCTCCTGAAGCACATACGGGTACTTCATCATCAGATATTTCTTGACGCCGTTCCACCATATCACCAGGCCCTTCTGCTGCCAAGGCAGGAGCTTGCGGATGCGGCCGCCGGTCAGGGTCTTGGCCATCTCCTTCAGCCATTTGCCGTCACCCTCCGAGGCGTAACGGAGCATATAGGCATCGGCCTGGTAGTACTGCATAAATGAGATGCCATACAGCTTGCGGTCGATTCGGTCGAGAGGAGACGGAGCGAGCCCGATGTCATCGAGGATATACTGCAGCTGGCTGCAAGCCTCCTGAATGACCTTTGGAGAGATGACATAGCTCTTGCCCCCGATGATGAACACCACATTGTCACGGATGCACTTCGGGTCATAATGTATCGGATTGTCCGGGCGTATGTGAGCCAGAGCACAGAGGCACAGGAAGAGCGTCTCCTTGCGGCCGTGCGGCTGCGAGAGGACGGTGCATACGTTATGGAAGTCCTCCAGGCTCATGTTCTCCCAGGAGAGCGGATATGCGATGTCAATCTTCTCCCCGTGCTTGAAACGGAGAGTGAAGAAGTACTTTATGCGTTCAAAAAGTTTCATAATCTCAGAACATTGAAAAGATTGGAGTGTCGGTGTGGTCGAGAGTCAAGGCCAGAGCCTCATCCGAGTCGCGATAGGTCGGGAAATCATCCAGATTCGCCTTCATCACGCTCACGGCCGCGAGCGTCTGCTCCAGACCGGTCTTGCCGTCAGCCAGGGCGAATGCACAGATGGCTATCTTGACGAGTTTCAGGACCTTCTTCTCGACAGGGAGAAAAGTTTCATTGTCGCGGATCTTCTCGATTATCTCCGTTGCGTAATCCTTCGAGATGTATGAAGCGCAATCCGTCATCAGAGCCACATTGAGAGCCGAATTCAGCTCCAGGAACTCGCCCCAGCTCTTTGGATATGCCGCTGCAGTGATGTTGTTCAGGACGGCTGCGTCCTTGAACTCGCCGTATGTCAGTATGAGCCCGTCCGAGAGCCGTGCGAACTCCTCGGTGCCACGCCAGTCGCTGTAGGCAGAAGCCGAGAGGAGATAGAGCACCAGGGCATCCTTGCTTTCATCGAGCTTGGCCTGCAGATTGACGGTGAGGGACTGGACCCTCTCCCGACTGGCCATCGTTGTCTGCTCATTGTTCACCACTGCGAAACCGGCATCGGTGAGCACGAGGTCGAGGTCAGGGATGCTCTTGAGGAATGCCTGTTGCGAGATCACCCTCTGGCAGAGCTTCAGGAGCTTGGAGTCTGCAGCTTCGCGCTTCTCGAGCTTCGTCTCGAGCTCGGTCCCGAGGATGTCAGTCACGATGCTGTTCTGCGCCACCTCGAGAGAGTCATCGAAGATGGTCGGTGTGCCTTTCATCTCCACTGCAGGGAGGAATGGCTTCATTTCCTTATATCCGTTGACAATCATAATTATACCTCCGTGTTAGTCGATTCCTGCTTCCCAGATTTGTTCTGGTCGAGAGTTGTGAAGATGTATTCCGGGACATTGATATAGATGTCCTTGTCCCAGCCGTTGTACTGCTTGATGAAACGGAGCGGCCGCATAACGCGGTCCACAATCGGCTTCATGCAAGCCTGCTTCATCATATAGAGCTCCCGGGCCTGCGTTCCTCCGAGGGTCGAGCTGCTCTTGCCCGGCGTTGCGCCGATGAGGGACGAGTGCACACCCATTGCATAGCAGATGATGTTCGCCGTGCTTTCGGTATCATCGATGTACTCGCCGCCGCCGATTTTGTTTTCAATGGGCACAATCTCAATCCATTTACTTTCCATCGTGCCCGATGCTGTTGCCACGCGGTCCTTGATGGCGAGGATAGCCTTGTTGGCGTTCGTCTCGCCGGCCAGGAAGGAGTTGAACGCCTCCTTCTCCTTGTTCACGCGTTCCGTGTACGCCTTGCGGTCATTCGGGTCGATGCCCTCCATCTTGCAGATGTTCTTGAAGTAGTCCTGGGAGACATAGATGATGAACTTCACCCCGAGCTGGTTCTTGAGGATTGCCTTTTTTAACTTCGGAACCATCGTGCTGTGGTCGTACCAGCCGCTGCGGAAAATGGAGTACCACTCAGGCTGCGAGTAGTACGGCTTGCCAGGAGACGGCATATAGACAGGATAGATGAACCGCTTTGCCTTATGCTGAGCTTTGAAGATGTCCAGGTCACGGGCCGTGTCGAACTCATCGAGGACCCTCGTTGCGATGATGTCCTTCTCGCCAGGGTTGTCATTCCAATCAGCATAGTAGTGCCACTTGATGTCGCCTCTTGCATTGGCTTTGCCCCACCTGGAGAACACCGCCTCCTTATGGCGGATTGCGCGAATCTTGTCAAAGTTCTCATCCAGGATGAGCTCGGGGAATGCGTTGTAGAAGTAGGCCACATCGGTGAGCTGCTGCTGCATGAAGAGAGGGATGTCATTATCTTCGAACCAATCGAAGATCGGTCCCTCCTCGACAGGTGCCCATTCGAGCACTCGGCCATAGGTGTCCCTGGCCACTGCCTTCACCAGCTTCGGTCCGAGGCCGAACGCCACATCGCGGTTGAACCGGAGGTTCGCGCCCACGATGTCACCCTTCTCGACCTTGTCCAGGAGATGCTCCGGCATAAGATTGTCCGGTCCCCACGGCGCAATCTGGTAATTGCCGATCTTGATGGCGTCAATGTCATAGTCCAGATGAAACTCTGACGATGAATCGGTGCCCAGGACTACCTGAGCCTCCGGAAAGAGCTGGAATCCTTCCACGATGGGAAGGCCGGCGTAAACTGCTTTGTCGCTCATAATATCACTTCTTCTCCGTTAAATTCGATAATTGTATTTCTATTCACGGTCCTCACCTGACCGGACGCCGGAATGAGGACATTCATCGTGTCGCCGTCACCGTGGAACGATGTGCAGCGGCACTGTGGCACTCTGACCAGCTCTCCGTCCTCCGCCACCCAGGTGATGGAGAAAAGAGCGTGGGTCTGGATGAGTTCGTGTATTTTCGAGGCATTTATCATAATGAAACAAAGTTACATAAGCATCCAGGCTGCAGGTCGGACAAATCGCACCGGCCGAAACCACCGGAATACAATCCAAAAAAGTGGCTGTCAGGCACAAGACACCTCCAAATCCGGCGGCGGAAAGACTCATCGCGGACCGTGCTCCCAAGCCTTGTCCTCTCGCCGGTTCGGAAATTCTCAGGCTTTTCGCCATATATGCTGACGCCCCTGAGCGGTCCTATGTCAGTGACGAGCCGATGCCGATGGCAGCTGTGGTATAAGGGAACAGGGAATTCCCCAGATAGAGCGTATCGAAGGCGTCCGTACCGTCCGTACGATACTCCAAGAGATTGTCCTCGGTCTCCGCGAGCTTCTCGCCGCCCTTGTGCTTGTGCCAGCCGAGCCCCGGAGTGACGGACACCTCGGCCATCGAGATGGCGATGAGCAGAGCCTCGTTGTTCTCCTTGTTGAACACCGGGAGCAGCCCCTTGTCGCCCTTGAAGCCGCTGTCGATGATGGTGTACTTCTCCGAGTGCTTCATCGGCCGCCCGATGAACACCTCGGTCACGGTCCAGCCGTGCTTGTTGAACTGTTCGATGATGATCGTCTTGAAGTCCTCGGAGGAGACGGCATAGTTGCTACCCAGCGCAGTCGAGTCATAGTAGAACACCACCTCCTTGCATATCATAGCTCTGTAGTAGTGACAGAAGTCATCGACCAGCTCCCTGAGCTTCCGTTCGTACTTCACATAAAAGCTCTTCAGGACCTTGAGCCTGGCTCCGTCCCTCTGGCCACAGACCAGCCAGTTGATATTGGCGTTGAAGTCGAACGCAATGGCGATGGGAGCCTTGAGGTTCAGGTCCCCGTCCAGGAGACATCCGAAATCCGTCCCGGAGCTGTGACCCAGCCCCTCATCCATCAGAGGAGTGTTGTTGTTGTCGATGTAGGTGTGGATGGCCGGCTTGAAATTCGGATAGAAGCCGTCACGCAGCCTCTCTATACGCTTGGAGAGGATGGATGTCTGGAACACCAGAGGAGGGAGGTCACGCTTCATCTGGCGGATGTAGTCCAGCCCGACCACATCCACGTTCTCGAACGTGCTCCATTCGCGATAGAGCACGGCCTTACGCCTGAGCTGTGAGAGCAGGCTGTCGATCCGTCCCAGCTCCTCCTTCCGGAGCTTCTCATCCTTCCACCCCTTGACCTTCCACCGGAGGGCGAGCAGGCCCTTGATCATCTCCACGATGTCGGGCGTGGCCTTCTCCCTGTAAGCGAGCAGCCAGTTCCCGGACTTGAGCACCGGCATATCGGAGACGAAGAGCACCGAGTGGTGCCAGGGAATGTCGGAGAAGTACCGCCGGGTACCTCCGTTCGCCGGGAATGTCTCATCCTTGAGCTTGTCGAAATTCAGGCCCTTGGCCTCATCGCCAATGACCCAGTCGAATGTCATTGAGTTCGAGCTCATACGCACATCCTGAGAGACGATGACCATCTGAGCTCCGTTATAGAAGGAGACCACATCATCGAAGGTCTGAAGAGGGATGATAGGCTTGGCATAGCCGAGCTTCTGTGGCGGCCGCTTCCCCACGACATAGTGAATGCCTTCAATCCAGCCGAATTCCGACAGACCGGAGAGAGCGGCCGGGAGGGTCCGCTGATGCGCCTGTTTGTATGATGATGCCACGAAGCAGCCGGTCGAGCCAGGCATAAACTCGACATTCCGGCGGATCCTGAGCGAGACGATGCCGAAAGACTTGCCGAAACGGCGGCCACAGATGTCCACCTCCGTATGCGCCGCAATGGCAAGAGCCTCCTGTTGGGCCCTGTTCAGGTACTTAGCTTTCGTCTCCATCGCTTCGCTGGATTTCCGGGCCGTCAATTTCCTCGGTGTAAGCCTTGAGCAGCTTGGCCGCCTTTTCACGGACCTGTGGGATAGGTTCGATGCCGATGACGGACGGGTCCACGGAGAGGGAGATGTCCACCGGGACGATCTCGTCCCACGGGTAATCCTCGCCTTCCTGTTCCTCGAGCCGGTTGTTCTTGACAATTCCGTCCGCAATCTTGGTCAGGGCCTTGGCCTTGGCATCGTTCCCGGCCATCGCGGCTGCAGCTGCAGCGTCATAGAGGTAATTGGCCTTGTATCGCATCTGTTCCTTGTTCGACACCTGGACGGAGCCGAACAGCATCTTGACGAGGGTGATGTCCCTGTAAGCCTGAGATGTGGAGACCTGGTGAGTGGCCATCAGGTAGTCACGCATTCTGTTGTCGGAGAGCAGCGGATTGGCGAGCCAGTGGGTGTAAGCGTCACGCAGCCGGTCATAGTGAGCCTGCTGAGCGGCGGTCAGCTGTACGGAGTCATTCTCCATCTTACGAACAATGAGATCAAGCGTCTCGTTTTCCTTGAAACCTCTTTTCATGGCATCAATTCATCTTCAGTCTGGTTCTTCTCCCATCCGTCCAGGATCTTGATGGCCCATTCGGCCCCGCCCTCGGCGGCTTTGAGCACAGCTTCCCGGCGTTTGATCTGACCTTCCAGCTTCCCGGCATAGTAGGCCAGGGCAATGTCGGATTTCGGGTTCTGCAAGGCCATTCGGAGCTCGGCCACATCGCACATCAGCATTGTGGCAATCTGTGATATGGAGTACTTCAGTTCGGCCCAGTGTCTGATATTCTCCAGATCAGCGTCATTCATAATCATAACGGTTCGATTCATGCAAACAAAGGTAGCCGGAAATTCCCACCGCTGTAGGACATTGAGGGAAAGGCAGTTCGATGGGAGTTTGTCCGAGAAAAATTTTCAAAAAAATGCGAAAATATTTTGATTGTGTGTTGCATAATCAAAATATTATTACTACCTTTGTAATACAAGAAAGGAAGAAAGTTAAACAATTAAAATCAATAAGTTATGGAAAAGATTTACTACTCCCAGGAAGAAGCAAAGCAGGCCGTTAAGGACATTATGGCTGAGAACGCTAACTACACTGTCAAGAATGGCAGCCTCTGTCTCGATTACGATATGGAAGAGAGCGACAGCTTCCGCGAGCTGGTTCACGGTTGGTCAGGCGAGACCGCCGCTTATGTCATCGAGGATGAGAACGGCAAGACTGTCGCAAGAATCGGCTACTGGGACACCGAGAGCGTGGAGCTCGCTCGCGCCCGTAGAGATGTCGAAGGAGCGGTCGCGACCTGGAACGCTGACCCTTTCTGTGTCGAGGGCGAGAGCATCGAGGGTGTCGTTGAATTCATAACCCGAGAGGATGTGGATGAAAAGGTCATCAATGACAGCGATGTCGATGAAGAGGAGTGGGCTAACCTGGCAACCAAGCTCGACCTCAATCCTGATGATACCTATGTGGTCCACACCTTCACAGCTCGAAACCACGCCGAGCAGCTCATCATCTGTTACGAGGAGGATCATCAGTAATGGCGAGCGGAGGTTACAGGGAGGGAGCCGGCCGGCCGGCCGATCCTCAGGGGAAAAAGATTTTCCTCTCCCTCCGGGTTTTCCCCGGAACGAAAGCCAAGCTCCAGGAGCTGGCGGCAAAGCAGGGAGAGAGCGTAAGCACCTACATCGACAGGATAGTCGAAAAGCTATAGCAAAAGAGGATGGCCCCGAAAGGTCATCCTCTTTCACTTTCCGACAGGCGGCCGCCTTAGACAAGCAGCGCGATGAGAGCGGATAGCAGCGCGGCACCCATAGCCACCAGGGACACGCGGTTGAACGCGCCGAGCACCTTCTCGGTCATCCAGTCAGCATCCTTGCACTGCTCGTACACCAGGCAGAGCACCACAAAGATAAAAATTGCCAGTACGGCAATGATGATGAGTACATTTTTCATATCAATCCAAGATTTTTGAGTTTAGCCGAGAGCTCCTCCGTCACGGTGCAGCCGTGCGAGATGAGAGCGTTGTACCTCTCCCGGATGGTCGCCTTCTGAGCGGCCGAGAGAGTCTCTTTCTTCAGAGCTTTGGAGATGTAGCTCCGTGCCGTGGATTCCTTGAAGTCGGAATCAGCCTTAGCCTTCTCCTTCTCCTGAGCCTTTCGGGCCAGATAGGTATCAATCTCCTTGAATCCGCCGCGGATCCGGCCATCGGTCTCGATGACCCTCGACCTGAAGGAGGCGCGGTCCTCATTGGTCGTGGCCATCTTCATCTTCTCGTGCAAACCTCGCCGGAGCTTGTAGTCCTCCGAGATGCCGTCATAGACTTTCTGCAGGTCTGCAGGCAGGTCAGCGCGGCGAGTCCTCCGCTCATCGTAGGTCTTGAAGGTGACGGGCACGGCCGGAGCCTGAATCTCTGAAGAGGAAGCCGGTGAGGCTGTCTGCTCGGGCCTTGACCATCTTGCCAGATGAGTCTCCTGAACAGGATTGACTACAGGGTCCAGCTGCGAGAGCTTCTCCAGCTCGTAGAGCAGCTTCTCCAGGTCGCGCCGTCTGGAGATCCAGCTCATCAGAGGCTCGTTTCTGGAATATTTGCAGAAAAGTGCAAAGCCGGCGTCAAATGCCGGCTCTGCACTCTGCAGATAGTCAAGAATTTCCTGATTCATCGCTATTTCGCGGTGAAGGTCCCGGTGGCACAGTCGAGGGTGCCATCAGCGAGGACGATCTCTCCCTCATAGAGAGGGAGCGGTGTCACGTCCGGGCACTCGACCTCGAAGGTGATGCCTTTAGCTGAGCCGGCCGAGTCGCCGGTGTCGCCGGATGGGGCGATGGTCGCCCTGTAGTCCGGTGAGCCGATGACGTGGAAACGGCCTGCCGCCTTGACGATGAATACGAAGTCACCATTGGCTGCAGCCTTGCAGAACGCGATGGCTTCAGCTGTGATGTCAGGGAACGAGAGAGATGCCTTGTTAGTGTACATCTTGCAGTCGGTTTCGCCGGTCACCTCGAAGGTAGCCTTGCCCTTACCCTGGGTGCTATAGAGCTTGTCCCAGACTGCGCTGGCTGCAAGCACAAAGTCACCATCATAGCAGGCAAGAGATTTCACCGTTGGAGCAGGAGTACCGGAAGCATCTGGATCATTGCCGATGGTAGGCCAGGAAGTGATGTCCTTCTTGGCAATTCGGTAGATGGTAGCACCAATCCCTGAGGGATTGATGCCGCCTATTTTGAAATCAAGATTTCCGAGTTCCATAAGATATGGCATTTACGGGTTAGGCTGCCGGAGCAGCGGTGGTACGGGCTACGAGCAGAGCCTCAGGCTTGATGCTCTCGAACTGGACGCCCCAATAGAGGCACATAAAGAACTGGAGAGCCTTAGGGTTGTCGCATTCGCGGATCTTGACCCTTTCCGCGTCTGATACCTGGTCACAGCCGACCAGCATGTTCTCCTTGGTCGAAAGATAGATGTATTCGCTGCCCTTCAGACCGATGAGCGGAACGAGCTCCACGTTCTCAGCGCAATGCAGACGATGCTTGGCATAGGTCTGGTTGTAAGAAACGGCTCCGAGGGTGCTGAGGCACCACTCCTCATAGAGGTCGAGCACGCTCTGAGGGATGAACATCTTGAGGTTCTCGGCTTCTTTGAGAGCATCGTCTGCAGCGGCATAGATGGCCTTGAGCTGGTCACCGGCATTGGCTGCAGTGATGGTCTTGTAGATCTTCAGGTTGCCGATAGCCTCAGTGAGGGTCTTGTCCTCGATTTCCTTGGCCGCGATGGTGCTGAAACCGTTGAAGAGGTCAGCGGTCGTCTTGCCTTCAGCATTGCGCTTTGCGCTGAAGAGGACCTTGCCGATCTTGCTGGATACCTTCCGGGCCATAGCCAGAGACATATCCTTGACGATGTCTGCCTCCTTGCGGTCGGTCAGAGAGCTGAACTTCTCACCATAAACGGTGGAAAAAAGCTGATACGGGTCGAACTCCTCGACCACATCACCCAGATAGGTGGTGAGGGTACGGCCATAGAAGGAACCGGTGTCGGTGGCCGATTTCGATGAAACATAAGGCCTGAGCTCTGCTCCAGAGTCATAGCCTCCGACAGTCTCGTCTCCACGGATACCCTTGCGGATAGTCATGTGAGCGAGGCTCTTCTCGAGTGCCACTACTGGCATCGCGAGGATCTCCTTGCGAAATTTCGCACCGGAGTTAACAAGCACATTTTCGAGCTGCATAACTTTTGGATTTGTTTATGATTATTTCTTTCTGTTCAGGAATTCGCGGCAAGCGTCCACTGCCTCGGCATAGGTCTTGGCCGGTCGTGCGCCTGCATTGGTCTCGTTGGCCGGATCGGCATCCACAGCCACTGTGGCCGGCTTCTCCTCATCCGCCTGTGCGATGGCCGCCTCAAGCGAGTTCTCAAGCTCCGCGATACGGGCATCAGCCCTGGAGATAGTGTCCTCCAGACGCCTGATGGTCTGATTGAGGGAGTCCACCTCGGTCTGGTGAGCCTCTGTGAGAGAATCCAAACGGCCCTGAAGAGCAGTCTCCTCAGCCCGTGGAGTAGAGAGTGCCTGCTCGATGGCATCGAGCTGACATTCCTGGAGGACGGTCGAGCCGTCCTGGTCATACTGCTGCTCCTTGAGCATCGGTATGCTTTCGAGAGTTGGATATTTCGACATCTGTGTAGATGAATTTGTTAACGCCTTCGCCTCCGCGAGCTCAAGCACCTTCGCCACAGCATCCTCGAACGAGCCGATGGAGTCGATGAGCGAGCCCACCACATCCTTGGCAAAGAAGATCTTGCCGTGCAGCTGATCCTCGGTCACGCCCGGGCGGTTCGCCTTGATGTCCGCCATAAATTGCTGGCAGAGAGGGTCGAGGGACTCTTCGCGGATGACCTTAGCATCGCCTTCCAGGGCCGCCTCGTAGTCAAGGTTCTTCTCAGATGAATCCGTTGCATAGATGCGGCAATAAATCTCCCCGGTCTGCGGATCCTTATGATAGCGCGGCAATCCGGAGAGCTGCACCATCACGCCGATGCACCCCACTTCATCCATCGGCTTGTGCGCCATTATATGGTCAGAGTAGGAGATTGCGTACATACAGGCCGATCCGGCCATTCCGTCAATGTAGGTGACAACCGGCTTGGAGCACTTGGTTATGGCATCGGAGAGCTCTGCAACGGAGTTGCAGGCACCGCCGCCGGATTCGGCCACGATGATGTGGCCAATGACCTCAGGGTCACTGTCCGCGTCAAGGAGTCCCTGACCGATGGTCCTGGTTCCCGGTTCGCCACACATCCCATCGTGCTTGAGCATAGTGCCCTGCAGATAGGTGACATATACATACTTCTCAGAGCTGGAATCCTGGTCCTGCCTTGACATCGTCTCTCTCCGCTTGCCTTCCCGGGTCACCATAAACGGCTCCGGAGACTTGTCGAACTCCACGATGTTTCCGGCCAAGATACCCTTGAGTACAGGCATCATCACAGCTGCCTGCTCCGGAGTGATCATCCAGGCTCCTCGAAGATTCTGAGCTAATGCTGACATCTTCATTTTACTGGTAATTTATGTTCTGTGCAAATTTATAATCCCATAAATGAGCGAATTCGGACTATAATCTAAGCCGAATGCAGCAGAATGCCGTGTGTGGAGTCATTGTCGATGCTGATGTTGAACTCTGAGGATGAGAGTCCGGACACCCCATCGCTCCAGGTGAAGGTCGGAACGAACTGCGGCGAACCGATCACATACACCTTCCCTTCCACCAAAGTGACCTTCCAGATGGCCTTGCGGCCCCGGAGCCGGTTGAGCAGGCTGCGATACAACTCCTTATCCTTACGGATTGAAGCCGAAAAAGCCACCTGGGAATGCTGACCTCCCTCATCATCGAGCCACTGCTCGTTCAGGTCGGCGGTCTCGGCTGTGAACGGGAGCTCTGAGAAGGAGCAGCCCTCCTTCAGGTAGGTCGCCAGGTTGATGGTGCTGCCAGGTGCGAGCTGGCTGTAGTCATAGAGATTGCGAGAGTCGCAATACTCTATTTTTTTGATTCCGAGAAGTCTCATTTTTGCCTATATTTTTCGGACACCGTGGCCCTCACATTTTGTTCATTCTCAAATTTTTGCGACCCGAATTTTCAGGACGCCGTGGCCCTCAGAAAAAGATTGGAATCCGGAATTCATCGGGGAACTTCTGACGGTACCGGTACCAGTCTTTTGAAAGGGTCGAGATGATCTTGTTGTCGATGACCGGCTGGCAGGAGTCGGAGAGGAACTCTGTGATGGCCTCGGTGATGGAGATGTCGGGGTTGTTGTTCATTGCGCCTCGCATATAATTATGGAACGCGTTCTTGAACTGCTTCGACAGAAATCTCTTCACGATGTTCTCCCCCCTCTGGGAGAGGATGCAGCGATACAGCGTGTGCACCCTGTATTCGTTCCTATCGTATGGTGAGGTCGCCGCCCTGTAAGCTTTGGTATTTGAGGAATCCTTCAGAAGAACGAAGGTGATGTACTCCTCCCGGTCCTCGAGCGGCCTGTAGTCATTCGGCCGCAAGTCCAGGTGCTGCTTGATGATGCTCCAGAGGTTCGAGTCTCGGTCCAGCTTGATCGGGCCCTCTCCATAAACGTTAATCACCCACTGCTTCAGGAAGGCTCCGACCTTCACATCGACCGTGTTATGATCGTCTCTTTTCTTCATTGGTCAACAAAATTACAGTGTCATTACTTCTTGTCTTGGACATACAGCGGAATCCCGGCCTTCCACATCGACCAGACCGCCTCTTCATCCTTTTCCCTCATATATGAGGTCATATACTCTCCGGGCGAGAGCTGTGAGGGATAGAGAAAAGCCCGTCCGTACCAGAGCTCCCTCAGGGACCTGACCTGCCTCATTCCTTCAGGCACTCTGTCATACACCCAGATGGGGAGCGACCGGCCGTTCAGGCTGATCCCGAATTCGAGTTTGTAAGGATATTTCTTCGCATTTTCCATTCAGTAAATTTCTACGTTAATAATTCCTTCAAAAAGTTGACGCTTTGACGCCGCCAACCTCAATCCTTTGAGTATCAATCCGTTTACCTGCGTCAAGTTCATTTTGACGCTCTTGACGCCGTTTTTACCTTAAACGAGTGTAAGTCCTTGAGTATCAATGGAGTCAACTTTGTTTTTCGGAAAAACGCCTTCCAGGGCTCTCGGCGTCAACTTAAAACCATATTTCCAAAGTTGACGCCGCAAGTTGACGCCACTTAACTCTTTCTATTTCAATTCTTTCCTCTCTCTGGCGTCAAAAGGTCAAGAAAAAAGAAGAAAAATATACCAAGAGCAAAACTTTGCCGCTTGAGACCTAAGAAAAAGAGCTGCCTTCGAGCCCTTTTCCACAGATCCGCTGACGCGCTGACCTAATAGCCGAAAATCGGCTGTTCGCCGTCATCGCCGCCGCCGGAAATCTCGCCTTCCCCGGACGGGTCCGGTACGGACGGGCTGTCTGACTCCCCGACCAGGCCGGTCGTGTCGATGTAGAAGTAGTACACCTCCTTCCCGTTCTCCTTTCGCCTGATGTCGTTGCGCTCCTTTTCGGAGACCGTTGTGAGCATACTGCTCGGATTGAAGATCCACTCCTTATACGTGCAGTACTGGATGAGTTTTCGCTTGAAGGTCTGCGGCTTCATCATCGCGGCGAATTTCGGATTCAAGGTGGCTTTGTAATCCTCAAAGGTCTGCTGTTTGTCCACAAGGCGGTTCAGCTTGTCCTCGGAGAAGTACTCATCAGCCCAGAAGATGAATTCATCTGAGAGGTCCCTCTGGAGGATGCGCTTCTCGATGGCCTTCATCGGAGGCTGGATGCGGATGTGCAGCTTGTGCCAGACGGAGAGACAGTTGAACATAAAATTGTAGAACTGGTTCATCTCCTCTTTCGAGTAGTCGCTGATGAGGTTCCGGTTCCCGAACTCCAGGAACGGAGACCTCTCCTTCAGACCTCGCTGCAGGTCATCTGCGTGGTAATAGTCGCTGAATGCTGTGAACCAGGTTCGCCGCCTGAGTGAGGCATCGAAGCCCTTGATGGCGTGGTTCGAGGTGAAGATAACTTTCGGCGAGTCCTTGAAGTCGATGGTGAACGCCGCCACATATTTAGGATTGACGACCATCTTGCCGGTGATCATCGGCATAAACTTATGCAGATCGACCTGAGCATTAAGGTCATCCAGGAAGATGTTGTCGGTCACACCTCTCTCCACTCCTTGCAGCATGAAATCACCCTTCTTTGTGTCGAGATTCTGCCCATCGATGAAGAGCTGCTTGCGGATCTGCTCCAGAGAAGAGGCAAAGAGAGATTTGCCCGTACCTCCGAGGTGAGTGCCCTCTTCGCTCTGCTCCATTTCCATACAGAAAACGGCATACGGCTGACCTGCGCTCTTGTGCTTGCAAAGCAAGTAGCCGAGGGCCATCACCTTGTTGATGAAGTGCAGGTCCTGCTCGGCCTGTTCGCTCTCCGAGAGCTGATAGCCCATCTCGGTCTTGCGCCAATAGGTCCGGCCGGTGTTGTAGATGTATTTGAGGAACGAGAAGTCCCTCCTGTGCCAGATGATGCGGTACCGCCTGATGTCCTCCACAGCGTCAACTTCCTTCTTAAGGAATGAAAATTCGGGGGAGTCGGGGGAATAGGCATTGAGCTGACTGAGCAGCTGAGCGTATTCAGGCGTATATTCGACATCGAAGAAAGGCATCCGTCCCGGTTCCCTCTCCATCGGAGTGAAGTCATACGGGAGGATTTTGTTGGCATATACCGAGCACGGCGAGTCCACAGCCTTGACTTGGTTCACGCCCTCTTTCGAGACGCGGAATATGCCGTTCTGAAAGAAGAAATAATCGCTCACCTCATCCCAGCTCTTGAAGTTCGGTTCGATGATGGCCAGCCGCTCCAGCGATGTGAGCCTGATCTGGTTGCTTCGGTGCACAGTGTTGGCCAGAGGCTGCGTGTAGTAGAAAGGATGAGTCTTGATGTATTCCAGGAGATACCCCGAGCAGCTCGCCGATATGGCGTTTTCATCAATCAGGGTCACCACGTTGTCCCTGACATAGCAGAAGGTATAGCCTTTAGCGTTCGTGCTGGTCGCGATGCGGAAATAGCCTGAGGCCTGAAGGAATCCGTACAGCTGCTCGTTGTTTATGTCATAGACGCGGCCGCCTTTGGTCATCTTCTCGCTCCAGAACTGCAGCCCTGCCGCCAGCTTGACCAGGTCATCGAAGAGCCTGAAAGGGTTCTGATTCTCCGGCCGGCGGAAATGCAGGAAGAAGTCCTTTGCATCCTTGCAAGGCTTCCCCTTACGGTCCTTGAAACGCTTGAGCTCATCCGGGAGCTTGATCATCTTAATCTCGAGGTACCTCAAGGCAATCCGGTACATATTGGCGATGCCGGTCTCATCAATGTCATAAAGGATATAGATGTTCTTTGCCAGCCGCTTGAGCACGGAGAATTCGTATTCGTTAAGATCGGCCGTCTCCGAATTCAGCCAGCAAATATGATAGTCGTTCTTGTGGCCGGAGGCGTTTCGCACGTTCAGCGCGTCTGAGGGCCCGGAGCAGATGATAAGGTGCTCCCACTTGAGCTCCACGGTGCTTTCGTTTCCTTCGTCATCGACCTCGATACGGCTCATCTTGTAGTCTGCGTTCGCCTTCGCCTTCTGGTAGTTCTCGATGAATTCGAGGTCCCCAAAGATGAAGTTCTCCGGCTTTGAGCCATAATACATAAAACGGAGGTCGCCCAGAGGCTGATATATCTTGCCCCAGGGCTGCCTGTCGTCCTTGTCCTTCCCGGCCGTCCCATAGTCATAGTAGTACATGGGATAATTCTCGTTCGCCGCGATCCTGAAGCTCTTCCCGTCCTTGTTGCGAGGTGTGGTATAGGAGTCCAGCGGTTTGAGCCCGAATCCGTCACACCTCTCCTGGGTGATCTTATAGCCGAGACAGGCCAGCTCGGCCTCGGTGAACTTTCCGCTCTCCCGGAGCTGTAGGGAATAGCCGTCCTGAGCCGGTACCTGCTGAATGGTCGGCACGGGCTTGACGGGAGTGTAGTCCGTCCCCTCGAGAAGGGACGGAGCGAAATGCTCTGCAATCCAGCTCATAGCCTGACCGAATTCCAGCCGTTCGTTCTGCATCACGAGCTGGATGGCCGTCCTGGCCTTGTTGTCGGAGCCGCCCTTGTCCTGAATCATCCACACCCCGTCCTTGCTCCGGAATACGGCGCAAGAAGGGTTCTTGTCATCAGACCGGATTTTGAAATTCTTCCTTCCTCCGGACGCAAAGCAGACCTCAGCCTGTGGGTAATAGTGGCAAATGACAGTCTTGCCGAATTCGGTAGCCTGCCAGATAGCCTCTTTGGTAATCCTGTAATCCTGTTTCATACACTCTGAATCCGATTAAACATCGCTCTGAGAGTTTCGTATTTTTTCCGATACATCTCTTCATTTCTCTCTGTTATCGAGAAGAGGAAATACGCCTGCTCGTAATAGTCCCTCACCTCGCATATAGCCTCCATCAGAAGCAGCTCTTCTTCCTGTGTCATCTCCATTATGGAAAGATGGCCAGCCCTATCTCTATCTGCATACATTTCATTCAAATGAGTTAATTCCGTCAAAAAAATCCTTGTAAAATTCAAAAGCCCCGTCATCGATGATGATGCAGGTCTGCTCACACCGTGGATTGGTGTTTATGTTCGCCGATGAGAGGATAGCGAAAGAGAACTCCTCGCCGCGCCCTGCCATCACCTTCGAGTGATTCCTGAAGATAGCCATCCGGCCAAGCTCTGGCTTCTGTTCGTAGAGCTCCTTCAGCGTGGCATACTCAAAAGCGTACGAGCCTTTGAAAATCTCACCCAGGTAGATGTCCATCTTCTCAATCCTCCCGGCCTCGATCCACTCACGGAGCTCGATAATGTCCTGGACGGCCATACACCAGGTCGAGACCACCAGCTGTGAAAGAGGCTGCTGACGGAGCACAGCCTTCAGGTACGAGAGGCTGTCCACATCGCCACCGGAGATGAAGCAGTAGCAGTGGCCGCGCTCGAAGTGAAAGCCGTTGGTCCCGAGGATGTCAAGCAACTGCACCTCGGAGAACGCCCTGCGATACTCGTATTTCAGCGACAGCTCCGTGTAGTGGACCGTCCTTCTGGCCCTTGCCATCGGGACCTCATCGGAATCCTTGGCCGGCTCTTCAGCCACTACCTGCTCATCCTCCTTTCCCCGGTCCTCACGTCCTTGAGCATAGGCCTTCTCGAACTCGTAGGATGGCTCCTCTATGTGCATCAGGGCCGCCACCTTCTGGAAGGATAAGCCCTGTCGGGCGAGTGATCTCACCCTCTCGAAATCGATGGCCGTGGGTTCCATTATGAGAAGAGCTCCTTGTAGGTGACAGATTCGTTGTAGATGTTCTTTACCACCCGGGCGATGAATTTCTGCTCCAGGAGGCAAGGCTTGCGCTCGCCCCTGAGCCACATATACACTGTGCTCGGCTTACGGCCGGTTCCTTTGCAGATGTCGCTCATCATCATCCCTCTCTTCTCTTCATCGAGATCGTAAAAATACCTGATTGTTCGTTTCATTTGTAGATAGCTATAAACTTATGACCGTTGTCAAAAAATATCACTGACCGTTTGGCCGGCTTCCCGTCCAGGAGCCTCATCTTCAAGTTCCAGAGCTCGGCCGTGGTGACCGCGCTCCGGAAAAAGAAATTCGTTACCATTCGCTCTCTGGCCACAGAACCTCTTTGTGCCAGCTCTGTGGGAACCAGTAGGACTCCCAATATTCGGTGAACGTGTCCAGGGAATATCGGGCGAGTTCGCGCGTCTTATAGGCAAGGCGAGAGCCGATATTCGAGGCCGAGAGCGACCAACCGTAAGCCGAGAGCGCAAAGCCGAGGCCGGCAGTTCCATCGGGACGGGTATAATGGATTTGAACGTAATCATCGTATCTCCCGGTCTGGATCTCCCTGTCAGTGATGGTGAATCCATAAAGCCCGAAACGAACGCAAGAGTCATCGAGAGGGTCTCTCCAGCCGTCATTGAGAGCTCTGGTAATGATCTCCAGCTTTATGAGTGCCTGAATGTGGTCCGGGCAAAACTGATATTTGTGGAGAATGTTGTAGGCGTTCAGTCCGAGATGCTCACAGGCATCCTCGAAGGTCTTGATTGACCTGTAGTTGAAATTCTCTTCCATAATGTGAATTATTTGTTGTCATTGAAATCCTCATCGGAGTCGCCGGTGTCGCCGAAATACATCTCCGGGAGATTGCCAGTCGCTTCCATAAGAGCGAAAATCCCAGGCAGCGAGGTCATCAGGTATCCAAGGAAGAAGCAGGTCCTCAGGCCCGTGCAGATGAAGTCGAACTCCCACACGGCGAAAAATCCACAAGCCGCTGCAGCTATGAGCAGTACGATGGCGACAGCAATTTTCTCTTTCTTTTCCATATCTATAAATTTTTGATTTGTTCTTTCAGTTTCAAAATCGCCGGAGACAATTCCTCATAAGTGGCCAGGGTCAGCCGTTCCTCAAGCATCTGGAGCCTCCGGGCCAGAAGGGCACGTTTCAGATCGGCGACAGCTGCGGCCTGCATCTCGGTCATTCCTCCTTCCTGTATTTATCAAGCAATGCCTGCAGCCTCTCTTCCTGATGAAACTCCATCTCCAGCTCAGCCTGATGTTCTTCGCTGAGTCTCGATACCCATCTCTCCACCACATTGATGAGAGCCTGGATGGCGTCATTCATCTTGTTCGCCGAATCCTCGGTCACGAAGTTGTGCTCAGTACCGTACAGAGCATTCGACAGCTCCCGAGTCTTGACCAGTACCGCTCCGAGATGCTGGTCCATCCTGTTCCCACCCATACAGTTCTTGGGATTGATGACGGCATACCAGCCTTGGCCGGCGGCCGCAATCATATTGACAAGCCACAGCGAGCCGGAGTCCTGTTGAACTTTGAAATCCATAAAGTGGGAGACGGCGTTCATATAGGCCACCTCGGCCACCACCAGATGATGAGTGATGAATTCCTCGAAGATGTCGGTGAGCACCAGAAGAAATTCCACCTGTTCGGGCGTAAAAATCGCCCTGTATTTGGCCGAATACTCGCGAAACGCCTCCGAGATGTCATTGGCCATCTTGCGAGTCTCGAAACGGAGCTTCGGAGTCTTATGGTTTCGCTTGAAGCGGATCCATTCCTGGAGAGCGGCGTCCATACAGAAGTATGGCAGGAAAGTCTTATGGCAGTTGAACGGTTCGCCCGGCTTTAGATGCCATCCGAAATTCTCGCAGTACCTGACATTCATCTCATAGAGTATATCCATAGAAATCTTACTAATTATGTTATCTTTGCGAGTTTCTTTTGTGTAATCGTTGTGTAATTATCGTGTAACTCTTGTGCAAATATAGTAATAATCTTTCGATATTCGCAAGTATTTCTTACGCAATTCGCAACTTTCTTGCGAAAATTATGATAACCCCTTGATAATCAATTAGTAATTTTATCGTATGGAAACAAAAGAAACTCTCCCTCAGGAAGCAATCATCGCCAATATCATCAAGATATTGAGAACGAAGAATTTAACTCAAGCTTCATTGGCTGCTCCGCTTGACGTGGCTGAAGGCAATGTAAGCAAGCTGCTTCACAACAAAACGAAGCTGACCTATGATATGCTTTCGCATATCGCAAGCTTTCTTTCGATGTCAGTAATAGACATCATCACATGGCCGGAGAAATATGTGAAAGTTTCACCGCCTGATGCTGAGCCGTTGGAAGCCATCCTCCAGATCAAGCTTAAAAAAGACAAGAAAGATCAGGTACTGAAGCTTGTGTTCGGAGAAAATAATATAGAAATTTTGAATAAATGAAAGACCTTGTGGAATTCGTAAACAGGGACACGGGCGAGCCGATAACAATCCCTGCGAGTCAAGTGAGATGTATAAAGTCGAGAGACGAGTTTAACGGCGACCAAATCACCTCCGTTCTGTATGCCGGGAAAGAGGTTGATATAACAGATAACTATGACAGTTTCTGCGCTGAGATGAAAAGAGCCGGGTACAGAATTCGGCTCAGCGTTGAGTACACCCCTGACAAATAGCGAATTACCACCTCTGTAAACGAGTCAAAAATGAGACAAAAGCCCCAAAATCAGCCGAAAGCCCCTATTGATAATCAAGGAGTTACGTGGACGGAAACGCCCGGCGCGTATCCTTCCCCCGCTAC